>NZ_LIRJ01000628.1:0-592 GCF_001419745.1 Streptomyces silaceus | reverse complement strand
CTGCGCCGCTGGCTCGACGAGGGCCAGGGGCCGCAGGTTCCGGTGGATGATTCCCCGTCCGAAGTCCCCGGCGGCACAGCATTTGCGGTGGTCGACGGCGTCGTACAGGACAAAACGCACTGATTTTGAGCAGCGTCCGCCGTGCCCGACCATGGCTTCCGCCCGGCGATCCCGGGCACCTGGCACGACGAGAGGCGCACCACCCCATGCACGACTCCGGAACCGCGGCGGCGCGGCCGGCTCCGGCCCCTGAGCAGGGGGAACCGGCCGAGGCGGGGAGCAGGCACTCCCGGCGCTTCGGGCTTCCGATCGCGACCTGTCTCGTCATGGGCAACATCATCGGCGGCGGCATCTTCCTGCTGCCGGCCTCCGTCGCCCCCTTCGGCACCATCAGCCTCGTCGCCTTCGGCGTCCTGACCGCCGGTGCCATCGCCCTCGCGCTCGTCTTCGGGCGGCTCGCCGAGCGCGATCCGCGCACCGGCGGACCGTACGTCTACGCCCGCGCGGCCTTCGGCGACTTCGCGGGCTTCCTGGCCGCCTGGTCGTACTGGATCACCACCTGGGTGTCCAACGCCGCCCTGGCCGTCGCCGC
>NZ_LIRJ01000627.1 GCF_001419745.1 Streptomyces silaceus | reverse complement strand
TTTCCCCGAGGGTGCTGTTACCGTCCCCGCATGTCTGACCCTCCCACGACCCCGCCCGTGTCCCCGCCCGTGTCCCCGCCCGTCTCCCCGGACGACGTCACCCGAGCCGTGCGGCTGGCCGTCGGCACGCTGCGCGAGGGCGGTGGGCCCGACGTGGACTGGGGCGTCAAGGCCCATGGGCTGGAGTGGACCTGCTGGGAGACCGGCGAGCACCTCGCGGACGACCTGTTCACGTACGCCGCCCAGCTCGGGCCCCAGCACCCGCCCCAGGACACCGAGGTCCCCTTCCTCTGGTACCGCCACCGTCCCGAAGGGCCCGCCAACGTCACCTTCGCCGACCGCGGGGCCGGCGTCCCGGGGCTGCTCCAGGTCCTGGAGTCGTGCGGCGCCCTCCTGACCGGCATGGTCGCCACCACGCCCCCCACGGTCCGCGCCCACCACGTCTGGGGCGCCTCCGACCCGGAGGGCTTCGCCGCGATGGGCATCGTGGAGACCCTCGTCCACACGTACGACATCGCGCACGGCCTCGGCATCGGCGACCGCTGGGACCCGCCCGCCGACCTCTGCGCCCGCGTGCTCCACCGCCTCTTCCCCGACGCCCCCACCGACACGGACCCCTGGCCCACCCTCCTGTGGGCGACCGGCCGCGGCGAGCTGCCCGGTCACCCGCGCCGGACCGAGTGGCGCTGGTACGGAGCGCCCAGGGTCTGACCCCCGAGGTCGGAACGAGCGCTTCCCCGTCCCAGGCGGGCGTTCCATGGGAGTGGTGTTCTCGCAGTTCAGGGTGGGTTCTCGTGTTCCAGCGTTCCTGATGTTCCGGCGCTCCTTGCCCGGGTCGGACGGGAACGGATTCTCTGTTCCCCGTCAGCCGCCACGGCGACGTACCGACGGACCGAAGCGCCGGCGTACCGGCGTACACCGGCGCATCGGACACGCACACCACGCATCTCACGGGGGATCCCATGGAGCTCACGCACGCCTCGAAGACCCTGCTCGCCGGCCTCGCGCTCATCGGCTCGCTCTCGCTCACCGCCTGCAACGGCGACGACACCGCGGGCGGCAGCTCGGACGCGGCCCCGGCCGGCTCGTCCTCCAGCTCCTCCTCGGGCGGCTCCGGCGAGAGCGGCGGCAGCAGCAACGGGAGCGGCAGCGGTACCAGCGGCAAGAGCGACGGCGACTCCCCGCAGGGCACCGCCGCCGGCACCGGCTCCAACGAGAACGGCAAGGTCGAGATCTGCCGCAGCGACGAGCTGGAGGTCTCCGCCACCGACAACACGACCGGCGAGGAGGAGGGCGTCGTCACCGTCGCCTTCAAGAACGGCGGCGGCCGCGACTGCTCCATCAACGGCTACGCCGGCGTCGACCTGAAGACCGCCACCGGCGACACCCTCTCCGTGGACCGCAACGGCGAGCAGGTCCACCCGGACATCCTCAAGGACGGCGAGACCGCGGCCTTCAACATCGAGTTCCCGGTCAACAACACCGGCGGCTCCGGCGTGCGCGTCACCAAGATCCTGGTGACCCCGCCGAACGAGACCAAGACCGTCACCGTCGACTGGCCGGCCGGCACCCTCCCGGTCAGCGAGTCGGGCTCCGGCCGGCTGTCCATCGGTCCGGTCACCAAGGTCAGCGACTCCCCCGCCGGCTGACGACCCGCCAGCCGTCGGCCAGCCCGTCGGTACGGATACGTGAGTGAACCCCTGTGACCCAGGAAACGCCCTGGTCGCAGGGGTTCAGTCGACTCCGCCCCGCCGGTTGACGTGTCCCCAACCATCCTCGAACGTAGGGGAATTGGGCGTTATGCGCTGCCGCTCGGTGCGGTTGGCACCGACGTTTCGGTGCGGTCGGCACCGGCGTCGCGGCCTGCATGGCGCGTCCCACGGCTGGGGGGAGCCGACGACCATGGAGTCACGGGATCAGCACGGGCACCGCCCCAGTGGCACATTCGGCCCGCCCCCTTCCCTCC
>NZ_LIRJ01000626.1 GCF_001419745.1 Streptomyces silaceus | reverse complement strand
GCCCCCGCGGGGGCGCACTGCGGACCGCTCACCCCGGCGGCCTGCGGCGCCTCCTTCGCGGCGGCCCGCCCGCCACCACCCGGAGCGGCCGGTCACCTTCGCGACCTGCCACTCCTGGCTCCTCGACCGCACGTTCGCGGACCATTTGCGCCCTGATGCCACCATCGTCAACTTCCGACGCCGGTTCACCCGGCACGGAGACAGACCGCGATGCGACTCGGACGTCCTGGAGTTCGTCTTCGACGCCCCGCCAGGAACCACCGAGATCACAGGGCTGCCCCGCCGGAGCACCCTCCAGCGAGCCCCGCTCGACCACCTCGAACACGGCCGGCACTGGTCCATGGAACGCGGTTGGATGCGCCTACCCTGAGGGCTGCGACACCGTTCCTGGAGGCGACATGGGCCGTGCCCTTCTCGTGATAGACGTCCAACAGGCCATCGTCGACCTCGTCGACGACGGCTCCGGATATCTGCCACGGGTGCGCGCGGCGATCGAGGCGGCGCGGGCGGCGGACGTACCGGTGATCTACGTGGTCATCGCACTGCGCCCCGGCTTCCCGGAAGTCGGCACGCGCAACAGGGCTCTCGCCGCCATCGCGGAGGCCGGGTGCTACGTCGAGGGCGCCCCGGGCACCGAGATCCACCCCGACGTCGCGCCCCTGCCGGGCGAGGTCGTGGTCACCAAGAGACGGGCCAGCGCGTTCTCCGGCAGCGACCTCGACGTGCTGCTGCGGGCGCGCGGTATCGACAGCCTCGTACTCAGCGGGATCGCCACCAGCGCCGTCGTGCTGTCCACGCTGTGTCAGGCGAACGACCTGGACTTCGGCCTCACGGTGCTTTCCGACGCCTGCCTGGACATCGACCCCGAACTGCACCGCTGCCTGATCGAGCGGTTGTTCCCGCAGTGGGCCGACGTCCTCACGGTCGACGACTGGAGCAAGACACTCACGCCTCAGTAGCGGCGGTCGAGGCCGTCGAGGAATCCTCCGGCGACGCCGTTTCTCCATACCCCACCGGGTACCCGGCCCCTTAGGGGCGGCGGTGCCATGGGGGCAGTCCATGTGCCCGGCTTGCGCATCTGCACCCCCTGGAATACCCCCCTGGGTATCCCTGTTACTGTAAAAGACAGATACCCCCCGGGGTACACCGACTCATGTGGAGGAGCCGCAGCCGTGTTCTTCGCCGACACCCTGGAACTCGAAGGCCTGGGCAACCGCAGCTACCTGGCCGGCGGTGCCCGCGACGCGGTCGTGATCGACCCGCCGCGCGACATCGACCAGGTCATCGCCGCCGCGGCGAGGCGTGGGGTGCGCGTCGCGTACGTGGCGGAGACTCATCTGCACAACGACTACGTCACCGGGGGACTGGAGCTGGCCCGCGTCACCGGCGCTGCCTACCTGGTGCCCGCGGCCGCGCAGGTGGCCTTCGCCCGCACGCCGATAGCCGACGGCGACACCGTCCAGGTGGACGAGGGACTGGTGCTGCGCGCGGTCGCCACCCCCGGCCACACCCCGCACCACACCTCCTACGTCCTGGAAGAGGGCGGGCGCGGAGTGGCGGCGTTCACCGGCGGATCCCTGTTGATCGGCACGGTGGGCCGCCCCGACCTGGTGGAGCCGCGGCTCACCGAACAACTGGCCCGTGCCCAGCACGCCTCCGCCCACCGCCTGGCGGCCGAGCTGGACGACGACGTGCCGGTGCTGCCCACGCACGGGTTCGGCAGCTTCTGCTCCTCCTCCCAGGCCGAGGGGGACGCGACCACGATCGGCAAGGAGCGCGCCACGAACGACGCGCTCACGCAGGACGTCGACACCTTCGTCGCGCAGCTCCTGGCGGGGCTGGAGGACGTGCCCGCGTACTACGCGCACATGGGTCCGGCCAACGCCGCCGGTCCCGCGCCGATCGACCTGACCCCGCCCGAGCGCGCCGACGCCGAGCAGATCGCGCGACGGCTGGCCGCGGGGGAGTGGGTGGTGGACCTGCGCAGCCGGGTCGCGTACGCCGAGGGGCATGTGGCCGGGTCGTTCAACTTCGAGGGCGAGGGCAAACTCGCCACCCATCTGGCCTGGTTGATCCCGTGGGGCAAGCCCGTCACCCTGCTCGCCGACACTCCGGAGCGGATCGCCGACGCCCAGCGCGAGCTGGCCCGGGTCGGCATCGACCGCCCTGCCGCCGCGGCCACCGGGAACCCGGCCGCCTGGATCCGTGAGGGCGAGGCACTCGCCTCGTTCCCCCGCGCGGCCTTCGCCGACCTCGCCCGGGTGCGCGAGCGCGGTGAGCGGGTGGTCGTACTCGACGTACGCCGCGACTCGGAACGCGCCACGGGGCACGTCGAGGGTTCCGTGCACATTCCGCTCCACGAACTGCACGGGCGGACCGGCGAGGTGCCGCCCGGCAGGGTGTGGGTGCATTGCGCGGGCGGGATGCGGGCGGCGATCGCCGCGTCCCTG
>NZ_LIRJ01000625.1:843-1943 GCF_001419745.1 Streptomyces silaceus | reverse complement strand
GCTGCTGCGGGCGGCGCAGCGGCTGGTTCTCCCAGTACGCGCGGTACGCGGCGGCGCGGCGCAGCAGGAACTCGGCCGGCGGGTCGTCGTTCTCGGAGGTGTCGTCCGCGTAGTTGTTCTCGGTCTCGTGGTCGTCCCAGGTGACGACGAAGGGGTGCGCGGCGTGCGCGGCCCGCAGGTCCGGGTCGGACTTGTAGAGGGCGTACCGCAGGCGGTAGTCCTCCAGGGTCTTCGTCTCCTTGTTGAAGTGGGCGGGCAGCGTGCGGTCGGTGTAGTTGCGGGCGCCGCCGACCGCGTTGACGGCGTACTCGTAGAGGTAGTCGCCGAGGTGGAAGACGACGTCCACGTCGTCCTGCGCGAGGTGCTTGTACGCGGTGAAGTAGCCGTCGTGGTACGCCTGGCAGGAGACGGCGGCGAGGGTCAGCCCGGCGGCGCGGCTGCCGGTGGCGGGCGCGGTCCGGGTGCGGCCGGTCTCGCTGACCCAGCTGCCCGTACGGAAGCGGAAGTAGTAGGTGCGGCCCGCTTCGAGGTGGTCGACCTCGACGTGCACGGTGTGGCTGAACTCGGGGTGCGCGGTGACCGTGCCCCGTCTGGCGACGCGACGGAAGCGGGCGTCGTGGGCGAGCTCCCACTGGACGGTGACGCGCTCGGCGGGCAGGCCGCCGCCCGGCTCGTAGGGGGCCGGGGCGAGCCGGGTCCACAGCAGGACCGAGGAGGGCAGCGGGTCGCCGGAGGCGACGCCCAGGGTGAAGGGGTCGTCGGCGATGCGGCGGGCGTCCAGCTCGGCGGCGCCCGCGACGCCCGCGGTGGGCAGGTTGGTGGCGAAGGCGAGCGCGGCGGCGGCGCCGGTGACGGTGAGGAACCGGCGCCGGCCCACGTGCTTGGCTGCGGCCTGGAGTTCGGGTGCGTGCTGCTGACCTGCGGGTGTCATGTGCCCTCCCCTGACGATTGGTGTCAGGGGCATGCAAGTGGCGGGGGACGACGCCCGCCTGTCGCGTACACAACAGCCATATGGCGGGCGGATGATGTCCGCGTGGACACCCCTCCCGTACGCTGCGGGGCCATGAACGCTGAGCGAACTGCCGCATCGAACCCGCCGG
>NZ_LIRJ01000625.1:0-812 GCF_001419745.1 Streptomyces silaceus | reverse complement strand
GTCGAACTGCTGGCCGCCGGCTGGTCCGTGGCGCTCGCGGGCCGGCGCACGGAGACGCTGGAGGAGACGGTCGCCGTCGCCCGCGCCGCGGCCCCGGTCGGGGACGACGCCGCCGTCTGCGTACGGACGGACGTGTCGCGGCCCGAGGACGTGGCCGCGCTCTTCACCGCCGTACGCGACCGCTTCGGGCGCCTGGACCTGCTCTTCAACAACGCCGGCACGTTCGGCCCCGGCGGCGTCCCGGTCGAGGAACTCGCCTACGACGCCTGGCGCCACGTCGTCGACACCAACCTCAACGGCGNNCGGTGGCGTACACGGCGACGAAGCACGCCCTGACGGGCCTGACGAAGGCGCTCTCCCTGGACGGACGGCCGTACCGGATCGCCGTCGGACAGATCGACATCGGCAACGCGGCCACCGACATGACCGAGCGCATGCAGTCCGGCATCCTCCAGGCCGACGGCCGGCTCGCGAGCGAACCGGTGATGGACGTGGCCGACGTGGCGCGCACGGTGCGGCACATGGCGGAGCTGCCGCTGGAGGCGAATGTCCAGTTCGCGACGGTACTGGCGACCAACATGCCCTATATCGGCAGGGGTTGACACCCTTCGGTCGGTGGGTCCGAAGCTCCGGGTGGCCGAATACCGCCCGGAAGCCCTGTGGCGGCACGGACGCGTGAGCCAAATCTCCACAAGTGGAATCGGACCTACCGCCTCAATAGCGGTCAGCGGTCACCGTATGCTCGGCTTCTCTCCACGAGAACTTCACACTTGGAGCGTTCCTTGCGCATACGCACCGCCGCCACCGCCGCC
>NZ_LIRJ01000624.1 GCF_001419745.1 Streptomyces silaceus | reverse complement strand
GGGTGCGGGTGCGGGTGCAGGGTGGTGTGCCCAACTGGCGGCGTACGCGGGTGTGGCCGCTTACGCGGATGCGGCGGGGCACGTGGATGTGGCGGGGCACGCGGGTGTGGTGGAACGCTCCGCGTGGTGGCGGCCCGCGGCCCGTCTCAGCGGCAGACGGCGAACGCGTCGAGGGCCACGGCGCCCTGTCCCCGGGGCAGCACCATCAGCGGGTTGATGTCCAGCTCCGCGATGTCCTCGCCCAGTTCGAGCGCCATCCGCTGCACCCGCAGCACGACCTCGACGAGCGCGTCGACGTCGGCGGGCGGCGCTCCCCTGACCCCGTCCAGCAGCGCGCGCCCGCGCAGTTCGGACAGCATCGCCTGCGCCTGGTTCTCGCCGAAGGGCGGCACCCGCACGGCCGCGTCCCGCAGCACCTCGACGAGCACGCCGCCGAGCCCGACCGTCACGGTCGGCCCGAAGAGCGGGTCCTGGGTCACGCCGACGACCATCTCGACGCCCCGCTCGACCATCTGGCAGACGAGGACGCCGTCCAGCGGGACGCCCTCATAGCGGGCGATGTCCGTGAGCTCCCGATAGGCGTCCCGCACCTGGCTCGCCGAGGTCAGGCCGATCTTCACCAGGCCCAGTTCGGTCTTGTGCGCGAGCTGCGGGCCCGAGGCCTTCATGACGACCGGGTAGCCGACGAGCCCGGCCGCGCGCACGGCCGCCGCCGCGCTGGTCACCAGCTGCTCCCGCGGCACCCTGATCCCGTACGCGCGCAGCAGCTGCTTCGCCGCGTGCTCGCTCAGCTGCTGGCCCGGCCGCATCAGGGCCTGCGCCTTGCGGAAGGAGGGCGAGGGGGAGCGCGGCGCCTCGTCGAAGGGGGAGCGGTAGCCGGCCGTGAAGCGGTGGTGGTCCAGATAGGCGCGCACCGCCGTGATGCAGTTGGCGAAGGTGCGGAAGGTGGCGACGCGCGAGGAGCCGAGCAGCGTGGTGCGGTACGCCTCCTCCGTGCCGACCGGCGAGCCCCACACCACGCACACCAGCTTGTCCGTCTGCTCCGCCGCGTCCACCAGGTCCTGCGCGAGCTTGTCGCTCATCGGCGGGAAGGGGCCGGTGATCGGACAGATCAGCACCCCCACCTGAGGGTCGTCCAGGATCGCGTCGATGATCTTCCGGCCGCGCCAGTCACCGACGGGGTGCCCGCCGTTGTCGACGGGGTTGGCGACGTTCAGGTAGTCGGGTATCCACTGGTGCAGCTCCGTCTGCTTGGCGTCGGAGAGCGTGGGCAGCGTGAGACCCGCCTCGGTCGCCAGGTCCGAGAAGTGCGCGCCCGTGCCGCCCGAGATCGAATAGACGACGACGCCGTCGGCCCGCGGCGGCCGGGCGCGCGCCAACAGGGCCGAGGTGTCCTGGAGTTCGTCGAGTCCGTCCACACGGATCACGCCGAACTGCCGCATCGCCGCGTCCACCACCGCGTCGGCGCCGGTCAGTTTGCCGGTGTGTGAGGCGGCCATGCGGGCGCCGGTCTCGGTGCGGCCGACCTTCACGGCGACGACGGGCACGCCGTTGCGCGCGGCCCGGTCCGCGGCGAGCAGGAAGGCGCGGCCGTCCTTGAGTCCTTCGACGTACGCGGCGATGGCGCCGACCTCGGGCTGTCCGGCGAAGTAGGAGATGAAGTCGGCGGTCTCCAGGTCGGCCTCGTTGCCGGTGGGCGCCCAGTGGGAGAGGCGGATGCCCAGCTCCTGGAGGGTGAAGACGGGGCGTCCCTGGTGGCCGGACTGGGTGATCAGCGCGATGGCGGGGCCTTCGAGGTCGTCGCGGAACTTCTCGAAGGCGTTGAGGTTGGTGTTGGGGCCGAGCAGCCGCAGGCCCGAGCGCCGGACGGCGGCCGCGAGGCGTTCCTGGGCGGCCGCGCCCTCCTCGCCGGTCTCGGCGAACCCGGAGGCGAAGGCGACGGCGAAGCGCACCTTCTCCTCGGCGAGCTGCTCGATCACGGGGAGCGGGTCACCGACCAACAGCACGGCCAGATCCACCTGTTCGGGCAGGTCGGCCACGGAGGGAAAGCAGGAGATGCCGAAGACCGAACCGCGCGTGGGGTGCACCGGGTGCAGGCGCGCGCCCACCCGCTCGGCCCAGGCGATGAGCTGGCGGGTGATGCCGGTGTTGGGCCGCCCCTCGGCGTCCGACGCGCCGATGACGGCGACGGACTCGGGGCGGAAGAAGCGGTCCAGGTCGGGCACGTCGGCGTGCAGCGGCCGGCCGCTGACGTCCAGGTCGTCCGCGCCGTCTGCCGTGACGGCCCTGCCGTGGACGGCGTGAGGAGGGAGCTCGCCGCAGGCCACAACATGCGCGCGGCGGGGGTCGGTGGTGAAGGTGCCGTGAGTCGATCCAAGCATCGGTCCGCCCGCTTCTTGTGACAGCACTTAACTGACGCACAGTCAGATTACTGAACTGACGCTGCGTCAGGAATGGTGCTGCAGGCAAAGCCTGGCGCCGGGGGCGGCGCGGGGCCTCGCCCCGGGGCGGTCGAGCGGTGGTGCTGGGGTGGCGAGTGGGGCCCTGTTGTCCACGGAAGCGCAGAATCCGGTGGGTGCCAAGGGCGTGATTCGGACGTGGACGCCCATGTGTCGGGCGCCCATGCGGGGGCCCATGTGTCGGGCGCCCACGCGTCGGGCTCCCATGCGTCAGGCGCCCATGTGTCGGGCGCCCTCGCGTCGGACTCCCGTGCGCCGTACGGGTGCTGTGCTTGGCGGCTTTTCGTGCGGCCTTCCGGGCGGCTTTCCGTGCCCTTCCGCTGTCCGTGGTGGCTCGCGCGGTTCCGCGCGCCCCTTGCGGGGCGCTCCCGGGCGGCGGTCTCGCGTGCGGCGGCCTACCGCGCTGTTGTCTTCGCCGGCGCCTTCGTCGCCGCCTTCGCTATTGCCTTCGCGATCTTCTCCGCGTCCATGGCCAGTTCTCGGAGCATGCCGCTGATCGGGTTCGTGAAGCCGGTGAAGTAGAGGCCCGGGGTCTGCTTGGGGCTGCGGCGGCCGTGGGAGGTGGGGCGGCCGCGGGCGTCGAGGACGCCGAGGTCGCCGACCAGGCCCTCCAGGGCGCGCCGGTAGCCGGTCGCGGCGATCACCGCGTCCGGGCAGATGCGGGTGCCGTCGGCGAGGGCGACTTTGCCGTCCTCGAAGGACTCCACGGCGGCGACCGGTTCGACGCGGCCCCTGCGCACCGCGTCGATCAGGCCGACGTCCTGCACCGGGATCGCCCCCTGCCTGGCCCGCGAGTACAGGCCCGTGGTGGGGCGGGGCAGGCCCTTGGCCGTCAGGTCGGGGACGCTGACCTTGCCGAGCGGGCCCGCGAGCCGGTCGACCAGGGCGACCGGGAGCCTGCGGCACAGGATGCCGTTGCGCTGCGCGGGCCAGCCCATCGTGGAGCGGCGCACGATGTGCGGGGCCGTGCGCACCGCGAGGCGGACCCGGGCGGCGCCGCCCTCGACCAGGTCGACGGCGATCTCCGCGCCGGTGTTGCCGACGCCGACGACCAGGACGTCCTTGCCGGCGTAGGGGAGGGGGTTGCGGTAGTCGCCGGCGTGCAGGAGTTCGCCGGAGTAGGTGTCGCGGCCCGGCCAGTCCGGGAGGTGGGGCGTGTGGTTGTAGCCGGTGGCGATCACCACCGCGCTGCCGGTCAACTCCCGCCCGCCCGTGGCGCGCAGCACCCAGCCGGCGCCGTCGTCCGCGCGCCGCAGGCCGGTCACCTCGACCCCGGTGACGACGTCGAGGCGGTGGTGCTCGGCGTACTTCTCCAGGTAGCGGACCACGTTGTCCCGCGACACCCAGCGCCCGAACGACCGTGGGATGGACAGTCCCGGCAGCGCCGAGAGGCGGCGCGTGGTGTGCAGGTGGAGACGGTCGTAGTGGCCGCGCCAGGAGGCGCCGACCCGTTCGGACTTCTCCAGGACGACCGCGCGGACACCGCGTGCGCGCAGCGCCGCCGCGGTGGCGAGACCGCCGGGGCCGCCGCCGATGACGTACACGGGGCGGTCCTGCCGGGGCGTAAGTGGAAGGGACGAGTCGGCCATGACGGGAGAGTAACCGCGTGATTACTTGATGGGTGACGGACAAGTCCGGAACCGGTTGCGAATTCATCACGGGTGTACGGGCTGTACGGGACGTACGCCCCTTGCGCAACCGGCGCCGGTTGCGCTGAACTGACGTACCGTCAGATCGGTGTCGGCGCCTGCGGGGGCCGCGTACGTGAAGGGACTCTCCTGATGAGTGCGGACCTGCCCGCCACCGCTCCCCGCTTCGACCTTCCCGAGGCCGACGCCTTCACCCGGCCCTACTGGGACGCCGCCGGTGAGGGGCGACTGCTGATCCGCAGGTGCGGCGCGTGCGGCGGCGCGCACCACTATCCGCGCGAGTTCTGCCCCGGGTGCTGGAGCGAGGACGTCACCTGGGAGCGGGCGAGCGGCCGGGCCACGCTCTACACCTGGTCGGTGGTGCACCGGAACGACCTCCCGCCGTTCGGCGGCCGCGTCCCGTACGTCGCCGCGGTCGTCGACCTCGCCGAGGGCCCGCGCATGATGACCGAGATCGTCGACTGCGCGGAAGGCGCGCTGCGGATCGGGATGGAGCTCCGGGTCGCCTTTCGGCCGACGGGGGCCGGGG
>NZ_LIRJ01000623.1 GCF_001419745.1 Streptomyces silaceus | reverse complement strand
CGCGCCGTCCGCGCCGACCAGCAGGTCGTACGTCGCACTGCTGCCGTCGGCGAAGTGCAGCAGGCCGTCGTCGGCGGAGGTGAACACGCTCCCCCAGCGCACCGCGCCTTCAGGGAGGGAATCCAGCAGCAGGTCGCGCAGATCGGCCCGGTCGACCTCGGGGCGCGCGAGCGGGGCGTCGTCGGGCGTGTCCTCCTGGAGCAGCAACGTGCCGTCCGGCTCCAGGAGTCGCATGTCCTGGCCTTCGCCGCGGGCTATCGCGTGGAACTGGTCGATCAGTCCGGCCTCGCGCAGCGCCCGCTGGCCGGAGTGGATGTCGAGCATGCCGCCCTGCCCGCGGGCATCGCGTGACGATTCGCGTTCATAGACGACGCAATCCATGCCGTTCACGTGCAGCACACGGGCGAGAGCCAGGCCGCCGAGGCCCGCTCCGACGATGGCGATGGTCATGGTCGCTCCCTTCGATACACCGTATGGATCGATACACCGTATCGCTCGATGCGATGTACTGTAAGCGGCATGTTGGTGTGGGAGAGGCCGGAGCCGTCCGAACGACCCGTACCGGCTCCGTTGAGCCGGGAGCGGATCGTGCGGGCGGCAATTCAACTGGCCGACGCGGACGGCCTGGACGCGGTGTCGCTGCGCAAGGTCGCCACCGCCCTGGACGTCCGTCCGATGCGGTTGTACGGCTACATCGCCAGCAAGGAGGAGCTGCTCGACCTCATGGTCGACGCGGCCTACGCCGAGATCCGGCCGGCCGGAGACGGCTGGCGGGAGGCGCTCCGGTCCCTCGCCGAAGCCACTCGGCACGCCGCTCACGAACACGAATGGCTCGCCGATCTGCTGGGTGGCCGACCCCAGCTCGGGCCGCACGCGCTGGCCAGCGGGGAGGCCGTGGTGGC
This sequence comes from Streptomyces silaceus, assembly GCF_001419745.1. GTDB lineage: Bacteria > Actinomycetota > Actinomycetes > Streptomycetales > Streptomycetaceae > Streptomyces > Streptomyces silaceus. Next base: position 1,046 of record NZ_LIRJ01000623.1, on the reverse strand, counting down.
CGCGCTGAACGACCTCGACGTGGACGATGTCATGCCAGTGGTCGCCGCGGTCAACGCGTACGCGATCGGCGCGGTGCGTCGGGAGATCGCGGAGCGGCGTGCCGAGCGGGCCACAGGAATGGACGAGAAGCGTTGGCAGGCGTCGCTCGGGCCCTATCTGGAGCGGACCTTCGCCACCGGCCGATTTCCCGCGCTGGCCACGGTGGTGCACGATGCCGCCCACCTGAACGCCGACGAGACCTTCCGGATCGGCCTGGACTTCCTGCTCGAAGGGATCGAGGCCCGCATCTCACGGTGACGCCCGGCCGAGGCATCGTTCAAGCCGAGGTATCGCTCAAGCCGAGGCATCGTTCAGGTCGAGGTATCGCTCAAGCCGTATCCCGTCCCGTCCCGAGACAGCCGGGGGTCCGCCGGCCGACGGGCGTGGCGCCGAGACGCGCGGGTCGCGCCTCCACCGCGCTCCCATGGAAACGCCGACCCTTGGAAGGTCGAGGGCCACACCGGGAACAGCCGGTCCGGCCTGCGCTGTTGCATCGTCCGAGGGGCCGGCAGCGCACGGCGGGGACAGGACACGGAGACCACGAGGTCACCATCCGGCCCGGCGGAATCCGGCCCCTCGGAGCGCGGCACGACCGCCGCGNNACGACGAGGCCACCGGGACCGGCGGGGTCCTCGCGCGGTACGCGGCGGAAGGCATCCGCACGGTTCTCGTGACCTGTACCGACGGCAGTTGCGGTGACGGACCGGGGGGTGTCAAGCCGGGTGATCCGGGGCACGACCCGTCGGCCGTCGCCGTGATGCGCCGCAAGGAACTCGAGGCGAGCCGTGACGTCCTGAAGATCAGCGATCTGGAGACGCTGGACTACGCCGACTCCGGGATGATGGGCTGGCCGAGCAACGACGCGCCCGGGTCCTTCTGGCAGACCCCCGTGGAGGAAGGCGCCGCCCGACTCGCCGAGCTCATGCGGCACTACCGGCCCGACGTGGTCGTCACCTACGACGAGAACGGCTTCTACGGACACCCCGACCACATCCAGGCGCACCGC
>NZ_LIRJ01000622.1 GCF_001419745.1 Streptomyces silaceus | reverse complement strand
CGCCGTGCCTGCGGGCGAGCGCGGAGACCACGAAGAGGCCGATGCGGCCGTCCTGGAGGAGGCTGGCGACGTTGACCTGGTCGGGGTCGGCGAGCAGACGGTTCATCTTGTTCTGCTCGGTGAGGGGCATGCCGAGGCCGCGGTCCTCGACCTCGACGGCGAGCCCCGCGGTCACGAGGTTGGCGCGCAGCAGGACCTGGGTGTGCGGCGCGGAGAACACCGTGGCGTTCTCGACGAGTTCGGCGAGCAGGTGGATGACGTCGGCGACGGCGTGCCCGCGCAGGGTGCCGTCGATCGGCGGCACGAGCTTGACCCGCGAGTACTGCTCGACCTCGGCGATGGCGGAGCGCATCACCTCGGTCATGGAGACGGGCTTGCTCCACTGGCGGCGCGAGACGGCGCCGCCGAGGACGGCGAGGTTCTCCGCGTGCCTGCGGATGCGGGTCGCGAGGTGGTCGACGTGGAAGAGGCCCTTGAGGAGTTCGGGGTCCTCGACCTCGTTCTCCAGCTCGTCGAGCAGCGAGATCTCGCGGTGCACGAGCGACTGGAGGCGCCGGGCGAGGTTCACGAAGACCTCGACCTTCTGCTCGCTGCCCGCGTGGCTGGAGAGCTGGGAAGCCTGGACGACGGCGCCGAGGGCGACGTCGTGGGCGCGGGTCAGCTCGTCGGCGAGCTGGTCGAACTCGTCGCCGCCCCGCCGCGTCCGCTGCGGTGTGCGGCGGGCGGGCGGCTGGTCGCCGCGGCGCAACTGTTCGACGACGCCGCGCAGTTCGGACTGGCCGCGCGCGGTGACGCGGCGCAGCCCGATCACCCGGTCGCGCAAGGACTTCGCGGTGCGCTCGGCGGCCACGGCGGCGATGACGACGCCGGCGAGGCCGACGAGGCCCGCCGCGGCGAGCACGGCGACCAGGACGGGCCCCGGCCGGGCCTGGGTCGAACGCAGCGTGAAGAGCACGGCCGCGCAGGCGCTCAGGCCCACGGCGAGGGCCGGCAGCACCGCGATGCGCAGGAGTTGGGGCCGTATGTGCGTCTCGGGCAGAGCGGCGGTGCGGCTGCCCGGCCTGCCGTGCCGCCCGCCTTCTCGACGGTCGGCGCGGGCGGCCGGTGCGCGTAGGTGAGACATCAGCGTCCTCGGTGTGTTGCGACGAGGGTCAAGCGGTCGGCCGACTCCTCTTGCGGCATGTTTGCGGCAGCGCCGTGCCGGCCGGCAGGTCTCGGTGTCAGCCCTGTGTCGTGATCCCTGCGTCGCCCGACGGCCACTCACGGTAGTCGGCAACGCATCATGTGCGATGGGCAGTTGACAAAGTCTGCGGGGCAGCGTCCCGCTCTGGTATGACACCTCGCACGGGGGTCCGATTCACCTCGTACGCTGGTGCGATTCGACCGTCGGACATCAGTTCGCCGACGGCGGCGGGGCCGTCACACCGTCGGCCGTCGCGCCGCTCGGGTCGCCCCGGCCCCGCACCGGCCCCGCACCCCGGCCCGCCACCGCGACCGTACGTATGTACGCAACGGTGACGGCCCGCCCCCCGAGCCTTCGGGGGCGGGCCGTCACCGCACATCACTTCTCCGGAAGAACACTCCACCGCCCGGACCGGGCCGGCGGCTATCCGACAGGCGCCGCCTCCGGCTGCTCGCCGCTGTCGGCCGCCGCGTGCTCGGTCCAGCCCCCCTCCGGCGCGACCGCGACACCGCGCCACCACGGTGCGCCCGGGGCGTCCTCGGCCGCGGGTTCGAACGGCTCGCCGGGGCAGGGCAGCGCGATCCTGGCGCCCGCACGGCGCGCGGCGGCGACGGTGCCCTCGCCGGGCTCCGACCAGGCGTGCGGGGCGAGGTTGAACGTCCCCCAGTGGATCGGCAGCATCACACCGCGCGGCTGCCCGCCCTGGAGGTCCAGATGGGCCCGCATGCCCTCCTCGGGCGTCATGTGGATGTCCGGCCAGAAGTCGGAGTACGCGCCGATCTGGATCATCGTGGCGTCGAACGGGCCGTGTTCGGCGCCGATCTCCGCGAAGCCGGGGAAGTAGCCGGTGTCCCCGCTGTGGTAGACGCGGTGCTCGGGGCCGGCCACCACCCAGGAGGCCCACAGGGTGTGCTGCTGGTTGCGCACGCCGCGGCCGCAGAAGTGCCGCGCGGGCGTCGCCGTCAGGGTCACCCCCGCCACCTGCGCCGACTCGTGCCAGTCCAGCTCGCGCAGCCGGTCCGCGGGGACGCCCCACCGCTCCAGGTGGGCGCCGACGCCGAGTGGCACCGCGAAGACCGTGTCCGTACCCGCCAGGGCCTTGATGGTCGGCAGGTCCAGGTGGTCGTAGTGGTCGTGGGAGATCACCACGACGTCGACCGGGCCGAGCGCCTCCAGCGGCACCGGCACGGGGTGCAGCCGCTTGGGCCCGGCGAAGGCGAACGGCGAGCACCGGTCGCCCCAGACGGGATCGAAGAGCACACGCCGCCCGTCGATCTCCGCGAGGACGCTGGAGTGCCCCATCCAGGTGATCCGGAGGCCACTGGCCGGCGGCTTGGCGAGGTCGGCGAGGGTCGTGGCGTGCACCGGGACGGTGCCGGTCGGGCCGCGGCGGACGCGCTCCTCCTTGCGGAAGTAGATCTTGGCGAACTCGACCGAGGAGCCGGACGGCCTGGTCCGCGCCCCCAAGGGATTCTGGAAGGAGCCCTCGGCCACGGAGAAATTGGGCGACCTGCGGATCCGCGCCAGCCGCGCACCCGCCGGATCCGCTCCGAAGGCGGCGGGCCGCAGCGAGCGGAGCCCGGGGATCAGGGACCGGGTCACGGGACCTCCTGAAAGGGGTGGATAGGCCTCACCATTATGTCCACGGCCCTCGACGCCACATCGCGGAGCCCCGACGCCCCCTTCGTGGAGCCCCGATGCCGTCACCCGCCCCCGAACCTGCACCCGCACCCGCACCCGCACCCGCACCCGCCAAGGAGCACGCCGTGATCTCCCTCGCCCTGTACCTGCCCGGCTCGGGCGCCCTCCCGCGCTGGGCGCAGATCACGGTCGGCGTCGTGGTCCTCGGCCTCGTCGCCGCCCGCCTGTGGCTGACCTACCGCCGCCGGAAGTAGCCACTTCCCCGTCCCGGCTCCCGCAGGCCCCCGGCCGAACGTCAGCCGGAGGCCTGACGCATCGCGGGCGTCAGCACTTCTCGCCGGCTGTCGGGGGGACCGCGCGGAGGTAGTAGTTGGAGACCCAGCCCTGCCAGTTGGTCGTGTTGACCCGGATGTGCCACCACCGGCTTTCTCCGTGGACGTTGGTCCCGGTGGTCCAGCAGTGGAAGTACACGCCGTCGTCGTAGTTGAGCGCACCGGTGGAACCGCAACTGGTGTGCGGCCCGGTGCGGACGTTGACGCCATCGCCGACGATGCGGCCGGTCTTGGACGACTTGTTGCTGAAGCCATGGCTGCAGCTCTTCGCGTCGGCGGCTGACGCCGGCGCCGTGACGAGCAGCGGTGAGGCCATGAGCGCCAGGGCGCCGACGGCGACACCGGTCTTGCCGAGCAGAGTCCGCATGCTTCCCCCCGATGAGGTGATGTGGTCACGGACCAGAGTGGTGGAACACCACGGGCGGGTCGTCGAACGAGGGAGGTATCCGGGTAAACCCTGGCGGTACGCCGTCTCTCCTACGAGAGGCAGGGGTGCTGGCTCAGGGCGCGATGCAGATGAGTGCGGCGGTGGGCAGGACGGTGCCGACGAGGCTGAGCGTCCAGTACTGGGCCGCGCGGAGTTCCGTGCGTCGGGCGAGGGGCCGGTTGGCCGCCCACCAGAGGAATCCGCAGGCCGCTACGGTGAGGCCGAAGCCGAGGACGACGACCGCGAGCCCGTCGTTCTCCGTGGGTGCCGGGTTCTTCGAGGTGGCGGCGATGTACCAGAGCATCCATATCGGGATGACGGCCGGGACGCCGAGGAGGATGTTGACGCCCAGCGCGGTGTACCACCGTCCGGCCACTGCCCCACCCCCTTGATCGTCCACGGCAGGCTACCGCGACGGCGTCCCGGCCCACTGACGGCATGCGCCGGCCGCGCGCGCCGACCAGCCAGGGGTCCGAGGACTCCCACGACCTGCGGCGCGCGGGCGGCCCCCCGCGCGCGGCCTCAGCTCAGTTCGTACACCGCCGTCACCGAGACCTCGTCCTGGATCTCCCCCGGCGCCATCGGTACGTCCTCCTTGGCGGCGGCCACCGGCATCGCGACCGGCCGTGGGCGCCCGCCGTCGCTCTCGTCCAGCGAGACGAGGCGGCCGAGGGTGCGGCCGGCCAGCTTCGCGTACTGCTCGGCCTTGCTCCGGGCGTCGGCGTACGCGGCGTCGCGCGCCGCGGCCCGCAGCGGCCCGGGATCCGCCAGGTCGAAGGCCACCGCGTGGACACGGCCCGCGTCGCCCGCCGCGTCCATGACCGCCTGCACCACAGCCCCGGTCCTGTCGATGTCGCGGACCTTGAGCGTGAACACCTGGGACGCCTGGTAGCCGGTCACCTTCGACGTGTCGTCCTCGTCGCGGTAGACGGCGGACAGGGCGAGGTTCTCCGTCCGGATGTCCCGCTCGGCGACCCCCGCCTCGCGCGCGGCGGCGAGGAGCGCCTTGGCCGCGGTGTTCTGCGCGGCGAGCGCCTTGTCCGCCGTCGGCGCGGTGACCTCGACGCCCGCGGTGAGCACGGCCAGGTCGGGCGCGGCGGACGCGCTGCCCGCACCGGTCACGGTGACGGTCGTCGGCGCGGGGGCGGGCGCGGGCGCCGCGGCCGGGGCGACGGGGGCGGACGCGGCGGCGAGGGCCGGCGCGGCGGGCAGCCCGAGGGCGGCGAGCGCCACGACGACCGCGCCGACGGCACGTACCGGACCGGCCGCACCTGCGCGGGCTGGGCGAGCTGAACGAACTGGGCGCATACGAGGGGATCCCTTCGGCTGTCCGTCCCTCCGGGGACGGCTCGCCGACATCCCAGCACCGGCGCCCGCGCCCGCGTCCGCGCCACTCCGCCCTGTCACCTCACCGGTCCAGCCTCCCCCGCGGGACCGTGCCGAGGGGAGCTACAGCGGCATGAGGTCCGGCCGCTTCGCCTCGACGTGGTCGCCCGAGCTCTCGCCCCGGATGCGCCGCCCGATCCAGGGGACCAGGTACTCGCGGGCCCAGTGGATGTCGTCGCGCCGCACCTCCAGCGTGCCGCGCGGCGGCAGCGGGGGCCACGCCTGGTCGGGGTCCGCGGGGACCTCGAGGCCGAGTACCTGGCCGGCGCGCAGGGCCACGCGCGTGTGTCCCTCGGCGGACAGGTGCAGCCGGTCGCCGTCCCAGGCGCGACGGTCCTGGACGGTCTTGAGGGACCAGAGGTCCAGCACGGGGCAGCCGTACCGGTCGGCGATCGCGCGGACGTGCATGTTGTACGTGGCGATCTTGCCGCGCAGGTGCTTGAGCACGGCGACGCCGCGGGTGTCGAAGCCGGTGGTCACCATGACCGTGCCGACCGCCGAGGAGAGGTCGGCGACGGCCCGCTCGAAGCGCTCGGCGACCTCGTCGGGGTCGGTGCCGGGGCGGATGATGTCGTTGCCGCCGGCGCAGAACGTCACCAGGTCGGGGGCGAGCTCCTTGGCCCGCGGGACCTGGTCCTCGACGATCTGGTCGAGCAGCTTGCCGCGGACGGCGAGGTTGGCATACCGGAAGGTGTGCTCGGGCACCCGGTCGTCCAGCAGGACGGCGAGGCGGTCGGCCCACCCGACGAACGCGCCGTCGGGCCCGGGGTCACCCACGCCTTCGGTGAAGCTGTCGCCGACCGCTGCGTAGGAGTTGAATACGCCGTTGTTGATGGGGTGATTGATGAAGGATGTCGACTCTGCGCTCACGAAGACACATCTTTCACCTCCCTAAGTGACCTACGCCACCGTAGGGAGGGGTTGACGGGGCGTGAGATAAGCCACCGGTCAAGATTCACCCAAGGCGGAATAAGCGCGAGGGGATCCGAAGGTTCGTTCCGGGGGCGGCACTTCGGGGGGG
>NZ_LIRJ01000621.1 GCF_001419745.1 Streptomyces silaceus | reverse complement strand
GGATGCGAGAGACGCGGGGGACACGGGGGACGTAAGGGATACGAGGGGCGCCCGGGATGCGGGCGACTCCCGGAGCGCCCACTCCCCACCCCGACGGGACGCCCGGCGTCGCCAGGACGCCGAGGAGCGGTCCCAGCCCGACCCCCGCCTCTGCCCCCGGTGCGGAGTGCCGCGCGGCGACGGAAAGACCCCGGCCTGCGGATGCGCGCGGCAGGCCGCCGATGACGCGCGGCGGACGCGGTCCGTGGAGGCCGCCGCCGCGGAGGACTTCAATCCGCTGCGCATACGTCCCTACGTGTCGCTGCCCGACCCCGACGCGGCCGCCCCGCCCGGCGACACCGCGCCTCTGTCCCCGGCGCCGCCACCGCCGACGCGGGGGCCGGACGCCGCGGACGTCCGCCTCTTCCCGGCGGACCCGCACGAGGCAGACGCGGAGTCGGATACGTACGAAAGGGCGGCCCGCCGGCGCCGCTACGCGCTGCTCGCCGGGGCGGGCGCCGTGGCCGCCGTCGCCGCTGCCGCCGTCTTCGCGACGGGACTGCTCTCCTCGGCCGCGGACGGGACCCGACGGGACCACGCGCTGCCGGACGCCCCGACCTCGGCGTTCGCCGACCCGACGAAGCCGGCGCCGCCCTCGGCGAAACGCTCCCCGTCCCCCTCGCACACCCCGTCCGCCTCACCGAGCGCGACGCCTTCCCCGACGTCTTCGCCGACGCGTCCGTCGCGATCACCGTCGACGCCTCCGCCCACCGCCCGCGCGACCGGCTCGGTGGGGACGCCGTCCGCACCGCCCCAGCAGGCGGCCGGCGCGACGCTGCGGGAGGGCGACAAGGGGGCGCGGGTCGTGGAACTCCAGGGCCGTCTCGCACAGCTCTATCTGTACGTGGGGGAACGCGACGGCGCGTACACGCGCGAGGTCACCGACGCGGTGACCCGCTACCAGTGGGCCCGCGGGCTCACGGACGATCCGCCGGGCGAGTACGGGCGTACGACACGGCGGAGTCTTGAGTCGGAGACGACGGAGCCCACGGAGACGCCGAGGCCGTAGAGGTGACGCCGAAGCCGTGGGCAGGAAAGAGACCCCGCAGAGAGGAAGGGGGGCCCACGGAGAGTCGGGGAAGGCCCCGCCGCCCCGGGCGGACCGGCCGGACGGCCCGGCCTCAGCCGAACGTCAGCCGGAGCCCCTCGGCGCCCGCCGACGCGACCCCGACCCGCGTCAGGTCGTCCACATGCACGGTGGGCCCGAACTGCGCCGCCCGGGGACCGATGCCCACGACCCGCATGCCCGCCGCCCTGCCGGCGAGGATCCCCGCCTCGGAGTCCTCGAAGACCACGCAGTCCGCCGGGGCGAACCCGAGCTCCGCCGCCCCCTTGAGGAATCCCTCGGGATCCGGCTTGCTCGCGCCCACGCTCTCCGCGGTCACCCGCACGTCCGGCAGCGCGAGGCCCGCCGCGGCCATCCGCCCGGTGGACAGCGGCACGTCGGCGGAGGTCACGAGCGCGTGCGGAAGGCGCAGGTCCGCCAGCGCGGCCAGGAACGCGGGCGCGCCCGGCACCGGCACGACGCCCTCCATGTCGGAGGTCTCGGCGAGGAGCATCTCGCGGTTCTCCGCGTGGTTCTCCGCCATGGGCCGGTCCGGCAGCAGCACCGCCATGGACGCGTAGCCCTGCCGTCCGTGGACGACCTTGATGACCTCGTCGAAGTCGAGGCCGTGCCGCTCGGACCAGCGGCGCCAGCAGCGCTCGACGACGGCGTCGGAGTTGACGAGGGTGCCGTCCATGTCGAGGAGGACGGCGCGGGCGGTCAGAACGGCAGCGGTCGTGTCCGTCATCGGCGTGCTCCAGAGCGCAGGGAGAAGATCAAGGCAGCCCCGCCCGCCGGTCAGGGAGTACGGGCGGAGCCACTTTGTTCCTGCACGGTACAAAACGAGGGCGTCAAACGCCAACGCCGCAGGTCACACCGGCCGAGCCCGCCCGTAAGCATCCCAAAACGGACCAGCCTCACGCGGCCCCCTCGCCGCTCCGCGCAACCGCCCCTCAAGCGATCGCCTCGTACAGGCTCCACAGGCCGAGCGCCAGCATCAGCAGCGCCGCGATCTTCGTGATGAGCGCCAGCGGCACCCGCTTCATCAGCGCCTTTCCGCCGACGATGCCGAGTCCCGCCACCGCCCAGAGCGCGAGCACGGCGCCGAGGCCGACGGAGAGCGGGTCGTCGTAGCGGGCCGCCATGTTCGCGGTCATGATCTGCGTCAGATCGCCGAATTCGGCGACCAGGATGAGCATGAAGCCCGCCCCGGAGACCTTCCAGAAGCTCTGGTCCTCGGGCTGCCTGACCTCCTCCTCGTCGTCGCCGCCCTTGAACAGCAGCATCGCGGCGCCGCCCAGGAAGAGGACACCGGTCAGCGCGTGGACCAGTTGCTGCGGCAGGAGGGTCAGGACGCTGCCCGCCGCGACGGCGAGCGCCACGTGGACGGCGAAGGCCGCCGCGACACCGGCGAAGACGTAACTGGCGCGGTAGCGCGTGCCGAGAACGAGCCCGGCGAGCGCCGTCTTGTCGGGCAGCTCGGCAAGGAAGACGACGCCGAACACGAGCGCCATCACGCTGAAGCTGATCAAGGGTTCCTCAATCGGTCGGGGCCGCCCCACCGAGAGTGTTCAGCGCTTCGCGTACGACACCTCGGCACGGCAGCGCTCACGGACGCACACGCATGTACGCGTGCGCGTCACGGCGCACGCGGGTGCGTACGCCGGGCACTGCATTGCCGAAGGTCTCGCTGGCCTGCCCTGACGGGCCTGCCTCCGGGCGCCGGCTCAGACGAGCTGAGCAGTGTGTCGACGGTCCGGCGAAGAGCTACTCCCCTTCTGCGCCGTCCATAGTACGGGACCTCCGCCCGGCCCCGGCCAGGGCCTTTCGACCCGCTTCGGCGTGACGTGGATCACTCAAACACAACTGCCCTCGCGTGCCATGCATATGACACCGCGCCAGACCTCTTGAAGTCCGTACCTGTTTGACGCGACCCTGTCACCGCATGCACATCCGCCAGTAACCCCATCACGCGAGCATGACCGCCCCACCGGTCAACTTCCCCCCACGACAAGGGAGTCAGCATGTCCGCCGTCTACGCGCGTCGACGCACCCGCTACACCTTCGCCGCCACGGCCGCCGTCCTGGCCACGGCCACCACCCTCCTCACCGGCACCCCCGCCCAGGCCGCTCCCCCGGCCCCCGTCAGCGCGAGCACCGCCCGCACCTACCTCGGCGAGCTCACGGTCAAGGCCGAGGGCTCCTCCGACGGCTACAGCCGCGACAAGTTCCCGCACTGGAGCACGCAGTCCGGCGCCTGCAACACCCGCGAGGTCGTCCTCAAGCGCGACGGCACGAACGTCGAGCAGGACTCCAGCTGCGCCGCCACCTCCGGCACCTGGAAGTCCGCCTACGACGGCGCCACCTGGACCGCCGCGTCCGACCTCGACATCGACCACGTCGTCCCGCTCTCCGAGGCCTGGAAGTCCGGCGCCAACAGCTGGACCACCGCCCAGCGCGAGGGCTTCGCCAACGACCTGACCCGGCCCCAGCTGATCGCCGTCACCGACAACGTCAACCAGGCCAAGGGCGACAAGGACCCGGCCAAGTGGCTCCCGCCCACCACCTCGTACCACTGCTACTACGCCCGGATGTGGGTGGACGTGAAGCACCACTACAAGCTCACCGTGAACTCCGAGGAGAAGAGCGCGCTGTCGTCGATCCTCAACGGCTGCTGACGACGGCCCCCGGCGGCCGCCGACGACGGCTCGCGGCGGCCACCCGCGCGGCTCCCGACCGCCGCTGACCTCCCGGGCAGCGGCCGGGCAGCGGACAAATCGCGGAACCGCCCCGCCCTCCCCCGTCGTTCCGTACCGTACGGGGCGACGGAGGAGGGTGATCATCTGTGGCACGGCTGCGCCTTGGTCCACTGCTGAGGTACGTCGACGGTTCCACGGCGACCGTCTGGGTCGAGGCCGACCGGCCCTGCGCCGCCGAGGTGCGGTGCGCGGACGGCGCGGGCGGCTCGGCGCGCACCTTCCAGATCGCCGGCCACCACTACGCGCTGATCCCGGTGACCGGCCTGACCCCCGGCACGGAGACGGCGTACGAGGTGCGGCTCGGCGGGCCCGAAGGGGCCGCCGTCTGGCCGCTGCCCGACTCGCCCTACCCGGCGAGCACCATCCGCACGCCCGCCGGGGACGCGGACGCCGAGCTGCGCGTCACCTTCGGGTCCTGCCGCTGGGCCGCGCCGCCCTCCGACGAGCACGACCCCGTCGGGCCCGACGCCTTGGACACGCTCGCCGCCCGCATCGCCGCGGCCCCGGACGCCGAGCGCCCCGACGTCCTGGTCCTCCTGGGCGACCAGGTGTACGCGGACCAGACCTCCAAGGCCACCCAGCGCTGGCTCGCCGCCCGCCGCGACCTCGCCGACCCGCCGGGCGTCCAGGTCGCGGACTACGAGGAGTACACCCACCTCTATGACGAGTCCTGGCTCGACCCGGAGATCCGCTGGCTCCTGTCCACCGTGCCCAGCTGCATGATCTTCGACGACCACGACATCATCGACGACTGGAACACCAGCGCCGCCTGGGTCGCCGAGATGCGGGCCACGCCCTGGTGGCGCGAGCGGATCCTGAGCGGCCTGATGTCGTACTGGGTCCATCAGCACCTCGGCAATCTGCGCCCCGAGGAGCTGGCGGCCGACGAGCTGTACGCGGCCGTGCGCGCCACCCCGGACGGCACGGACGCGCTGCGCGCCTTCGCCGCCGCGGCCGACGCGGACGCCACCGCCGCCCGCTGGAGCTACCGCCGAGACTTCGGACGCGTGCGCCTGCTGATGGTCGACACCCGCGCGGCCCGCGTCCTGGAGGAGGGCAAGCGCGCGATGCTCGACGCGGACGAGGCCCGCTGGCTGCGCGAGCAGGCCCTGGAGGGCATGGCCGGGGAGGGGGCGTCGGGGGAAGGCGCGTACGACCATCTCCTCATCGGCACCTCCCTGCCCTGGCTCCTCCCCCACCTCATCCATGACGCCGAGGGGTGGAACGCGGCGCTGTGCCGGGGTGAGCGCGGCGCCCGCTGGGCCCGCTTCGGCGAGAACCTGCGCAGGCGCTCCGACCTGGAGCACTGGGCGGCCTTCCCCGCCTCCTTCGAGGCGCTCACCTCGCTGATCACGGAGGCGGGTTCGGGCGCGGGCGCGCCGGCCACGGTGTGCGTGCTCTCCGGGGACGTCCACCACGCCTACGTCGCCGAGCCGAGCTGGCCCGCGGGCGAGGGGCCCGACGCGCGCGTCCTGCAGCTGACCTGCTCGCCCGTCCACAACTCCATCCACGCGTCCATAAAGCTCGGCTTCCGCTTCGGCTGGAGCCGGGCGGGGCGGGCCCTGGGACGCCGCTTCGCGCGGCACGGCCGGGTGGCGCGTGCGAGCGTCTCGTGGCGCAGGGCGGGCGGACCGTGGTTCGGCAATCAGCTCATGACGCTGACGCTGCGCGGCCGTTCGGCCCGGCTGCGGCTCGACCAGGCACGGACGGCACGGGGCGGCGGCGTCCGCCTGGAAGCGGCGCGCGAGATGCACCTTTCGTGACCACCGGGCCTCCTACGTGACACACCCCACACCCCGAAGCGGATCCTCTGACCGGGGTTCGGCATCGGGGTCCCCGACGGCATGATGATGCGGACCAACCGCTTCCAGCGTTCTCGATGCCCCGGGAGTCACGCTTTTGTCCGCACCTGTACCCGCACCGCGCCCGCCCGCACCGCATGCGGCCGCCCTCGCTCTGGTCGGCGCGGGCCCCCGCGGCACCAGCGTGCTCGAACGGCTCTGCGCGTCGGCGCCCGAACTCCTCGCGCCCGGGGTGCTCCTGACGGTCCACGTCGTCGACCCCTCGCCGCCGGGCGCCGGCCGCGTCTGGCGGACGCGGCAGCCCGGCGAACTCCTCATGAACACCGTCGCCTCGCAGGTGACCCTCTTCACGGACCCGAGCGTCGCCTGCTCGGGTCCCATCAGTCCGGGGCCGAGCCTGTACGAGTGGGCGGCCGCCGGCCGCGTGCCGGGGCTCGGGCCCGACGACTACCCCACCCGCGCCTGCTACGGCCGCTATCTGGAGTGGGTGTTCGCGCGGACGGTGCGCGGCGCCCCCGACTCGGTCCGCGTCCGGGTCCACCCGGCACGCGCCGTCAGCCTGGACGAGACGGCCGACGGGCTCCAGACCCTCGTCCTGGACAACGGCCTGGAGCTGTCCGGGCTCTCGGCGGTCGTCCTCGCGCAGGGCCATCTGCCGGCGGCGGGCGACGCGGAGCAGAAACGTATGGCCACGTACGCGGCGCGGCACGGCCTGCGCCACGTCGGGCCCGCCAACCCGGCCGACGTGGACCTGTCCGCGATCGTCCCCGGCGAGCCGGTGCTCCTGCGCGGGCTCGGCCTCAACTTCTTCGACCACATGGCCCTGCTGACCGCGGGCCGCGGTGGCCACTACGTCCGCACGCCCGACGGCGGCCTGCGCTACGAACCCTCCGGCCATGAGCCGCGGCTGTACGCGGGCTCGCGGCGCGGCGTTCCGTACCAGGCGCGCGGCGACAACGCGAAGGGCCCGTACGGCCGCCATACGCCCGCCGTCCTCACCGGCGACGTCATAGCCGGCTTCCGCAAACGCGCGGACAGCGGCGACGCCCCCGACTTCCTCCACGAGATATGGCCGCTGGTCGCCAAGGAAGTGGAGACGGTCTATTACGCGACGCTGCTCGCGGGGCGGGGGGAGCTCACGGGG
>NZ_LIRJ01000620.1 GCF_001419745.1 Streptomyces silaceus | reverse complement strand
CGCCCCCGTACGGGGGCGAAAAGGACCTTCGGCCACCGCAAGTGGGCGGAGTGGACTAGACCTCTCGCGGGGTGACGCGCGAGACTGTTCCCCGTGAGACACGTCATCGCCCTCGATGTGGGCGGCACCGGAATGAAGGCCGCCCTGGTGGGCGCGGACGGCACCCTGCTCCACGAGGCCCGCCGCCCGACCGGCCGCGACCGCGGCGCCGACGCCGTCGTCGAGTCCATCCTCGACTTCGCCGCGGACCTCCGCGCCCACGGCATCGCCCGCTTCGGCCAGCCCGCCGAAGCGGCCGGCGTCACGGTCCCCGGCATCGTCGACGCCGACCGCGGCATCGCCGTGTACGCGGCCAACCTCGGCTGGAGCGACGTCCCCCTGCGGGACCTCCTCAGCGCCCGCCTGGAAGGCGTCCCCGTGGCCCTGGGCCACGACGTCCGCACCGGCGGCCTCGCCGAGGGCCGCATCGGCGCGGGCAAGGGCGCCGACCGCTTCCTGTTCGTCCCCCTCGGCACCGGCATCGCCGGCGCCATCGGCATCGGCGGCACCATCGAGCCCGGCGCCCACGGCTCCGCCGGCGAGATCGGCCACATCGTCGTCCGCCCCGACGGCCCGCCCTGCGGCTGCGGCCAGCGCGGCTGCCTGGAGCGCCTCGCCTCCGCCTCCGCGGTCAGCAAGGCCTGGGCCGAGGCCAGCGGCGACCCGGAGGCGGACGCCGCGGACTGCGCGAAGGCCGTGGAGTCCGGCGACCCCCGCGCCCAGGAGGTCTGGCGCAACGCCGTCGACGCCCTCGCCGACGGCCTCCTCACCGCCCTCACTCTGCTGGACCCGCACACCCTGATCATCGGTGGCGGACTGGCCGAGGCCGGGGAAACCTTGTTCACGCCGCTGCGCGCCGCCGTCGCGGCACGCATCGTCCAGTTCCAGACGCTGCCGGAGATCGTCCCCGCGGCCCTCGGCGACACCGCCGGGTGCCTGGGCGCGGGCCTGCTCGCCTGGGACCTCGTCGACCGGCGGACCGAGCGGGACGGCGACCGGCCCGGCACCGCGCGTACCGAACCGCCGACCGCGCCACAGCCCGACCCGCAGACCGAAACCAGCAGCCCGACCCCACGGAGGTAGCCACCTGATGGCCACTAGCAAGGTTCTCGCCGGTGCACAGGTGGTTCTGCCCACCGGGACCCTCACCGACGGCCGCGTGATCGTCGACGGCAGCCGCATCGCCGGGAGCGCTCCCGCGGACGCGGAGACCCTCGACCTCAGCGGCCACTGGGTGGTCCCCGGCTTCGTCGACATCCACAACCACGGCGGCGGCGGCGCCTCCTTCACCTCGGGCACCGTCGAGGACGTCCTCAAGGGCATCCACACGCACCGCCTGCACGGCACCACCACCGTCGTCGCCTCGACCGTCACCGGCGAGATGGACTTCCTCGCCCAGCGCGCCGGTCTGCTCTCCGAACTCGCCGAGCAGGGCGACCTCGCCGGCATCCACTTCGAGGGCCCCTTCATCTCGCCGTGCCGCAAGGGCGCGCACAGCGAGGCCCTCCTGCGCGACCCCGACCCGGCGGACGTCCGCAAGCTGATCGACGCCGCCCGCGGCCAGGCCAGGATGGTCACGCTCGCCACCGAACTGCCGGGCGGCATCGACTCCGTACGTCTCCTCGCCGAGCACGGCGTGATCGCGGCCATCGGCCACACGGACGCGACGTACGAGCAGACCGCCGAGGCGATCGACGCGGGCGCCACCGTCGCCACGCACCTCTACAACGCCATGCCGGCCCTCGGCCACCGCGCCCCCGGTCCCATCGCCGCCCTCCTGGAGGACGAGCGGGTCACCGTCGAGCTCATCAACGACGGCACCCACCTGCACAAGGCCGCCTTCGAGCTGGCCTTCCACCACGCGGGCCCCGCCCGCGTCGCCCTGATCACCGACGCGATGGACGCGGCCGGCTTCGGCGACGGCCGCTACATGCTCGGCCCGCTGGAGGTCGAGGTGAGGGACAGCGTCGCGCGCCTGGTCGAGGGCGGCTCCATCGCGGGCTCGACCCTCACCCTGGACCGCGCGTTCAAGCGCTCGGTGACCGTCGACGGCCTCTCCGTCGAGGACACCGTCCGCGCCATCTCCGCCAACCCGGCCAGGCTCCTGGGCCTGGACGACAGGGTCGGCTCCCTGGAGCCCGGCAAGGACGCGGACCTGGTGGTCCTGGACGCGGCCTTCGACGTCAAGGGCGTGATGCGCAAGGGCGAATGGGTGGTTGACCCCCTTTAGCCCCCAACTCGGGTGATTCCACCACCCGTTCACACGTCAAGCAACAGAAGGCGGTTGGCCCTCACCCCTGGGCCAACCGCCTTCTGTTTGGCATGATCAGACCCCGGAAGAGGCCGACGGCAAGCGCGTTCCCGGTTCCGTGCGGACGACGTACGGCCAGGTACTTCGGGGGGTGGTACGAGTGATACTCACCGTCACGCTCAACGCCGCCCTCGACCTCACCTACCGCGTCCCCGCCCTCGTCCCGCACGCCTCGCACCGCGTCACCGAAGTGACCGAACGCCCCGGCGGCAAGGGCCTGAACGTCGCCCGCGTGCTCGCCGCCCTCGGCCACGACGTGACCGTCACCGGCTTCGCGGGCGGCGACACCGGCCGCACCCTGCGCGAGCACCTCGCCCCCGAGCCCCGCCTCACGGACGCGCTCGCCCCGGTCGCCGGCGCCACCCGCCGCACCCTCGCCGTCGTCGACGCGACGACCGGCGACACCACCCAGCTCAACGAACCGGGCCCGGCCGTCACCCCCGCCGAGTGGACCGCCTTCCTGGCCTCCTACGAAGGGCTGGTGCACGGCAAGGACGTCGCCGCGGTCGCCCTCTGCGGCAGCCTGCCGCCCGGCGTCCCCGTCGGCGCCTACGCCCTCCTGGTGCGCGCCGCCCGCGCCGCGGACGTCCCCGTCCTGCTCGACACCAGCGGGGAACCGCTGCGCCGCGGCGTCGCCGCCCGCCCCGACATCGTCAAGCCCAACGCCGACGAACTCGCCGAGCTGACCGGCTCCCACGAGCCCGCGCAGGCCACCCGCGACGCCCGCCGCAGGGGCGCGCACGCCGTGGTCGCCTCGCTGGGCGCCGACGGCCTGCTCGCCCTCACCCCCGACGGCGGCTGGCGCGCCGCGCCCCCGGCCCGCGTGCACGGCAACCCGACGGGCGCCGGCGACTCGGCGGTCGCGGGGCTGCTCTCCGGCCTCGCCGAGCGGCTGCCGTGGCCGGAGCGCCTGGCCCGCGCGGTCGCGCTGTCCGCCGCGACGGTGGTGGCGCCGGTGGCGGGCGAGTTCGATCCCGCTACGTACGAAGACCTGCTGCCGCGCGTCGCGGTCACCGGAGCCGTCTCCGCCGGCACCTAGCGCCGTATCCCGCGTCCGTACGCAGAGCCCGTACGCACAGAGTCGTGTCCGCACCGCACAACGGGGCGCAGCGCCCTGGGAATTGGGGAGCATCGTGCCACTCGTCAGCACCGGAGAACTCGTCGCGGAGGCCCGCGCCGCGGGTCATGGCGTCGCCGCGTTCAACGTCATCACGCTGGAGCACGCGGAGGCCGTCGCGCTGGGCGCCGAGCGGGCCGGGGCCCCGGCGATCCTGCAGATATCCGAGAACGCGGTGAGGTTCCACGGCGGCCGGCTGTCCGCGATCGCCGCGGCGACGGCGGCGGTGGCCCGCGCCTCCACGGCCCGCCTCTCCCTCCACCTGGACCACGTCACCGACGTCGAGCTGCTGCGGGCCGCGCACCCGGAGGGCTTCAGCTCGGTGATGTTCGACGCCTCGAAGCTGTCGTACGGCGAGAACGTGAAGGCGACGGCGGACGCGGTGCGTTGGGGCCACGAGCGGGACATCTGGGTGGAGGCGGAGCTCGGCAAGGTGGGCGGCAAGGAGGGCGAGGCGCCGCTGGACGCCCACGCGCCGGGCGTGCGCACGGATCCGGCCGAGGCGGCCGCGTACGTCGCGGAGACGGGCGTGGACGCCCTCGCGGTGGCGGTGGGCTCCTCGCACGCGATGACGGAGCGCACGGCGTCCCTGGACCACGAGTTGATCGCCTCGCTCGCGGCGGCCGTCCCCGTCCCGCTCGTCCTGCACGGGTCGAGCGGCGTGCCGGACGACGAGATCCGCGGCGCGGTCGCGTCCGGCATGGTGAAGATCAACGTGGGCACGGCCCTCAACACGGCGTTCACCGGCGAGGTCCGCGCCTATCTGGCCGCCCACGACAAGGGCGTCGACCCCCGGAAGTACCTCGTCCCGGCTCGCGAGGCGATGGCCGGGACGGTGGCGGGGTTCCTGGGGCTGCTCAAGTAGCCCCGGGAGGCGGGCTGTCGGGGGCTAGCCGTTGCTGCCCTCGACGAGCCACATCTGGTCGATGTTCGCGCCGACGCTGCCGCAGAGGTTGCTCTGGTCGCAGGTGAGCGTGATGGTGTTGGTGCCCTTGGTGAGCTGGACGACCGCCCAGGTGTTGGTCCAGCCCTTGTCCCACTCCCCCTCCTTCGCGCCGGCGAAGTTCTTCATGTTCAGGGGGCGGGTCTGCTTCTTGCCGTTGACGAGGATGGTGGCGTTGGAGTCCTTGCCGGGGACGCCGTAGTTCACCCGGAGGCTGTAGCTGCCGCCCTTCTCGATGCCGTTGACCGTCCAGGTGAGCTGCGCGCCGACCTTGTCGAAGCCCGCCACGTACACCCCGCCCGCGGCCTTGGCGCCCTCGATGTCGGAGGCCGTGCTCGTGCCGCCCTCCAGCTTCAGGGCCTTGGCGTCGGTCTTGGGGAGCTCGGCTTCCTTCTCGGGCTTCTTGGTCGGCTTCTCGCTCGGCTGGACGGACTCGGCCTGCGACGGCTTGCCGCCGGCCTCGCCGCCTCCGTCGCCCTTGTCGCCGTCGCCGCCGAAGATCACCGCGGCGCCGATCCCGATGGCGACGACCGCGACCACGGCGATGGCGGCGATCAGCAGCCCCTTGCTGTTGGGGCCCCGGCCCCGGCCCGAGGGCGCGGGCGCGTACGGGGGGCCGGCGACGGGGGCGCCGCCGGGCTGGGCCTCGGGGGCGGTGTAGTGGG
>NZ_LIRJ01000062.1 GCF_001419745.1 Streptomyces silaceus | reverse complement strand
CCCCTGGAACTCGGGCAGGACGCCCCACCCCGTCTCCCAGACCGGCTCGCCCTGCCAGGTCGTCTCCCAGTATCCGATCGAGCCCGCCGTCCGGCCGTCCAGCGTGATCCGGAACATCTGGCCCTTGCCGTCGGAGGGGTCGAGGGCGAGATAGCGGCGGTGGCGGTCCACGACCTTCTCGTGGGTCTCGGGCCCGCCCACGTGCTCGGTCAGTTCCGGCGTGTTGAGCCGGAGGAGCAGGGCGAGGCCGTCCTCCGGCCAGGGGGTCAAGCGGATCGTCTGTTCCTGTGATCGCTCCATGTCCTCACGGTAGGAGGAGGGTCTGACAACGCCCCGGGCCCGAGGGCGTACCAGCAGGGGAATAGGCGGTGGTGCACTCCCGTTCCACAGGTATAGTTGAATGATCAACCAAACGGAGAGAGTGAGCCAGCCATGCAGTTCGGGATCTTCAGCGTCGGTGACGTGACCGTCGACCCGACCACCGGCCGCGCCCCGACGGAGCGTGAGCGGATCAAGGCGATGGTCGCCATCGCGCTCAAGGCCGAGGAGGTCGGACTCGACGTCTTCGCCACCGGCGAGCACCACAACCCGCCCTTCGTGCCCTCGTCCCCGACGACGATGCTCGGCTACATCGCCGCCCGCACCGAGCGGCTCGTCCTCTCCACCTCCACCACCCTCATCACCACCAACGACCCGGTGAAGATCGCCGAGGACTTCGCGATGCTCCAGCACCTCGCGGACGGGCGCGTGGACCTGATGATGGGGCGCGGCAACACGGGCCCGGTCTATCCGTGGTTCGGCAAGGACATCCGCCAGGGCATCGACCTCGCCGTCGAGAACTACGCGCTGCTGCGCCGGCTCTGGGACGAGGGCGTGGTGACGTGGGAGGGGAAGTTCCGAACGCCGCTCCAGTCGTTCACCTCGACGCCCCGGCCGCTGGACGGCGTCGCGCCCTTCGTCTGGCACGGCTCGATCAGGTCGCCGGAGATCGCGGAGCAGGCCGCGTACTACGGAGACGGCTTCTTCCACAACAACATCTTCTGGCCCGCCGAGCACACCAAGCGGATGGTCGAGCTGTACCGGCAGCGGTACGCGCACTACGGCCACGGCACCGCGGAGCAGGCGGTCGTCGGGCTCGGCGGCCAGGTCTTCATGCGCGGGAACTCCCAGGACGCGGTGCGGGAGTTCCGGCCCTACTTCGACAACGCGCCGGTCTACGGCCACGGGCCCTCGCTGGAGGAGTTCACCGAGCAGACCCCGCTGACGGTGGGCTCCCCGCAGCAGGTGATCGAGCGGACCCTGTCGTTCCGCGACACCGTGGGCGACTACCAGCGCCAGCTGTTCCTGATGGACCACGCGGGGCTGCCCCTGAAGACCGTCCTCGAACAGCTCGACATCCTCGGCGAGGAGGTCGTGCCCGTCCTGCGCGAGGAGTTCGCCAAGAACCGTCCGGCCGGTGTCCCCGACGCCCCGACGCACTCCGCGCGCGTGGCGGCGGCCCGGCAGACCGCAGAGGAAGCAGAGGTGTCCGCATGAAGCTCGTCGTCGTCTCCGCGGGGCTGGGCGTGCCCTCCTCCACCCGGCTGCTCGGCGACCGGCTCGCCGCCGCCGTCGTGTCGCACACCGAGGCGGACGTGGAGGTCGTGGAGTTGCGCGACCTCGCCGTCGAGATCGCGCACGCCCTCACCACCGGGTTCCCCGGGCCCGCCCTGAGCGCCGCGATCGGCGCGGTGGCCGGCGCGGACGGCCTGATCGCCGTCACGCCCGTCTTCTCCGCCTCGTACAGCGGGCTGTTCAAGTCCTTCTTCGACGCCGTCGGCGGTTTCGACAAGGACGCGCTCGTGGGGAAGCCGGTCCTGGTCGCGGCCACGGGCGGCACGGCCCGGCACTCCCTGGTCCTGGACCACGCGCTGCGCCCGCTCTTCGCCCATCTGCGGGCCGTCGTCGTACCGACCGGCGTGTACGCGGCCTCGGAGGACTGGGGTGCCGAGGGGCTCGCGGAACGGATCGACCGGGCGGGCGCCGAACTCGCCGCGCTCGCACGTCCCGCGACGACACGCTCCGGCGGCGCCCCCTTCGGCGGGGACGTCGTCCCCTTCGAGCAGCGACTCGCGGCGCTGCGAGGGGAGTGACGGCCGGACGTCGCGTACGCGGCGACGGTCAGGGACGCGGGGCGGCTCTTGCCCTCAGGGCCAGACCAGGCAGTACGCCTGATGCCCCGCATCGTGCAGCCGGTGGCTGAAATCCTGCCATTCGTGCAGGAGTTGGTAGACGTTGAAGGCGTCGCGCGGGCCGCCGCGGTCCGGGACGGTGGACCAGATGAAGGCCGCGGCGCCCACCGACTCCTCGCCGATGCCGCGCAGCGGGTCGACGACGGTCATGGGGAGCTTCACCACGGCGTAGTCGGGATGGAGGACGACCAGTTCCAGCGGGGGGACCTTGTGCAGGGGTATGCCCTCGATGCCGGTGAGGACCATCGCGGCCATCGTCTCCGGCTTGATCTTCGTGAACATGCCGCCCATGCCCAGCTCGTCCCCGCCGAGCTCCTCGGGCCGCATCGAGATCGGCACACGGGCGGCGGTCGCGCCGTCCGGGGCGCCGAAGTACTTGTACGTCACCCCCACCCCGCCACTCCTGCTGCTCACCCGGTCCGGCCGGGACTCGGTGGAACCGCCGCGCGCCTGGTCGGGCGCCTGCGCCGGTTCCGGTTCCGCGTCGCGTCGGTGCTTGCCCCGCCGGGCACGCCGGGGGCCCAGGCCGTCGGTCCCCTCGCCCAGTCCGCCACCGCGATGCATATCTCCACCCGACTGCTTTTCCAGGGCGGCACGGCCCTGTCTTTTCTAGGCCTCGCGGCCCCGCCACGCAACCCGATCATCGTGTCAGTGACCTCCCCCACGGGCACCCGCTAAAACGTGGAGTGAAACACCTGTCCGCAGGATGTCCGGACCCTCTGACACCATGGCTCGTGTGAGCTTCCCGTATAGCGCCCCAGTTTCGCAGACTCTTTTCGACCGTGCGGCGGCCGTGACGCCCGGCGGTGTGAACTCTCCCGTGCGCGCGTTCCGCGCTGTGGGTGGTACGCCCCGTTTCATGGTGTCCGGTACCGGTCCGTACCTGACCGACGCCGACGGCCGTGAGTACGTCGACCTCGTGTGCTCGTGGGGTCCGATGATCCTCGGACACTCCCACCCCGAGGTGACCGCGGCCGTGCAGGAGGCCGTCGCGCGCGGCACCTCCTTCGGCACGCCCGGCGAGGGCGAGGTCGCGCTCGCCGAGGAGATCGTGGCCCGCATCGAGCCCGTCGAGCAGGTCCGGCTCGTCTCCAGCGGCACCGAGGCGACCATGTCCGCCATCCGTCTGGCGCGCGGCTTCACCGGCCGCGCCAAGGTCATCAAGTTCGCCGGGTGCTACCACGGGCACGTCGACGCCCTGCTCGCCGCGGCCGGCTCCGGCGTCGCGACCTTCGGCCTGCCGGACACCCCGGGCGTCACCGGCGCCCAGGCCGGCGACACGATCGTCGTGCCGTACAACGACCTCGAAGCGGTGCACGAGGCCTTCCACCGGTACCCCGGAGAGATCGCCTGCGTGATCACGGAGGCGTCGCCGGGCAACATGGGCGTCGTGCCGCCCGGCCCCGGCTTCAACGAGGGCCTCAAGGCCGCCTGCGCGAAGAACGGCGCCCTGTACATCTCCGACGAGGTGATGACGGGCTTCCGTACGTCCAAGGCCGGCTGGTTCGGCGTCGACGGCGTCACGCCCGACCTGATGACCTTCGGCAAGGTCATGGGCGGCGGCTTCCCCGCCGCCGCGTTCGGCGGCCGCGCCGACGTCATGGCGCACCTCGCCCCGGCGGGCCCGGTCTACCAGGCGGGCACGCTCTCCGGTAACCCGGTCGCGACGGCCGCGGGCCTCGCGCAGCTGCGGCTCCTGGGCGACGCGGAGTACGCGAAGGTCGACGCCGTCTCCGAGCAGATCCGCTCGCTCGTGACGCAGGCGCTGACCAAGGAGGGCGTGGCGCACACGCTGCAGAACGCCTCCAACATGTTCTCGGTCTTCTTCACCGACCGCGAGGTGCGCACCTACGAGGACGCGAAGGCGCAGGAGTCCTTCCGCTTCACCGCGTTCTTCCACTCGATGCTGTCGCAGGGCGTGTATCTGCCGCCCTCGGCCTTCGAGTCCTGGTTCGTGTCCACCGCTCACGACGAGCGGGCCATCGAGCGGATCGCCGCCGCCCTGCCGGGTGCCGCGCGCGCGGCCGCGGAAGCCACGGAGGCCACCGCATGACCGGCACCCCGGCGGGCGACGAGCTGACCGTCGTCCATCTGATGCGCCACGGCGAGGTGCACAACCCCGAGGGGATCCTGTACGGGCGGCTGCCCGACTACCACCTCTCGGAGCTCGGCCGGCAGATGGCCGACCGCGTCGCCGAGCACCTCGCCCAGCGCGACATCACGCACGTCGTCGCCTCGCCGCTGGACCGCGCCCAGGAGACGGCCACGCCGATCGCCAAGGTGCACGGCCTGGACCTCGCCACCGACGGCCGCCTCATCGAGGCGGGCAACGTCTTCGAGGGCAAGACCTTCGGCGTGGGCGACGGCGCGCTCAAGAACCCGGAGAACTGGAAGCACCTCGTCAACCCCTTCAAGCCGTCCTGGGGCGAGCCGTACATCGAGCAGGTCGTGCGGATGATGGGCGCTCTGGACGCGGCGAAGGACGCGGCCCGCGGGCACGAGGCGGTGTGCGTCAGCCACCAGCTGCCGATCTGGATCGTGCGCAGCTTCGTGGAGAAGCGCAGGCTCTGGCACGACCCGCGCAAGCGGCAGTGCACGCTCGCCTCTCTGACGACGTTCACCTATCGCGGCGACAAGATCGTTTCCGTGGGATATGCGGAACCGGCGCGGGATCTGGTGCCCGCGCATCTTCTCGCGGGTGCCAAGCCGGTGAAGGGCAAGGACAAGGCGTTCGGTGCCTGATAATCCCGCGCGCCGCGGCCTATTCGTCGACGTGGGGTAATCGCTCGGCAACTCTAGGTCTCTTCTCGGCAAATACGCCATAAATATGTGCGACTTGCCGGAACCCCCGTGTTCGTCGCGCCCTCTAAGTGGTTGTCCGTCTTGCATGGCAGATACAGCAGGAGCGGAACCAGGGGCGCGACGAATGGGGATGGAATGCGCGACATCAGCCGCCGGGGAATGCTCGGACTCGGAGCCGGTGCGGCCGCCGCCTTCGGGCTCGCGGCATGCGGTACCGGGGGCGACGGCGACACGTCCGGGCCCGCGGACAAGGCCAAGGAAGGGCAGCCCGGTGCCGAGCACCCGGCCAAGCCGATCGGTGACGGGTCGACCGCCTTCACCGGAAAGCAGCCCCACCAGCCGGCCAAGCCCGTTCCGCTGGAGCCCGGTCAGACGCCCCCGCAGTTCGTCGTGTTCTCCTGGGACGGTGCCGGTGAGGTCGGCAACGGACTGTTCCCGCGCTTTCTGAAGCTCGCCAAGGAGCACGAGGCGCACATGACGTTCTTCCTCTCCGGGCTTTATCTGCTCCCGGAATCCAAGAAGCGCATGTACCGCCCGCCGAACAACGCGGTCGGCGCCTCCGACATCGGCTATCTCACGGACGGTCACATCAAGGAGACGCTGAAGTACGTACGCGAGGCCTGGCTCGACGGCCATGAAATCGGCACGCACTTCAACGGGCACTTCTGCGCGGGTACCGGCTCCGTCGCCAACTGGACGCCGGCGCAATGGCAGGACGAGATCGACCAGGCCAAGTCGTTCGTGAAGAAGTGGCGCACGAACACCGGCTGGACCGATCTGCCGTCGCTGCCCTTCGACTACGACAAGGAACTCGTCGGCGGCCGTACGCCCTGTCTGCTCGGCCAGAACAACCTGCTGCCGACGGCGAAGAAGCTCGGCTGGCGCTACGACGCGTCCTCGCCCGGCGGCCGCCAGCGCTGGCCCGAGAAGAAGATGGGCGTCTGGGACCTGCCGCTGCAGGCCATGCCCTTCCCCGGGCACTCCTTCGAGGTCCTGTCGATGGACTACAACATCCTCGCCAACCAGTCGAAGAACTCCACGAAGGCGCCGCCGGCCAACTACCCGGGCTGGCGCAAGCAGGCCACCGAGGCCTACATCGCCGGGTTCAAGCGTGCGTACGAGTCCAACCGCGCGCCGTTCTTCGTGGGCAACCACTTCGAGGAGTGGAACGGCGGCATCTACATGGATGCCGTGGAGGAGGCCCTCAAGCACATCGCGGGCAAGAAGGACGTGCGGCTCGTCTCCTTCCGGCAGTTCGTGGACTGGCTGGACGTGCAGGACCCGAAGGTCCTCGCGAGCCTCCAGGGCCTCGAGGTCGGGCAGCGGCCCGCCGGTGGCTGGAAGGGCCTCGGAAAGGCCGCCTGAAAAGGCACTTTCCCCTACCGCGGGGGGTGCGGAAGATCCCCGAATCGGGCATGCGAAACTTTTCACATGAGTGCCGCCTGCCGCGCCCCCCAGTCCGCGAACCGCAGCCGCAGCCGCCGCATCGGCGGCCGTCGCGGGCGGGTGACCCTGCTGGCGGCAGGGGCCGCGGTCGGTGCGCTGGTCCTCACGGCCTGCGGCTCGGGCGGTACGTCGGGCGGCTCCGGCAACACCAACTTCGTGTCGGGCTCCGACGGCATCGCCACCGCCAAGAAGGGTGAGCGCAAGCCGCTCCCCGAACTGGACGGCGAGACCCTCGAAGGCAAGAAGCTCGACCTCGCGAAGGCCTACAAGGGCAAGATCCTCGTGGTCAACGTCTGGGGCTCCTGGTGCGCGCCGTGCCGGGCCGAGGCGCCGATCTTCGTGAAGGTCGCCAAGGAGACGAAGCCCAAGGGCGTCGAGTTCGTCGGGATCAACACCCGGGACCCCGAGCTCGGCCCGGCCGTCGCCTTCGAGAAGCAGTTCGACGTCGAGTACCCGAGCCTGCACGACCCGTCGGGCAAGCTGATGCTCCGCTTCCCCAACGGCACGATGAACCCGAACTTCATCCCCTCCACGCTCGTCATCGACCGTGAGGGCAAGATCGCCGCCCGCTCGCAGCAGCCGCTGAACGAAGAGAAGCTGCGCAAGATGATCGACCCCGTGCTCGCGGAGAAGTGATGTCCACTCTCGCGGCCATCACCGGTCCGAACCAGACGGTCATGAGCGGGGCGCTGCTCCTCGCCATCCCGATCGCGGTGCTCGGCGGGCTCGTCTCCTTCTTCTCCCCGTGCGTGCTGCCGCTCGTGCCGGGCTATCTGTCGTACGTCACCGGGGTCAGCGGCCAGGACCTGGGCGATGCCCGGCGCGGCCGGATGGTCGCCGGCGCCGGGCTCTTCGTGGCGGGCTTCACCGTCGTCTTCGTCTCCGCCACCGTCTTCTTCGGGGCGATCGGGCGCACGCTCAAGGAGCACCAGAGCACCATCAACACGGTGCTCGGCGTGGTCATGATCGTGCTCGGGCTCTTCTTCATGGGGCTCATGCCCTGGCTGACCCAGCGCGAGTTCCGCTTCCACAAGCGGCCCGCCGTCGGACTGTTCGGCGCCCCGGTCGTGGGCGCGCTCTTCGCCGTCGGGTGGACGCCGTGCATCGGCCCGACGCTCGCGTCCGTCCTCGCGCTCTCCGCCGACGGCGCGAACCCGCAGCGCGGCGCCATACTCGGTGTCGCCTATTCCCTCGGGCTCGGTATCCCGTTCATCCTCGCGGCCGTCACCTTCCGCAAGGCGCTCGGCGCCTTCGGCTGGATCAAGCGGCACTACGCGTGGGTGATGCGTGTCGGCGGCGTCATGATGATCGCGACCGGCCTGCTCCTGGTCACCGGCGTATGGGACAGCATGATCCAGCAGATGCAGGTCTGGTCGAACGGCTACACGGTGGGGATCTGATCCATGAGCAAGACCGAAACCCCCGAAGAGCAGAGTGAGCTCGGCGAGGCCGGCGCACAGCTGTCCACCGCCCCCACGGAGGACGCCCCGAGCCTCCCCTCGCTCGGCGTCATCGGCTGGGCCCGCTGGTTCTGGCGGCAGCTCACCTCGATGCGGGTCGCGCTGATCCTGCTGCTGCTGCTCTCGCTCGGCGCGATCCCCGGCTCGCTGATCCCGCAGAACAACGTCGACGAGCTCAAGGTCCAGGACTTCATGGACCGGCACACCACGCTCGGTCCGCTCTACGACAAGCTGCAGCTCTTCGACGTCTACAGCTCGGTGTGGTTCTCCGCGATCTACATCCTTCTGTTCGTCTCCCTCATCGGCTGCATCGTGCCCCGCACCTGGCAGTTCGTCGGCCAGCTGCGCGGCCGCCCGCCGGGCGCCCCCAGGAAGCTGACGCGCCTTCCCGCGTACACGACCTGGCGCACCGGGGCCGAGCCCGAGCAGGTGCACGAGGCGGCGCTCGCGCTGCTCAAGCAGCGCCGCTTCCGCGCGCACGTCGCGGGCTCCTCCGCCGGTTCCCCGGCGGCCGCCGGAACCTCGGTCGCCGGCGAGAAGGGCTATCTGCGCGAGGCCGGCAACCTGGTCTTCCACATCGCGCTGATCGTGATGCTGGTCGCCTTCGCCGCGGGCCAGCTGTTCAAGTCCGAGGGCGGCAAGCTGATCATGGAGGGCGACGGCTTCGCCAACACGCTCTCGCAGTACGACGACTTCAAGTCCGGCAGCCTCTTCGACACCGACGAACTGGCGCCGTTCAGCTTCACGCTCGACGACTTCGAGGGCACGTACCAGAAGTCGGGCCCCAACCGCGGCACCCCGCGCACCTACCAGGCGAAGGTCACCTACTCCGAGGGCGTCGACGGCCCCGAGAAGAAGAAGGCCATCGAGGTCAACAAGCCGCTGGAGATCGACGGCTCGAAGGTCTACCTCATCGGCCACGGCTACGCCCCCAAGGTCACCGTCCGGGACTCCAAGGGCAAGGTCGTCTACTCGGCGTCCGTGCCGCTGCTGCCCATCGACCAGAACGGCACCGCCACCGGCGCGATCAAGGTCCTGGACGGCTACAAGGACAAGAACGGCAAGAGCGAGCAGCTCGGCTTCAACGCCTTCTTCGTGCCGACCTTCGCGGGCGCGGGCAAGGGCCAGATGTTCTCGCAGTTCCCCGCCCCCGACTTCCCGGTGCTCGCGCTGTCCGCGTACCACGGCAGCCTGGGCGTGGACTCCGGCGTCCCGCAGAACGTGTACCAGCTGGACACCCGGAAGATGACGAAGTTCAAGGACTCCAAGGGCGAGCTGTTCAAGCAGCGGCTGGTGCCCGGCGAGACCATGAAGCTGCCGAACGGCGAGGGCTCGATCACCTTCGAGAGGGACCTCAAGGAGTGGGCGACCTTCCAGATCTCCCAGGAGCCCGGCTCCCTCTGGGCGCTGGTCGGCGCGGTCGCCGCGATCTTCGGTCTCGCCGGGTCGCTGTTCATCCAGCGCCGCCGCGTGTGGGTACGGGCGGTCAGGGGCGCCGACGGCGTCACCGTCGTGGAGATGGCGGGCCTCGGCCGCAGCGAGTCCGCGAAACTCCCCGAGGAACTCGCCGACCTCGCCGCCCAGCTGCACGAGCAGGCGCCGAGCGCGCCCGAACCAGACCCGGACGCGGATCCGCACGCGGACACCTCCTCCGACTCCGACCCCGATGTTGTTCCTGCCGAAGGGGCTGAGAAGTGAATCTCGCCACCACCCTGGCCGCCGAACCCAACGAAGGCCTCGCGCACATCAGCAACGTGCTGATCTACTCCGCGATGGCCGTCTACCTCCTGGCTTTCTTCGCGCACATGGCGGAGTGGCTCTTCGGCAGCCGCAGCAAGGTCGCCCGCACCGCCGCCGCGCTCACCCCGAGCAAGGCCGCGGCGAAGGCGCCCGAGGTCGCCGTCCAGGCCAAGGGCGGCACCGCCACCCTGGAGCGGCCCAAGGTCGTCACCCGGTCCGTCTCCGGCGCGCGTGACGTGCCGGACGGCCCCGGGGCCTCGGCGGGCGACGAGAAGGGCGACCTCTACGGCCGTATCGCCGTGTCCCTCACGGTGCTCGCCTTCGTGCTCGAATTCGGCGGTGTGCTCACCCGCGCGCTGTCGGTGCAGCGGGCGCCGTGGGGCAACATGTACGAGTTCAGCATCACCTTCTCCACCGTCGCCGTCGGTGTGTACCTGGTGCTGCTCGCGCTGAAGAAGAACATCGCCTGGCTCGGCCTCCCCCTGGTCACCACGGTCCTGCTGGACCTCGGTCTCGCCGTCACTGTCTTGTACACCGCCAGCGACCAGTTGGTTCCCGCCCTGCACTCGTACTGGCTGTGGATCCACGTCTCCACCGCCATCTTCTGCGGCGCGGTCTTCTACGTCGGCTTCGTCGCGACGATGCTCTACCTCTTCCGGGACAGCTACGAGGCGAAGCTGCAGAGCGGCGGTCAGCCCGGCAGGTTCGCCACGTCCGTCCTGGAGCGCCTGCCCTCCGCGGCCTCGCTCGACAAGTTCTCGTACCGCCTGAACGCCGCGATCTTCCCGCTGTGGACGTTCACGATCATCGCGGGCGCGATCTGGGCGGGCGACGCCTGGGGCCGCTACTGGGGCTGGGACCCCAAGGAGGTCTGGTCCTTCATCACCTGGGTCGCCTACGCCTGCTACCTGCACGCCCGCGCGACGGCCGGCTGGAAGGGCCGCAAGGCCGCCTACCTGGCCCTCATCGCCTTCGCCTGCTGGCTGTTCAACTACTACGGCGTGAACATCTTCGTCACCGGCAAGCACTCGTACGCCGGCGTCTGAGCGATCCCCTTCCGGGGTGAGCCGGTTCCCGTGACCCAGGTCACGGGGACCGGCTTTTCGCGTACGGAGCGGCCAGGCGGTTCCTGGGGAGCGGGAGGCCGCGGTCGACGAGGCGGGCCGGCGCCCGTAAGTACCCCAAGGGGTGCGGAACGGGTTGTACCGGGCGAGGCTGGTGCCATGACCGCGACCATCGGACAGGGCACCAGCCGGAGCAGGGGCACCACCCGGCACCTCCACTACGAACTGCGTCTTCCCCACCCTGTGGAAAAGATCTGGGCGGCGGTGGCCACCCCCGGCGGGCTGCCGGGGTGGCTGGCCGCCGCCGACGTGTTCGAGCCCCGGCTCGGCGGCGCCGTCACGCTGCGCTGGCTCAACGGCGAGGCGGACGCCGTGCACTCCGGGCACGTCACGGCCTGGGACCCGGACGTCGTCGCCGAGTACACCGTCGACCTGCACGGCCGGTGCCGCTTCCATCTGGAGCCGGCGGGCCCCGCGGCCGCCACGGTGCGCTTCACCAACGAGTTCGACGGGGACGACGCGCTGCGGCTCGACTGCCTCGCCGGCTGGCACCAGCACTTCGAGTTCCTCGTGGACGCGCTGGAGGGCCGCCCCAAGGACTGGTCGACGTGGTCCCTGGACCGCTGGCGGGAGCTCCGCGAGGAGTACGCCGCTAAGGAGTGACCCGCAGCAGCAGCTTGCCCGTCGTCGTGCGGCCGCCCATCAGCCGGTGCGCCTCGGCCGCCTCCGCCAGGGGGAACTCCGCCGTCACCGGCAGCGTGACCGTGCCGTCGGCGACCAGGCGGAACGCGCGCTCGGCCACCGCGCGCAGCGCCGCCGGGTCCGTCCGCGCCAGCGTCAGGATCGAGAACGCCGAGACCGTGCGCGCCCCGGGGAACAGCTCCGGCTGGCCCACCCGCCACGGCTCGGCGGCGCTCGCGTTGCCGAAGGAGACCAGGCGGCCGAAGACCGCGAGGGCGTCGAGCGAGCGCCGGAACGTGTCGCCGCCGACCGGGTCGAGCGCGAGGTCGACCCCACGGCCCCCGGTCGCCCGGCGCACGTCGTCCGCGAAGCCGCCGCCGGGGGAGCCGTCGTCCACGAACACCTCGTCGTAGCCGTACTTCACGGCGTACTCCGCCTTGGCCGCGCCGGAGACGACGCCGTACACCGTCGCGCCCGCCGCCTTCGCCAGCTGGCCCGCGACGGTGCCGACGCCGCCCGCCGCGCCGTGCACCAGCACGCTCTCCCCGGCGGTGACGCGGCCCACCTCGTGGAGCAGGGCGTGCGCGGTCGGCACCACGGTGGGCAGCGTGGCGGCGGTGCGCAGGCCGACGCCCTCGGGGAGCGCGAAGACGGTGGCCGCCTCGGTGAGGGCGACGTCCGCGTAGGCGCCGCCCGCCGTGAGCGCGGCGACCTCCTGGCCGGGGCGCAGGCCGCGCACGCCCGCGCCGATCGCGCGGATCCGGCCGGAGACCTCCAGGCCCGGCACGAAGGGCAGCGCGGGCACGCGGTAGCCCTCGGCGCGCGCCTTCAGGTCGGCGAAGTTCACGCCGGCCCAGGCGACGTCGACGGTCACCTGGCCGGGGCCGGGCTCGGGGGCCTCGGCCTCGAACGTCTCCAGGACCTCGGGCCCGCCGTACTCCTTGAACCGCACTGCGCGCATGGCCGCGCCACCTCTCCGCCGGGTCCCCGGCGCGTACCTGCCGGGTCGAGTGTTCAATCAAAAGCGAACAGCCGGGAGTGTATGGTTTCCATCGAACACTCGGCAAGGCCGCGGCCTCGATGAAGCCGCCGGCCGGACACGGCGGAAGGCACGGAACAGGCATGGTGGGTCACCGCGCGGCCCCGGTGCACACGCACCCCGACGACGTCTCCGTGCCGACCGCGCTCGCCGCGCTCGCCGATCCCGTACGGCTCTACCTGGTACGGGAGTTGGCGGAGTCCGGCGACTGGACCCGGACCTGCGGCAGCTTCGACGTCCCCGTCGGCAAGGCCGCGCTCAGCCACCACTTCGCGACCCTGCGCGCGGCCGGTCTGGTCGAGCAGCGCGACGAGGGCGCCCGCCGCGTCAACCGCCTGCGCCGCGCGGAGTTCGAGGCCCGCTTCCCGGGACTGCTCGCGCTGGTGCTGCGCGGGGACTGACCGCCCGGCCCCGCGCGAGGGCTACGCCCCGATGTCCTCGTTCCACAACTCCGGCCGCTCCGCGATGAACCGGCGCATCATCGCCACGCACTCCGCGTCGTCCAGCACCACGATCTCCACGCCGTGCTCCGCCAGCCAGTCGTGCCCGCCGTGGAAGGTCTCCGCCTCGCCCACGACCACCCGCGAGATCCCGAACTGCCGCACCAGACCGCTGCAGTACCAGCACGGCGAGAGCGTCGTGACCATCGTCGTGCCCCGGTACGTACGCTGCCGGCCCGCCGCGCGGAACGCCGCCGTCTCCGCGTGCGTCGACGGATCGCCGTCCTGCACCCGCCTGTTGTGCCCCCGCCCGAGCAGCGTGCCGTCGGCGCCGTAGAGCGCGGCGCCGATCGGGATCCCGCCCTCGGCGAGGCCCGCCCGCGCCTCCTCGACGGCCGTCGCGAGCCACGTACGGAACGTACGCGCGTCACTCACCGGACTCCTCCACCGCGATCGCGTCCAACTGCCCCCGCAGATACGTGTGCGAGTCGACGCCCCGCACGTCCGTCCCCGGATCGCACTCGTAGAAGTACACGAGCGACATCAGCTCCTCGGCGGGCAGCTCGGCCGGCGGGGGCAGCACCCGGTGGCGGCCCGACTGCCAGCGCCCGTCCGTCCAACGGGCCATCAGATCACCGATGTTGACCGTGAAGGCGTCCGCGTCGAACGGCGCGTCCTCCCAGCCGCCCTCGTCCGTGAACACCTGGAGACCGCCCCGGCCCGCCTGCCGGTCCAGGACCGTCACCGTCCCGAAGTCCGTGTGCGGACCGATGCGGAACTGCCCCGGCTCGGGCTCGCCCACCCGCTCCCGCCCCGGATACCAGTTGATGTTGAAACCCCAGGTGGGGTGGCCCGTATGGCGTGTGAAGAAGTCCTCGCCCGCCCCGAGCGCCACACCGAGCAGTCCGAGCAGACGGTCCGACAGCACCCGCATCTCCCGCAGGTACGCCTCCACGAGCCCCCGCAGCTCGGGCGCCTCCGCCGGCCACCGGTTCGGCCGGAACCACTCGGCGTCCACCGCCGCGTCCCCGGTCGGCTCGTCCGCCGCGAAGGACAGCGACTCCTTGAGGTCCGGGGGAGCTGCCGTGCCCTCCGCGTAGCTGTTGGCCTCGGCACCGGGGCCCAGCCAGCCGCGCTCGCCCACCCGCACCGCGTACGGTCCCTTCGCCGCGGCGGGCAGCCGGAAGAAGCCGCGCGCCGACTCCCTGATCGCCGCGCGCAGACCGGGGTCGACGCCGTGTCCGGTCACCAGGAGGAACCCCGCGGTGCGCAGGGCCTCGTCGACGGTCCGCGCCGTGCGCGCGCGGGCCTCGGGGTCGCCGGACAGCCACGGTCCGAGGTCGACCGTCGGGATGCGGGATGCGCTGCTCATGCCTCCCATCGTGCCCGCGCACCCCCCGGATCAGGCCTCATCGACAGCGCCGATCGGCCCATCGGGAGGACGCCCCACTGGCGCGTGGACCAGCACGTTCGTCCGCTCGTAGCGTCATCGCCATGACAACGGACACCTCCTCGGAACGCCGGGGCACCGCCCAGCTCACCGCCGCGATGATGCTCTCCGGAACCCTCGGCGTCTTCGTCGTGGAATCCGGCGCGAGCGCCTTCGACGTCGTCTTCTTCCGCGTCCTGTTCGGCGCCCTCGCCCTCGGCGCGTACGCCACCGCCCGCGGCTACTTCCGCGACCACGGCCTCACCCTCAAGAAGCTCTCCCTGGCCGCGCTCGGCGGCGTCTTCATCGTCTTCAACTGGGTGTTCCTCTTCAAGGCGTACGAGGCCACCTCGATCTCCCTGGCCACCGTCGTCTACCACACGCAGCCGTTCTTCCTGGTGCTGCTCAGCGCCCTCGTGCTGCGCGAGCGCCTCACCCGCTTCCAACTGGGCTGGCTGGCCGCCGCGTTCGCCGGACTCGTGCTGGTCTCCGGAGTGCGGCCCGGCGACACCGGATCGCTCGCGGGCATCGGCCTCGCGCTGCTCGCCGCCATCCTCTACGCCCTGTCCACGCTGGTCACCAAGCGCATCACGGGAGTGCGCCCCCACCTGATCGCCCTGGTCCAGGTCGTCGTGGGCATCCCGCTGCTGCTGCCCTTCACCGACTTCGGCGCGATGAGCGGCACGGGCGCCGGCTGGGCCTGGCTCGTCGGCCTCGGCGTGATCCACACCGGCCTGATGTACGTGCTGATGTACGCGGCGTACGCCAAGCTGCCCACCGCCAAGATCGCGGTGCTCGCCTTCACCTACCCGGCCGTCGCGATGGTCGCCGACTGGGCGGTCTACGGCCACCACATCGGGCTCGTCCAGGCGCTCGGCGTCCCGCTGATCGTCCTCGCCAGCCTCAAGGTCACCCTGAGGCGACCGGCGAACCCTGCTCCCGCACGAGCCGCACGGCCTGCTCCACGAACAGCCGCACCTGCGCGGGAAGACGCTTCCCCGACCGCCACGCGAGCTGCGTCCACAGTGTGAACGGCGGCTCCCACGGGAGGCGCACCAGCGTGCCCTCCGCCAGCTCCCGCGCCACGGTCACGGCGGGCAGCAGGGCGACGCCGAGCCCGCCGGCGACGCCCTGCTTCGTCGCCTCGATGGTCCCGAACTCCATGAACGGCGGCGGAGTCCCGGTCCGGGTGCGCAGCTCGTCCTCGAAGAGGTCCCGGTACGGGCAGCCGGGTTCGGTGCCCACGAGCTGCGCCGAGGACAGGTCGGCCGAGGTGAGCGGGTCCGCCCCGCGCGCGGCCAGCGGATGGCCCGGCGCGCAGACCAGGACCAGCGGCTCCCGCGCGAGGACCTCGGTCTCCAGGCCCTGGTGCTCGGTCTCCGGCTCCATCAGGAAGCCCACGTCGTACGTGCCCTGCCGCAGCGCCCGCCGGGTCTCGTCGCCCAGCGTGGGCCGCAGCGAGAGCCGCACCTTCGGATAGCGGTGGTGGAAGAGTTCGAGGAGCGGCGGCAGCCGGTAGGAGGTCAGCGACTCCATCGTGCCCACCGCGATCGCGCCGGACGGCTCCTCCGCACCGACGACCGCGGCCCGTGCCTCGTCGGCCAGCTCGATGATCTGCCGGGCGTAGGGCAGCAGCCGCTCGCCCGCCTCGGTCAGCCGGATCCGGCTCCCCAGCCGGTCGAAGAGCTCGGTGCCGAGCGAGGACTCCAGGGCGCGGATCTGGCCGGTGACGCTGGACTGGGCGTACTTCAGCTCGGTCGCGGCCCGGGTGAAGCTCAGCACCGTGGCGACCTTCTCGAAGGTCACGAGCAGCCGCAGTTCCACGGAGACCTCAGCCCTCGTCCTTGTCCCGCTTCTTCTTCTCGTCCGGGTCCTCGTCCCTGAGGGACTTCAGGAACTCCGGGTTGTCGTCGGGGGCCACCCACTGGGTCCGGCCCCGTCCGTAGCCGCCGCCCGCGCCGGGCGCCCGGCGCTCCTTGCCGGTGACGAACCAGGCGATCGGGCCGAGCAGCACCTCGCCGAAGAGCAGCACGAGGATGACCCACACCACCTTCGGGAAGTGCCTGACTTCCTTCTCCGGGGTGTTCAGGACATCGATGAAGGCATAGATCCACACTGCCAGGACCAGCAGGAACGGCAGATACCTGAGCATGGTGGCGCGATCCCCCAAGCGGTGACGGCGGGAGGCGGACGAGCCCCCGGTGACGGGGCCAGGGTAGCCGGTGCCGGATACTGGAACGCATGGCTTATGACGATCTTCGCTCCCTGCTCCGGGCACTGGACCGCGAGGGCGATCTCAAGCGCATCAAGGCCGAGGTCGACCCGTACCTGGAGGTCGGCGAGATCACCGACCGTGTGCAGAAGGCCGGCGGTCCCGCGCTCCTCTTCGAGAACGTCAAGGGCTCGTCGATGCCCCTGGCGATGAACGTGTACGGGACGGACCGCCGCCTGCTCAAGGCGCTCGGCCTGAAGTCGTACGGCGAGATCAGCGAGAAGATCGGCGGTCTGCTCAAGCCGGAGCTGCCGCACGGCTTCGTCGGCATCCGCGAGGCGTTCGGCAAGCTCGGCGCGATGACGCACGTGCCGCCGAAGAAGGTGAAGTCCGAGAGCGCGCCCGTCCAGGAGGTCGTCCTCACCGGCGACGACGTCGACCTGGAGCAGCTGCCCGCGCTCTTCACCTGGCCCGAGGACGGCGGCTCCTTCTTCAACCTCGGCCTGACCCACACCAAGGACCCGGACACCGGGGTGCGCAACCTCGGCCTGTACCGCCTCCAGCGCCACGACAAGCGCACCATCGGCATGCACTGGCAGATCCACAAGGACAGCCGCAACCACTACCAGGTGGCCGCCCGCAGGGGCGAGAAGCTGCCCGTCGCGATCGCCTTCGGCTGTCCGCCGGCCGTCACGTACGCGTCCACGGCGCCGCTGCCCGGCGATATGGACGAGTACATGCTGGCCGGGTTCATCCAGGGCAAGCGCGTCGAGATGGTCGACTGCAAGACGGTCCCGCTCCAGGTCCCGGCCAACGCCGAGGTCGTCATCGAGGGCTGGCTGGAGCCGGGCGAGATGCTCCCGGAGGGTCCCTTCGGCGACCACACCGGCTTCTATACGCCGCAGGAGGACTTCCCCGCGCTGAAGATCGACTGCGTGACGATGCGGCGGCGCCCGCTCCTCCAGTCGATCGTGGTCGGCCGTCCGCCGACGGAGGACGGCCCGCTGGGCCGCGCCACCGAGCGCTTCTTCCTCCCGCTCCTCAAGGTGATCGTCCCGGACATCGTGGACTATCACCTGCCGGAGTCGGGCGGCTTCCACAACTGCGCGATCGTCTCGATCGACAAGAAGTACCCGAAGCACGCGCAGAAGGTCATGCACGCCATCTGGGGCGCGCACATGATGTCCCTGACGAAGCTGATCGTCGTCGTGGACAAGGACTGCGACGTGCACGACCTGCACGAGGTGTCCTGGCGCGCGCTCGGCAACACCGACTACGCCCGTGACCTCACCGTCGTCGAAGGCCCGGTCGACCACCTCGACCACGCCTCCTACCAGCAGTTCTGGGGCGGCAAGGCGGGCATCGACGCGACGAAGAAGCTGCCCGAGGAGGGCTACGTACGGGACGGGGGCTGGCCGGACATGGTCGAGTCCGACCCGGAGACGGCGGCGAAAGTCGACCGCCGCTGGAAGGAGTACGGGCTGTGAGCTCAGCCTCAGCCGCGATCCCGCAGCCGGGGCGCACCAAAGCATTCCTGCGCCTGGTCATGATCGAGCACTCGGTCTTCGCGCTGCCCTTCGCCTACATCGCCTCGCTGACCGCGATGTTCCAGCTCGACAAGAACATCCACTGGGGGCGGCTGCTCCTGGTCACGATCTGCATGGTGGGCCTGCGGACGTTCGCGATGGCGGCGAACCGCATCATCGACCGCGAGATCGACGCCCGTAACCCGCGCACCGCGCACCGCGAGCTCGTCACGGGTGCGGTCTCGGTCACGTCGGCGTGGACGGGCGCGCTCATCGCGCTGGTCGTCTTCCTCGGCGCGGCCGCGCTGCTCAACCCGCTGTGCCTGGCGCTCGCGCCGATCGCGGTGATCCCGATGGTGGTCTATCCGTACGGCAAGCGGTTCACGAACTTCCCGCAGGCGATCCTCGGCCTCGCCCAGGCCATGGGCCCGGTCGGCGCGTGGATCGCGATCACGGGCGAGTGGTCGTGGCAGGCCGTGATCCTCGGTCTCGCGGTCGGCGTCTGGATCGGCGGATTCGACCTGATCTACGCCTGCCAGGACGTGGAGACGGACCGCGAGGTCGGCGTGATGTCGGTGCCCGCGCGGTTCGGCATCCCCGCCGCCATCCGGGGCGCCCGGGGCTGTCACCTGGTGACCACGGCGCTGTTCGTCTGGTACGCGGCGGCCACCGACGCGGGCGCGTTCTTCTGGCTGGGACTCGCGATCGTCGCGGGCGCCTTCGTCTACGAGCACTCGATCGTGAAGCCGCACGACCTGTCGCGCCTGAACCGCGCGTTCTTCCAGGTGAACGGTTTCATCGGAATCGCCCTGTTCGTGTGCGCCCTGCTCGATCTGCTCGTACGCGGGCTCACCCTCTGAACGACCGCCGGATAGGCTCACAGAGTGAACCCAGGAGATACGCAGCGTAAGCCTTGGATCGTGGGGGTGTCGGGGGCCTCGGGGACCCCGTACGCCGCCGCCGTGCTGCGCGCGCTCATCGCGGCCGGTCAGAGCGTGGACCTCGTCGTGTCGCGGGCCTCGCGCCTGACGCTGCTCGACGAGACGGGGATCGCCTTCCGGGACGCGCACTGGCAGGAGGACCTGCGGCAGTGGCTGGGGCGCGGCGCGGACGGCAAGCCGGGCACGTTCGACGTGCCGGAGGCGTCCCTGGCGGACGTGCGGTACTGGTCCGCCGGTGACCTGGCGGCGGGGCCGTCCTCGGGGTCGTACGCGACGAAGGGCATGCTGATCGTGCCGGCGTCCACGGCGGGCGTGGCGGGCGTGGCGCTCGGGCTCTCGAAGGACCTGCTGCAGCGGTCGGCGAGCGTGACGCTCAAGGAGGGCAGGCCGCTCGTGGTCTGCGTACGCGAGACGCCGCTGAACGGGCAGACGCTGAAGCACCTGGTGAGCCTGGACGAGGCGGGCGCGATCGTGCTGCCCGCCTCTCCGGCGTTCTACGCGGGGGCGACGCACATCCAGGATCTGGTGGACTTCGTCGCCGGGCGGGTGCTGGACGCGGCGGGTGTGCCGCACAGCCTGTACCGCCGGTGGGAGGGAGAGCTGGGTTCCGGATCCGGAGGTGGCTCTGGCTCCCGGGGGGACTAGCGCTTCTTGGCGGCGCGCTTCCAGCGGGCCGCGGCCTTCGGCGCCTGGGTGGGCTGGTGGGCACGCGAGCGGTTGGCCATGTCCTGGAGCTCGCGCATGCGGGCGTAGGCCATCTCGATCGAGTACACGGGTGACTCACTCCTGAAGGATCGTCGTTGATCGGCTGAGATTGAGAAAGATTCACAGGGCCTAGGCCCTGTTGCGCCTTAGATTCTACACATAGACTCGCGGTATCGCTGAATAATGAAAGGCATCGCACCTATGGACGCCGTGGACAGGCAGCTCATCCAGGCCCTGCGGGAGAACGGCAGGGCCTCGTACGCCGAACTCGGGCGGCTCGTGGGCCTCTCCGGGCCCAGCGTCACGGACCGGATCAACCGCCTCGAAGCGGCCGGGGTCATCACCGGTTACCGCGCGACCGTCGACTCCGCCTCGCTCGGCCTCGGTGTCATCGCCCTCATCGGCATCTCGCTCTCCGACGCCGCCGACCACGAGGACGTGGCGCGCCGCCTGAAGGACCTCCACGAGATCGAGGACTGCTGGTTCATCGCGGGCGACGACTCCTACATGCTCAAGGTCAGGGCCAGCGACGTGGACGGCCTGGAGAAGACGATCCGCAGGCTCAGCGGCACGCGCGGCGTCTCGCGCACCCGCACCACGATCGTGCTCTCCACCAAGTGGGAGAACCGCGTCGGGGAGCTCCCCGAAGAGGTCTAGGGCGCGCCCTGCGTCCCCGGGGCGGAGGAGTACGGTTGGCGGAGTTTGTCGTAGGGAGAGGTAAGGGCCAGGGCATGGACGCAGGTCTCAAGCGCGAACTCGAGCAGAAGGTCCGGGACGGCGAGCGGCTGTCCCGCGAGGACGGCATCGCGCTCTACGAGTCGGACGACCTGGCCTGGCTCGGCGGCCTCGCCCACGAGGTGCGCACGCGCAAGAACGGCGACGTCGTGCACTTCAACGTCAACCGCCACCTCAACATGACGAACGTGTGCACCGCCTCGTGCGCCTACTGCTCGTTCCAGCGCAAGCCGGGCGAGAAGGACGCGTACACGATGCGCATCGAGGAGGCCGTCCGCCTCGCCAAGGCGATGGAGGGCGAGAACCTCACCGAGCTGCACATCGTCAACGGCCTGCACCCGAACCTGCCGTGGCGCTACTACCCGCGCTCGCTCTCCGAGCTGAAGAAGGCGCTGCCGAACGTCTCCCTGAAGGCCTTCACCGCCACCGAGATCCACCACTTCGAGACGATCTCCGGCCTGTCCGCCTCCGAGATCCTCGACGAGCTGATCGAGGCCGGCCTGGAGTCGCTCACCGGCGGCGGCGCGGAGATCTTCGACTGGGAGGTCCGCCAGCACATCGTCGACCACCGCACCCACTGGGAGGACTGGTCGCGCATCCACCGCCTCGCGCACGAGAAGGGTCTCAAGACCCCGTGCACGATGCTGTACGGCCACATCGAGGAGCCGCGCCACCGCGTCGACCACGTGCTGCGCCTGCGTGAGCTGCAGGACGAGACGAACGGCTTCCAGGTCTTCATCCCGCTGCGCTACCAGCACGACTTCGTCGACATGAAGGACGGCAAGGTCCGCAACAAGCTCCAGGCGCGCACGACGATGGCGTCCGGTGCCGAGGCCCTGAAGACCTTCGCGGTCTCGCGCCTCCTCTTCGACAACGTCCCGCACGTCAAGGTCTTCTGGGTCATGCACGGCCTGCACACCACGCAGCTCGCGCTCCAGCACGGCGCCGACGACATGGACGGCTCGGTCGTCGAGTACAAGATCACGCACGACGCGGACAACTTCGGTACGCCGAACAAGCTGACCCGCGAGGACCTGCTCGCCCTGATCCGCGAGGCCGGCTTCCGCCCGGTCGAGCGGAACACCCGCTACGAGGCGATCCGTGAGTACGAGGGCCCCGACCCGCTGCTGCGCGAGACGCCGCAGGCGATGCGGGTCTGACTCCCGGCGGCCTCGCCGGCCGCCCTCAGGGGTGCGCCGGCGAGGAGAGCGGGATCCGGGCGGTGATGCGCTTGCCGCCCTGGGGAAGATGACGCACGGTCACGTCGCTGGCCAGCCGGCACACCGAGGGCCAGCCGTGCCCGCCGCTCGTGAGCAGACTGTGCCGGACGCGGGTCACGGGCACCTCGTCGCTGGCGTCGTCCACGGCGATCTCGGCGAAGCCGGAGTGCACCCGGCACAGGAACCCGCGCAGTCCGCCCCCGTGCCGGATCGCGTTGGTGACCAGCTCCGACGTCACGAGCACCGCGTCGGCGACGGCCGTGTCGCTGGCCCGGTGATGGCCCTGGCCGAGCAGGGCGCGCACGGTCTCCCGGGCGGCGCCGGGGCTCCTGGCCCCGGTGAGGATGCTCGTGTCCTGCGTGCTGTCGAGGGTCACAGCGCGTACTCCCACTCGGGCCGTGGTGCGTCGGCAGAACGGCGCGGTGGCCGCGCCACGGGATCCGTGGCGCGGCCACCGACGAGCCTGCTGAAGGGTTAGAGACCGACCCCCAGGCCGAGGCCCAGGCCCACACCGTGGTGGTGGTAGTAGTGGTGGTGGTCCCAGTCGTGGTGGTGCGGCCAGTCGTCCCAGTCCCGGCTCTCGGTCTGCTGGACCACCGGAGCGGCAGCGGCGGAGGCGGGCGCCGCTGCGGCGATGCCGGCGGCCGGGGCGGCCAGTACCGCCGCCGTGAGACCGGCCACGGACAGGGCGCGGGCTATGCGCTTCATACTTCAGACCCTTCAGTGGGGCAGGGGCACGCATCGGTGCTGCGTGCACGAACTCTCCCCACGCTGAGGGGTGGTGCGGTGGCCTGCCCGCCGAACGCGGCTGGACGAGTGACAGGTCCCGCGAGGGGCCGCGGCCGCTCACGCGGCGGCAGCCCCGGGTGCCCTGCCCCCTCCCGCCCGAGGGCGGGAGGGGCGGGGTCGCGTCCGCGGTACAGCACGCGGACGCGCTCGGCTCAGTGGTTGGCCACGCCGTTGCCCGAGAGGACCGGGATGTTGTCCAGGATGTGCGACAGCGGCTCGTCGCCCTTGGCCTGGGTGGAGTTCTCGGTGCACTGCTGGTTCTGCGGGGCGGAGAGGACGTTGATGTCCTGGACCGCGACCGGCACGACACCCACGAGCGAACCGAGGTTCGCCTTGGCCGGCAGGCCGATGCAGGGCTTGTTCAGCGAACCCTGGACCAGGGACATCTGCGGGCTCATGTCGCCGTGCGTGGCCGAGTTGCCGAACGTCTGCGAGGCGCCGTTGCCGCTGACCGACGTGGTGCCCGAGTCGTCACCGATGGCCATGGCCTGGGGGGCCGTGGCGGCGGACACACCGGCGACGGAAGCGGCGAGCGCGGCCGTTGCAAACAGCTTCTTCATGGTGATGGTTTTCCCTTCGAAGGAAGTGCGGCTCCGCAGCGGAGCACGCGCAGTGGTCAACTGAATGGCGCGGCAGCAGTTGCGGCCGTTGCCCCGTTCAGCGGATTAATGTGCTGAATCTCAGGGGCAGATGACCTTGTCGCCGCGGAAGGCCGTCTGCACGGTGAGCCGCGGCGGGTCGGCGGGGACGACCGCGGAGTCACGCCTGGTCAGGGCTCGGTCGCGGTTCAGCGCGGCGAACACCTTGTCCGCCTTGGGCCGGTCCCATTCGAGGGTCGAGCCGATCCCGGCCTCCGGCGCGTTGAACCCGCGGATGGGGACCGTGGTGAACTCGGTGGCCTCCGGCGGCAGGGTGCGCAGCCGGGAGACGAGCGAGACGAGCTGGTCGAGGGTGAAGCCCTGGTCCACCGTGGCCGAGCCGAGCACGGTCTTGGCCAGGGCGGCGGTCCTGACCGGGTCGCCGAAGGACTCGTCCACGGCGAGCGTGCGCAACACCCCCACCAGGAAGCGCTGTTGGCGCTGGATGCGTCCCAAGTCCGCCGCGTTGTCGACGTGTCGGGACCGGACGTACTGGAGGGACTCGCCGCCCGTCAGGTCGTAGGTGCCCGGGGGCATGTCCATCCTGGTGGCGAAGTCCCGCAGCGGGCGGGGGGTGCACACGCGCACCGAGCCCGCCTCGTTGACGCCGTCGATGAAGCGCCGGAAGTCGATCTGCAGATAGCGGTCGATCCGGACCTTCGTCATCTGCTCGACCGTCCGTACGGCGAGCTTGGCGCCGCCCTCGGCGTAGGCGGCGTTGATCTTCGAGGGGTGGGCCGCCCGGACGGCACCGGTGGTGCCGTTGCGGTGGGCGGGGATGACGGCGCGGGAGTCCCGGGGCAGGCTCACGACGCTGACCCGGTCGTTCTTCCGTGACACGTGGATGAGCATCATCGTGTCGGAGCAGTTGCAGCCCAGGCTGCCGGTCGAGAACTCGCGTTTCTCGGACTTCGTGATTCCTGCGCGGCTGTCCGTGCCGAGCAAAAGAATATTCGTGCCGGGTCCTTCATTCGGACGATTCTTGATGCCGCCGAAGGCGTCGACGCGTTGGGCAGGGTGCGGTGCGGCCGTCGCGGCGATTCCGGTGAGGGCGGCGGCAAGCGCGATCCCCGTGGTGATGACGCCGAGACGCTTTCCGGCTCGCTTGCGGGCAGGGCTATGCGGGACCGTCCTCATTGCTGTTCTCCGCAATCAGATGAGGGGGAGGAGGAACCCTGGCACCGTAAACCGGTCGGACCGTCATTCTGTTGCAGCTGGAGTGTGGCGCCCGTGAACAACTCTTTCGCCCCAACGGGGCGGTTTCATTTCTGACTTCGACAGGAACGAAACGAAGAAGCCCCCACTCGCAACGAGGATATATGGCTGACCGTGCAGGATCATGGAAACGGCAAGGCGTCATTCCGGTGAGCAGGCAGCCCCCGGAACACCGTGCGGACCCCATCTACGAATCCCTGCTCAGAAGATGGCGAGAGCAGGGAAGAACCCTCCCCGGGCGTCCCGATCCCGAGTGGAACAGCCTGGTCCAGCAGGATCCCTGGCCGCGGAACTGAAAAGCGCCGCACCACAAAAACAGCGGGCCGCCAAGGAGAGAAATGGCGGCCCGCTGAGTTCGCTCGGCGTCAGTTGTTGCCCGCGCCGTTGCCCGACAGGACCGGGATGTCGTCCAGGATGTGCGACAGCGGCTCGTCGCCCTTGGCCTGGGTCGAGTTCTCGGTGCACTGCTGGTTCTGCGGCGCCGACAGGATCGGGATGTCCTGGACCGCGACGGGCACCAGGCCGACGACGGAGCCGACGTTGGCCTTGGCCGGCAGAGCGACACAGGGCTTGTTCAGCGAGCCCTGGATGAGCGCCATCTGCGGGCTCATGTTGCCGTACGTGGCGGAGTTGCCGAACTCCTGCATGGCGTTGTTGCCGCTCATGGTGCTGGTGCCGCCGTCGTTGCCGATGGCGAGCGCCGTGGGGGCGGCGGCAGCCGACATGCCGACGACGGAAGCCGTGACCGCGGCGGCGGTCATTACCTTCTTGAGCACAGGATTTCCCTTCTGAGTGAGCCCCGTCCAAGGAGCACCCTGAGCAACTACCCGGAGGGATGAGGGGTTGCTCGTGTTCACTCCGATGGCCTATCGCCCAGGGCGGCGGCCGCGGCCCGCTTGCTCCGTGTGGGCAGGTTGGGCCGGCGGTGCAGGTGCAGGAAGGACAGCCGCGTCAGCGTCTCGGCCGTCTCGCCCGCGGAGCTCGGGGTCCGGCTGCCGGACTCGTACAGCAGGTCGGTGTCCTCGGCGTCGATGTGCCAGGACAGGCTGCCCGCCGCGGTGTCGATGTGGACCATGCGCCCACCGTCCGGGCCCGGGAGGCCGACGCTCCCGCCGTGCAGACGCCAGACGTACGAGACGAGGGCCGTGCGCTCCCGACGCACCCGCCCGAGTTCGTGGTGCACCGTCGCCAGCCGCTCCACCAGCCGCAGTTCCCGTTCGCTCCACTGCGACGAGGTGGCGGCGCGCGGTGGGGAGGTCTCACATCTCACGCGTTTCATGAATTCCTTCCGGAGCCGGCGGGAGTGCACGTGATGTGAGGATAATCCGACCTTCATGTCGAACAGTGCGAGACGCGCGGCATACCGCTCCGACGGTGCAGTGGCGGTCGAAAGAACCGATGGAGTGAATGACCAGAACTAAACGCGGCAGGGAGAGTTGAGCAGCACGCAGTAACCTGAGCGTCTGCCCAGAAAAGGAACATCAAATGCTTAAGAAGGCAATGGCGGCGGCCGCGGTCGCCGTCTCCGTCGTCGGTATCTCCGCCGCCGCTTCGCCCGCGATGGCCATCGGTGACGACGGCGGCACCACGTC
This sequence comes from Streptomyces silaceus, assembly GCF_001419745.1. Lineage (GTDB taxonomy): Bacteria > Actinomycetota > Actinomycetes > Streptomycetales > Streptomycetaceae > Streptomyces > Streptomyces silaceus. The sequence goes on along the minus strand of NZ_LIRJ01000062.1, from coordinate 1,481 downwards.
GCTGAGCGGCAACGACGCCAAGCAGGTGTTCGGCAACTCGGAGACCAAGGGCGACATGAGCCCGCAGCTGTCCCTCGTGCAGGGCTCGCTGAACAAGCCCTGCGTGGGCCTGCCCGTCAAGGGCAACGCCGGCGCCCTCGTCGGCCTGGTGCCCGTCGCGGTCCAGGACATCCCCGTCCTCTCCGCCCCGCAGAACCAGCAGTGCACCGAGAACTCGACCCAGGCCAAGGGCGACGAGCCGCTGTCGCACGTCCTGGACGACATCCCGGTCCTCTCGGGCAACGGTGCCGGCAACGGCTGATCCGTCGCTCCGCACGGACTGCTCGGGTCGCCCGGCCTCTTTCGAGGCCCGGTGCGGCCCGAGCTTTCCTGTGCCCGCAACTCCCGCTGATTTCATGCCCTTTCGCCTGCCGGTTGCATTCGAGTGAATTTTCTGAGCAGGTCAACTCCCTGGTTTCCTCCGGTCCTATCGCTCGTTAAGTAGGGCTCAGGTCACGATGCGGGAACACGAACTGCCCGATCGGCCTCGGCCGGTATTTGGACGTGACCCGAAAGAAGGGAAAAGCTGTGAAGCTCAAGAAGAGCGCAACGATCATCGCCGGTGCCGTCATGGCCCTGAGCCTGGGCGCCCCGGCGTTCGCCGACTCCGAGGCCGGCGGCGCCGCCACCGGTTCCCCGGGCGTTCTTTCCGGCAACGTCGTCCAGGTTCCCGTGCACGTTCCGGTCAACGTGTGCGGCAACAGCGTCAACGTCATCGCTCTGCTGAACCCGGCGTTCGGCAACGAGTGCGTCAACGACTGACGTAGCGGCCCAGCTGCGTCTTGCCGGCCCAGGGCGCCCCGGGTGCCCTGGGCCGGCTCCCCCTCGCACAAGAAGGACCACTCGAATTGCGACAGGCCCTCAGCAAAGGAATGCTCTCCGCCGCCGCGGCCACGAGCATCCTGTCCCTGTCCGGCACCTCCGCGTTCGCCGCCGATGCGAGCGCCCAGGCACTGGACTCGCCCGGCCTCCTGTCGGGCAACAGCGTGCAGGCACCGCTGGAAGTACCGGTGAACCTCTGCGGCAACACCGTGGACGCCGTCGCCCTCGCCAACCCGGCCTCGGGCAACGACTGCTCGTCCTCCTCGAAGCCCGCCCCCGCCGCGCACGGCGACTCCGGGTACGGCGACTCCGGGTACGGCCAGGCGGACAACGGCTACGCCGGGCACGACGACACGGAGATCACCCCGGCGACGCCGCACGGCCCCGGCGACGACACGGGCTACGCGGACAGCGGCGGCTCCTCGGCCGACGCGCAGACGGCCCAGTCGCCCGGTCTGCTGTCCGGCAACAACGTGCAGGCACCCGTCGAGGCACCGGTCGAGGTCTGCGGTGACAGCGTGGGTGGAGTGGCCGTCGCCTCGGGGGCGTACGGCAACACCTGCGAAGAGGCACCGCCGCAGGAGACCCCGCCCGCGCAGCCGCCCGGCGTCGACGTGCCC
>NZ_LIRJ01000619.1:507-2464 GCF_001419745.1 Streptomyces silaceus | reverse complement strand
CCCTCGCCGCCGACCGCGGCGCCACGATCCTCGTCTCCTCCCACGTCATGGACGAGGCGGAACGCTGCCACCGCCTCCTCCTCATGCGCGAGGGCGAACTCCTCGCGGACGACACCCCCGACGCCCTGCGCACCCGCACCCACTCCGACACCGTCGAAGAGGCCTTCCTCCACCTCGTCGACCAGGCCACCGAAACCTCCAGCCCGGCCAGGAGCCCCCGATGAGCGCCTACCGCACCTTCGCCACCGCGTCCCGCGTCCTGCGACAGCTCCGCCACGACCCGCGCTCCATCGCGCTGATGCTCCTGGTCCCCTGCGTGATGCTGCTCCTGCTCCGCTACGTCTTCGACGGCAGCCCGCGCACCTTCGACTCCATCGGCGCCTCGCTGCTCGGCATCTTCCCCCTCATCACGATGTTCCTGGTGACCTCGATCGCCACCCTCCGCGAACGCACCTCCGGCACCCTCGAACGCCTCCTCGCCATGCCCCTCGCCAAAGGCGACCTCATCGCCGGATACGCCCTCGCCTTCGGCGCCCTCGCCGTCATCCAGTCGGTCCTCGCCACCGGCCTCGCCCTGTGGGCCCTCGGCCTCGACGTCACCGGCTCCGCATGGCTGCTCCTCCTGGTCGCCCTGCTCGACGCCCTCCTCGGCACCGCGCTCGGCCTCTTCGTCTCGGCCTTCGCCGCCTCCGAATTCCAGGCCGTCCAGTTCATGCCGGCGGTGATCTTCCCGCAGCTCCTGCTCTGCGGACTGTTCGCACCGCGCTCCGACATGCAGCCGGTCCTGGAGTCGATCTCCGACGTCCTCCCCATGTCGTATGCCGTCGACGGCATGAACGAAGTCCTCCGCCACCCCGACATCACCGGCGCCTTCGTGCGCGACGCCGTCATCGTCGCGGCCTGCGCGGTGCTGGTGCTGTGCCTCGGCGCCGCCACCCTCCGCCGCCGCACGGCGTGACCGACGGCCCGCCCCGCGCCCGCCGACCCGAAGTCCGCCCACCGGACAGCCCCGCTGCCCCTGGAATCCCAGTGCGAGGATGGCCTCCGAACGACGCATCCCCGGAGGCCCCCGCTCATGAGCAGCAAGACGAGCCAGAAAGTCGCAGTCCTCGGCACCGGAAAGATCGGTGAAGCCCTGCTCAGCGGCATGATCCGCGGCGGCTGGGCGCCGAGCGACCTCGTGGTCACCACCCGTCGCCAGGAGCGCGCCGACGAGCTCCGCACCCGCTATGGCGTCACGCCCGTCAGCAACGCCGAGGCCGCCAAGCAGGCCGACACCCTGATCCTCGCCTGCAAGCCGCAGGACATGACCAAGCTGCTCGACGAGCTCGCCCCGCACGTCACCGCCGACCGCCTGATCATCAGCGCCGCCGCGGGCATCACCACCGCCTTCATCGAGGAACGCCTGCCCGAGGGCACCCCGGTCGTCCGCGTCATGCCGAACACTCCCGTCCTCGTCGACGAGGGCATGTCCGTCATCTCGGCCGGCAGCCACGCATCCGCCGCCGCGCTGAGCCACGCCGAGGACATCTTCGGCGCCGTCGGCAAGACGCTCCGCGTCCCCGAGACCCAGCAGGACGCCTGCACCGCGCTGTCCGGGTCGGGCCCCGCCTACTTCTATTTCCTGGTCGAGGCCATGACCGACGCGGGCATCCTGCTCGGCCTGCCCCGCGACAAGGCCCACGACCTGATCGTCCAGGCGGCGATCGGCGCGTCCGTCATGCTCCGCGACAGCGGCGAACACCCGGTGAAGCTCCGCGAGAACGTCACCTCTCCCGCGGGCACGACGATCAACGCCATCCGCGAGCTGGAGAACCACGGGGTGCGCGCGGCACTGATCGCGGCCCTTGAAGCGGCCCGCGACCGCAGCCGCGAGCTGGCGTCCGGCAACAACGGCTGACGCCACAACAGCGGACGCGAGAACGACAGCCGCGAGAAAGACGGACGCGGCAAAGAC
>NZ_LIRJ01000619.1:0-497 GCF_001419745.1 Streptomyces silaceus | reverse complement strand
CCGCGCCCCGCCCGAGGGTGGCAGCAGCCCGATCGCCCGATAGGCACCGTCCACCGTCGGCCTGGCCATCTCCCTGGCCCGCTCAGCACCATGCCGCAGCACCTCCTCCACGTACGAGGGATCCGCCACCAGTTCCTTGTGACGGTCCTGTACGGGCCTGAGGAGCTCCACCACGGCCTCGGCCGTGTCCTTCTTCAGTGCGCCGTACGACTCATATACACCGCTCAGCGCTTCCGGGTTCCCACCCCGGCACGCGGCGAGGATCTCCAGCAGGTTCGAGACGCCGGGCTTGGCCTCCCGGTCGTACGCGACCTCGCTGCCGCTGTCGGTGACGGCGCGCAGGATCTTCTTCCGCACCACGTCCGGCTCGTCCAGCAGATAGACGATCCCCGCGCCGGCCTCGTGGGACTTGCCCATCTTCGACGTCGGGTCCTGGAGGTCCATGACCCGCGCCGCCACCTTGGGCGGCGTGGCCCGCGGCACGACGAACGTCTGTC
>NZ_LIRJ01000618.1 GCF_001419745.1 Streptomyces silaceus | reverse complement strand
GGCGACGGCCACCACGCCGACCCCGACGAGCGCGCCCACCGGGACCCCGTCGTCCGAACCGCCGCCCCAGGAGTCCGGCGCCGAGCCGCCGGCCTGCACGACGGCCTGGTCGACGAAGTGGTTGAGCTGCCGGTTCGCGTCCTCGCCCTGGACGAGCGCGACGAGGTTGTCGACGGCGTTGGGCCGCAGGACCGAGCGGTCGGCCTTCGCGTCGAAGGCGCTGCCGAGCCGCACCGCGTAGACGCCCGTCACACCGGTCTCGGCGCGCAGCTTGCGGAAGAGGTCCTGCTGCGGGAAGTCGTCGGGCAGTACGGCCACGAAGACCGGCTTGTCCGCCTTCTTGATCTTCTGGGCGAGGGCGTCCGCCTGGGCGTCGGACAGCTGGTCCGACGCCGCGGGATCGACGTACACCGGACTCTTCTCCCAGGCGTCGGCGACCACCGACGCACTGGAAGCCGACAGCGCGCCCGGCCCGGCCGGAGCATCGGCTGCGGCCTGGGCGCCGGGCGCGGCCAGGGCCCCGGGCGCCGCCGTGATCGACACGGCTCCCAGGGCGAGCAGCAGCCCGGACAGTCCGACGGTGATCCGCTTCGTCCGATTCCTCATGCTTCGAACGTAACTCAGCGGCGCCGCCGACGGAGTCCCGGGGAGGGGCCGGCCCCGGGGCGGGCGGCGGGTTACTCGACCGGCTCGACGCCGGCCCGCAGCAGCCCGTACGTGTAGGCGTCCTCCAGGGCGCCCCACGACGCGGCGATGACGTTGTCCGCGACGCCGACCGTCGACCACTCGCCGACGCCGTCGGAGGTGGAGATCAGGACGCGTGTGGTCGACGACGTGCCGTGCTTGCCCTCCAGGATGCGGACCTTGTAGTCCACCAGCTCCAGCTTGGCGAGCTGCGGGTAGATCCGCTCCAGGCCCACCCGCAGCGCGCGGTCGAGCGCGTTGACGGGACCGTTGCCCTCGGCCGTGGCGACGATGCGCTCGCCCTTGGCCCACAGTTTCACGGTCGCCTCGTTGGCGTGCGTGCCGTCGGGGCGGTCCTCGACGATGGCCCGCCAGGACTCGACGCGGAAGTAGCGGCGCGCCCTGCCCTCGGCCTCCTCGCGCAGCAGCAGCTCGAAGGAGGCGTCGGCTGCCTCGTAGGTGTACCCCTTGAGCTCGCGCTCCTTGACGCGCGCCACGACGCGGCCGACCAGGTCGCGGTCGTCGCCGAGCTCGATGCCGAGCTCCTTGCCCTTGAGCTCGATGGAGGCGCGGCCCGCCATGTCGGAGACGAGCATGCGGATGCGGTTGCCGACGAGGTCCGGGTCGATGTGCTGGTAGAGGTCCGGGTCGACCTTGATCGCGGAAGCGTGCAGTCCGGCCTTGTGGGCGAAGGCGGAGACGCCGACGTACGGCTGGTGCGTCGAGGGGGTCAGGTTGACGACCTCGGCGATGGCGTGGGAGACGCGGGTCATCTCGCGCAGCGCGCCCTCGGGCAGCACCTGCTTGCCGTACTTGAGCTCCAGGGCCGCCACGACCGGGAAGAGGTTGGCGTTGCCGACGCGCTCGCCGTAGCCGTTGGCCGTGCACTGGACGTGCGTGGCGCCGGCGTCGACGGCGGCAAGGGTGTTGGCGACGGCGCAGCCGGTGTCGTCCTGGGCGTGGATGCCGAGCCGGGCGCCGGTGTCGGCGGCGACGGTGGCCACGACGGCCTGGACCTGCGCGGGCAGCATGCCGCCGTTGGTGTCGCACAGGACGACGACGTCGGCGCCCGCCTCGGCGGCGGCCCGTACGACGGACTTGGCGTACTCGGGGTTGGCGCGGTAGCCGTCGAAGAAGTGCTCGCAGTCGACGAAGACGCGCCGCCCCTGGCTCCGCAGATGGGAGACGGTGTCGCGGACCATCTCCAGGTTCTCGTCGAGGGTGGTGCGCAGGGCCAGCTCGACATGGCGGTCGTGGGACTTGGCGACCAGCGTGATGACCGGGGCGCCGGACGCGAGCAGGGCGTTGACCTGCGGGTCGTCGGCGGCCTTGGCCCCGGCGCGGCGGGTGGCGCCGAAGGCGACGAGCTGGGCGTGCCGGAAGGTGATCTCCTGCTGGGCCCGCGCGAAGAACTCGGTGTCGCGCGGGTTGGCGCCGGGCCAGCCGCCCTCGATGAAGCCCACGCCGAAGTCGTCCAGATGGCGGGCGATGGTCAGCTTGTCCGCGACGGTGAGGTTGATGCCTTCGCGCTGCGCGCCGTCGCGCAGCGTCGTGTCGAAGACATGGAAGGAATCGTCGGGTGTGCTGGTTTCCGTCATGCTGTCTGGCTCCTGTGTCGGATCTCGGTCTACCGGAAGGACCGGCTCCACCGCCCCCAATGATCCCGTGCGCTCCGCGCCCGGCTTCGGTTGGGCCGGGAAACGAAAAAACCCCTCGCGGGTGCGAGAGGTCTGCGCGCGGGTCGAGGACGACGGTGTCCGCCCGTACATGGTGGTACGAGGCGGTCACTGCGGACCGGCGCGCCTGCTGCCAATAATCATGGCGAACGAGAGCACGGGGGCATGCTGCCACAGCGCGCGCCTGCCGCGCGGCCTCGTCTCACCATGCGGGCGGCGCATGGACGCGCCGCCCGCATGGTGGACGTACCTCCCGTATCCGTCGAATCTCTCTGGCCCCTCTGGCCCCTCCTGCGTCAGCGCACGTGGCGCACGAAGATGTCCTGGCCGTCGTTCGTGTCGCCGGGCAGGAGCGTCTTGTCCGACGACTCGAAGGCGATCCGGCGGCCGTCGGCGGAGATGCCGCCGGGCAGGACGTTCGCCGTCGCGGCGCCGCCGTTCGCGTCCGGGGAGACGAGCGTGGTGGTGCCCGTCCTCAGGTCACGGAGGTAGGTGGGCCATTCCTTGCCGTACTCGCTGCCGGGCTCGGTGAGCTCCGACATGTAGGTGAGCCTGCGGCCGTCGGCGCTGATGGCGGGCGAGCGGGTGTACGCCTCGCCGGGGCCGCCCTGCGTGCCGTGGATCCGCTGGTTCCTGCCGGTGGCCACGTCGTGCACGAAGACGTTCCAGGCGGCGTCGGTGTCGTCGGGGACCAGGTGGGTGTCGCGGGACTCGAAGACGACCGTGCCGCCGTCGCCGCTGATGGAGGCGGCCAGGGACTCCTTCTCCGTCTTGGACCCGTCGTACGAGCGGTCGACCTGGGTCAGCTTCCCGGTGGCGCGGTCGCGCAGCCACAGGTCGCTCCAGTCGTCGCCGCGCGGGCCGTTGACGAAGGAGTTGGCGTAGACGACGTAGCGGCCGTCGTCGCTGACGGTCGGCGAGTGGGCGTTCCGCTCGCCGTCGCCGCCCGTGTAGGGGTGGCTGACGCGCTCGGTGGTGCCCGTCTTGCGGTCGCGCAGGAAGACCGCCGTGCCGTCGAACTGGGGTCCGTCCGTGCTGAAGACGGCGTAGCGGCCGTTGGCGCTGAGCGAGACGGTGCCCGCGCTGTCGCCGGGGAAGCCGTCGGGCAGCTCGACGTCGAGGCGCTCGGCCTTCTTGGTCACGCGGTCGTAGAGGCGTACGTCGCGGACGGTCGGCCATCCTTCGACGGTCGACGCGACGAACGCGACGTAGCGCCCGTCGGCGCTGATCGACGGGCTGCTCAACTCCCGCCCCTCCAGGGCGATCCGCTCGGTTCTGCCGCCGCGCAGATCGCGTACGAAGACGTCGTCCCGGCCGTTCGTGTCCCCGGCGACCAGGTTGGTGGCGGCGGACGCGAAGACGGCGAAGCGGCCGTCGCGGCTGATCGACTCCTGGGAGGAGCGGTCGTCGCCGGCCTTGCCGCCGGCCGTGACGCTGACGCCCTCGGTGCGGGGCGCCTTCACCGCGGCGGGCGCGGCGACGGCGGCGGGCAGGGCGGTGACGGTCGCGGCGACGACGCCGGCCGCGACGGCCAGGGCGAGTCGGCGGCGGTGGGTGCAGTACATGGTCGAATCCCCCGTGCTCTCTGTCGGTTCGTGGAACTGGTGGATCGGTCGGGTCGGTGCGCCTTCATTCGTCGGTGCGACTTCGTTCAAGGGACGTGGCGCACGAAGATGTCGCTGTCGCCGTTCGTGTCGTCCGGCACGATGTCCGTGTCCTCGAAGCTGTAGACGACGCCCTTGGCGGCGAGCGCCCCGGCGGTGGCGCTGCCGTGGCCGACGGTCACCTCGTGGCCGTCGCGGAGGTCGAGGTTCGCCCGCGCGTCCCCACCCCGTGTGCGCGGCGTAGCGGCCGTCGGACGAGACGGAGGCGCCGTCGGCCTCGGTCCCGTCAGCGGCGGAAGCCGGCACTCCCGTGGCGCCGGGTCCCAGGGCCAGCGCGGCACTTGCGGAAAGGCTCAAGGGCACACGTAAGGGCACCCCGTAGGACACCCGTCTGGCACTGGACACGGCTTCCCCCCAAGGCCTGTCTCTTCCCCCGGCCCGACATCAGGGCCCACGGGGATACAAACGCACCACCAGACGACACGCAATCCGCCGGATTGCGTACAACCTGGACGGGCCCCTAGGCGTCCGAGGCGGACGTCCCGGAAGCGAGCGTCCCGTCCAGGAACTCCCGGACGTGCGCGAGGACTTGCTCGCGCCCCGTGCCGCGCAGGCCGATCGCCACATGGATGGAGAAGCCGTCGAGCAGCGCCCGCAGGCGCGCCGCGAACCGGTCCGGGTCCACCGTGCCGAACTCGCCGCGCGAGACGCCCTCGGCGAGCAGCGCCACCAGGTCGCGGTGCCAGGCGCCCTCGATGGCGGCCTGCCGGTCGCGGCCCTCCTCGTCGGCGTTGAGGGAGCGGTTCCAGACCTCCAGCCAGAGCGTCCAGTGGGGGTCGCCCACGCCGTCGGGTACGTACAGACCGACGTAGGCGTCGAGGCGCTCGCGCGCCGTGCCCGCGCGGGCCAGGAGCCGGCCGCGCTCGGCGCCGAGGCGGCCCTCGCTCCACTCCAGGGTGCGCAGGAGCAGCTCGTCCTTGGTGCGGAAGTAGTAGAGGAGATGGCCGGAGCTCATGCCGACCGCGCGGCCGAGCGCTGCCATGGTCAGCTTCTCCAGGCCGCGCTCGGCGATCATCTCCATGGCGGCGGCCAACACGTCCTCACGCGGTGGGGCGTTCTTCCGCGCGCGGGCCTGACCGGCCATCCCGTACTCCTTGATCACACCTTCGGCTGCTGCTGGGTGATGCAGTGGATGCCACCACCCCCGGCAAAGATCGTACGGGCGTCGACGAGCGTCACGGTCCGGCCGGGGAAGAGACGGCGGAAGATGCCCGCCGCGACCTCGTCGTTCGGGTCGTCGAAGGCGCACAGGACGACGCCGTCGTTGCAGAGATAGTGGTTGATGTACGAGTAGTCGACCCAGCCCTCGTCGTCCTCGAGGACGGTCGGGGCGGGCACCTCGACGATCTCCAGGGTGCGGCCGTGGGCGTCGGTCTGACCCTCCAGGACCGCGACGATCTCCTTGCTGACCTCGAAGTCGGGGTGGGCGGGGTCCTGCTGGGAGTGGACGAGGACCACCCCGGGGGCGGCGAAGGCGGCGACGATGTCGACGTGGCCGCGGGTGCCGAACCGTCCGTAGTCGCCGGTGAGCCCGCGCGGCAGCCAGATGGCCTTCTCGGTGCCGATGCGGGCGTGGATCTCCTCCTCGACGCGCTCGCGGGTCAGGCCGGGGTTGCGGTGCGGGTCGAGCTGGACGGTGTCGGTGAGCAGGACGGTGCCCTCGCCGTCGACGTGGATGCCGCCGCCCTCGTTGACGAGGGGCGAGGGGTGCACGGGGACGCCCGCGAGGTCGGCGACGTGCCGGCCGATCTTCTCGTCGTGCTCCCAGCGGGCCCACTCCTGGGCGCCCCAGCCGTTGAACGTCCAGTCGACGGCGGCCAGGCGCCGCCCGTCGTGGACGAAGGTGGGGCCGATGTCCCGCATCCACGCGTCGTCGAGTTCGCGCTCGACCAGCTCCACGTCGGGGCCGAGGAGCGCGCGGGCCGACTCGGCCTGGCCGGTGCCGACGACCACGGTGACGGGCTCGAAGCGGCGCACGGCACGGGCCACGCCCGCCCAGGCGGCGCGCGCCTCGGCCAGTTCCCGCTCGGTGGTGAAGGTGGGGTTGGGGCCCGGCCACGCCATCCAGGTGCGCTCGTGCGGGGCCCACTCGGGGGGCATGCGGAAGGTCATCGCGGGGTCCTCACAGGAAGTACAGGCGGTTGAGGGAGACGGAGTCGGCGGGCTCGGAGCGGACCGGGTCGCCGTCGAGGGTGACGAGTCCGGTGCGCTGGTCCACGTCGACGGCTCCGGTGCGGGAGTTCAGGCGCAGGTCGGCGGGGCCGATGCCGCGGGTGCCGCGCACGGCGACCCTGCGACGGCGGGTGGGCATGGTGTCGTTGCCCTGGTCGACGGCGGCCTGGGCGACGAAGGCCACGGAGAGGTCGGCGGGCGCGGCGCCGTGCGCGCCGAACAGCGGGCCGAGGA
>NZ_LIRJ01000617.1 GCF_001419745.1 Streptomyces silaceus | reverse complement strand
GGCGATAAGTGTGGCTCCAGCCCCGGCGCAGGCGGGGCATGCGCACGGTGCCGGGTGGGCACCGCCCCCGGTGCAGAGCGGCGATGAAGGAGGCGCCAAGCCCGGTGCGGGCGGGCACGGACTCGGTGCCGGGCGGCGATGAGCGTGGCTCCAGCCCCGGCGCAGGCGGGCGCCAGTCCCGGGGCCGGGCCCCGATGAAGGTGGGGGGCGGGACCGGCGAGGTCGAGGGCGCCGGACCCTTCGGCTCAGTGGGCGTCCGACGCCCCCCGCGCCGTGGAGAACGCCACCGTCAAGTCCCTGACCAAGGACTTCCGTTCGTAGTCGTCCAACGCCACGAGTCCCCGCTCCGTCAGCCGGCTCACCGTCGCGTCCACCGCGTCGAGGACCGACGTCACCACCCCGTCCCGCCGCCGGGCGTCCAGCGCCGCGAGCTGACGGCGCCGCATCGCCGCCGCCACCTCCGGCGCGTACTCCACCCGCGTCGGCCGCGCCGAGAAGACCTCGACACCCACCGCCCGGCACTCCGCGGCCAGCGCCCTGGTCAGCGCGTCCCCGAACGCCTCCGTGTCCCGCAGCGTCGGCTCGTCCGCCGCGGGCTCGCCGAAGGAGTCCGCCGGCAGCCGCGACGCGACCCGCACGGTCACCGCCTCCACCTGCTCCCGCAGATACGCGAGGTGGTCGTCGACCGTGAACAGCGCCCGCGCCGCGTCCTTGACCTGCCACACGACCAGGACGACCACCCGCAGCTCGACGCCCTGCGCGTCGACCGCCGCCATCGGTTCGCTGCGCCAGTGCCGCAGCCGCACGTCGACCCGCCTGCGCAGCACCAACGGGTTGATCCACACCAGCCCCGTCCGCCGCACGCTCCCCCGGTACCGCCCGAACAGCGCCAGCGTCCACGCGCTTCCGATCCGCCCCCGGGTGAGCCCCGCCAGCGCGAACAGGACGACCAGCCCGCAGCCGCCGACGGACGCCTGGCGCCAGACGTCGAGCCCCTGGCCCGGCGGGCGTTCGGGCAGGCGGAGGAGGTCCGTGAGCCGTGCGGGAAGCAGGCCGCCCGACCAGAGCAGCGCCCCGGCCCCGCCGAGGGCGAGCAGCGCCACGAGCAGCGCCCACCAGCCGGAGCAGGCGCGCCCGCGCCGTTCGACGAGGTCGCGGTCGGGGCGGGGAGGAGCGGGGGCCGGCAGGCGCGGGCCGTCGGTGGCGCGCGGCGCCTCGGGGGTTTTCGCCGGGGGCCGCGGTTTCGCCGTGTCGCCCCGGAACAGCAGGTCCATCGGTATGGAGTCATGACGGTTGCGTACGACCAGTTCGCGCAGCGCGCCGCTGTCGCCCGGCTTGTCCGGTTTCCCTGGCCCCTTCGGCGCTGCGGGTTCCTTCGGGTCTTCCGGCACGGGCACAACCAGACCTCTCACGGGCGTACGTCAGTTGACGCCTCGACAGATGATCATGAACCATCCCGATCCTGCCGGAAAAGGACACCCTTGCGCACCGGCAGAAGTCCCTTCCGGTCGGGACTTTCGTCCCTGGAATCAGTCGGTGGGGCCGGGGAGTTCCGCCGCCAGGAGTTCCGCGAGGTGTTCTCCCCTCACCCGCGCCAGCTGGTCCAGCTGTGTGCGGCAGGAGAAGCCGTCGGCCAGGACCACCGCGTCATCGGGGGCCCGGCGCACCGCGGGCAGCAGTTGTTCCTCGGCGCAGGCCGCCGACACGTCGTAATGGCCGCGTTCGAAGCCGAAGTTGCCCGCGAGTCCGCAGCAGCCGCCGGTCAGCTCCCCGGTCAGGCCCGCCTTCTCGCGCAGTCGCCGCTCGGCCGCGTCGCCGAGGACGGCGTGCTGGTGGCAGTGGGTCTGGCCGACGACCGGGCGGTCGACGCGCGGCGGCCGCCACTGCGGGGCCAGCTCCTCCAGCGCCTGCGCGAACGTGCGGACCGACGCGGCGAGGCGGTGGGCGCGCGGATCGTCGCCGAGGAGTTCGGCGAGGTCGGCCTTCAGGGCGGCGGCGCAGCTCGGCTCCAGGACGACGACAGGGATGCCGGTCTCCAGGACCGGGGCCAGGCGGTCGAGCGTGGCGCGCAGGACGGCGCGGGCGCGGTCGAGCTGGCCCGTGGAGACGTACGTCAGGCCGCAGCACACCCCGCCCGGCGGCAGCGCGACGGTGAGCCCCGCCGCTTCGAGGACCCGCACCGCGGCCCGGCCCACCGACGGCGCGAGGTGGTCGGTGAAGGTGTCGGGCCAGAGCACGAGGTCGGGACGGGCGGGCAGGCTGTCCTGTGGCCGTCCGCGCCACCACTGACGCAGCGTCCGCGTCGCCACCTCCGGCACCGGGCGCCGCGCGTCGATCCCGCCGAGCCGCTTGCCGAGCGCCGCCAACGGGCGGACGCGGGCCAGGGCGTTGACGAGCGGTGCCGTGCGCGTCGCGGCGACGGCCCGCAGCCAGCGCGGCAGCCATCCCATCGTGTAGTGGGCGGCGGGCCTGCGGCGGCCTTCGTAGTGGTGGTGGAGGAACTCCGCCTTATACGTGGCCATGTCGACGCCCACCGGGCAGTCCGAGCGGCAGCCCTTGCAGGACAGGCAGAGGTCGAGGGCGTCCCTGACCTCGGTGGAGCGCCAGCCGTCGGTCACCACCTCGCCCGCGAGCATCTCGTGCAGCAGGCGGGCGCGGCCGCGCGTGGAGTGCTCCTCCTCGCCCGTGACGCGGTACGAGGGGCACATCACGGAGGTGGGCGACGCCGGCGCCGCCGTACGGCACTTGGCGACGCCGACGCAGCGGCGCACCGCCGCCGAGAAGTCGCCGCCGTCGTGCGGGTAGCCGAAGGCGACGTCGACCGGCTCGCGGGGCAGCGGGGCGAAGCGGAGGTCGGCGTCGAGGGGGGCGGGGCGCACCAGCATGCCGGGGTTGAGCAGGCCCGCCGGGTCCCAGACGTCCTTGACGCGTTCGAAGAGGCGGACGAGTTCGGGTCCGTACATCTTCGGCAGCAGCTCCGCGCGGGCCTGGCCGTCGCCGTGCTCGCCGGAGAGGGATCCGCCGTGCGCGACGACCAGTTCGGCGAGGTCCTCGGAGAACCGCCGGAAACGGGCGACGCCCTCGCGGCTGAGCAGGTCGAAGTCGATGCGTACGTGGATGCAGCCGTCCCCGAAGTGGCCGTAGGGCGTGCCGCGCAGGCCGTGGTCGGACAGGAGCGCCCTGAAGTCCTTGAGGTAGTCGCCCAGTCGGGCGGGCGGCACCGCGCAGTCCTCCCAGCCGGGCCAGGCCTCGCTGCCGTCGGGCATGCGGGTCGCGGTGCCGCTGGCGTCCTCGCGGACCCGCCACAGGGCGCGCTGTCCCGCCGGATCGTCGACGACGAGGGCGTCCGTCACGTCGGCGGCCCGCACGATCGACTCGGCACGCGCGCGTGCCTCGGCCGGGCTGTCGCCGCCGGTCTCCACGAAGAGCCAGGCCCCGCCCTCGGGCAGGCCGCCGGCGTGGGACGAACCGCGCACCAGGTCGGCCGCCATGCCCTCGACGGTGAGCGGGCCGTGCGGGAGGAGCCCGGCGGCGGCCTGGGCGGCGGCGCTCTCGTCGGCGTACCCGAGCACGGCGAGCGCCCGCGCGCGGGGCGCCTCGACCAGGCGTACGTCCGCTTCGGTGACGATACCGAGGGTGCCCTCCGAGCCGCAGAAGGCGCGGGCGAGGTCCGGGCCGCGCTCGGGGAGCAGGGCGTCCAGGGCGTAGCCGGAGATGCGGCGCGGCAGGTCGGGGAAGCCGGTGCGCAGGAGCGCCAGGTGACGGTCGATCAGGGGGCGCAGGCCCTCGGGGGCGCCGTCCCAGCCGTGGCCGAGGCGGTGGGATCCGCCCTGGCCGCCGACGACCGTCAGGCGGCGGATGTTGTCGGCCGTCGTGCCCCAGGCCACCGAGTGCGACCCGCAGGAGTTGTTGCCGATCATGCCGCCGAGGGTGCAGCGGCTGTGGGTGGAGGGGTCGGGGCCGAAGGTCAGCCCGTGGGCGGCCGCGGCGGAGCGCAGGTCGTCCAGGACGACGCCCGGCTGGACCACGGCCGTGCGGGCGCCGGGGTCCAGGGACACGATGCGGTTCATGTGCCGGGTGAGGTCGAGGACGACGCCGACTCCGGTGGCCTGTCCGGCGATCGAGGTGCCCGCGCCGCGCGCCACGACCGGCACGCCGCGCTCGCGGCAGACCGCGAGGGCCGCCGCCACGTCGTCGGCGTCGCGCGGGGCGACCACCGCGTCGGGCACCCGGCGGTAGTTGGAGGCGTCCATGGTGTGCAGGGCCCGTGCGGTGACGGAGAGGTCCACCTCGCCGCGCACGGCCGCGCGCAGGTCCCTCGCCAGGCCGTCGGGGCCGTCGTCGAGATCGCTCATGCCGTCCAGGATGCATCCGCGGGGGCCCCTCGGGACCACCCCGCCCCACCCGTTTTCTCCCTATCCGGAAGGATAGATTCCCAACATGGTCGACAACTCTCCTATAGTGGCCAAGACTTGAGCAGAGTGTGTCGCTTCCGATCGAGGAACCCGTTTGATGACCGCGCCAACCCCCCTCGCGCGCCCCGGGACGGAGCACCCTCCGCTGCGCCCGACCGCGCTCGTCCTGCTCGCCTGCGCCGTGGTCACCGCGGCGCTCACCGGAGCCGCCGTCGCCCTCGCGCCCGCCTCCGTGCGCCCCCCCCTGGCGTGGGGGTGCGGGGCCGCGGCCCTCGCGCTGAGCGCCGCCGTGGCGCTCGCCTTCCACGGCCTGCGCGGCACTCGGCTCCTGCGCCGGCAGGCCGAGTCCGTACGGCAGGACACCGAACGGCTCGTACGGGAGCAGGCCGCCCGTGCCGAGGAGTTCGCCCGTGAGCGCACCGCGCTGACCGAGTTCTTCGCGCGCGAGCGGACCGAACTGACCGTGCGCGCCCGCACCGCCGAGTCCGAGCGCGCCGCCGCCCTCGCCG
>NZ_LIRJ01000616.1 GCF_001419745.1 Streptomyces silaceus | reverse complement strand
CCACGGTGCCGCCCGCGGCCCAGTACAGCCACAGCGCACCGATCGCGGTGGCCGTGACGGCAGGCCACACGGCCCACCGCCCGAGGCCGCTCCGGTCTCCGCCCCCGCCCCCGTCCCCGACCCGCCCCGCGAACGTCTCCGGCCAGCGCCGTCGCAGATACGCGGGCAGGGCGAGGGCCAGCCCGACGCCCATCCCCACGAACCCGATCTGCACCAGCACCGCCTCCCACCACGGCATCGACGGATCGTCACCGCTGCCTCCGCCGCCGGAAGCACCTTCACCGCCCGCCGTACCGAGCAGTGAGTCCAGTACGCCGTACGGCACGAGCGGCACGAGGAAGCCCGTCCCCACCCACGCGACGAAGACCAGCGGTTTCGCCGGGATCCGCAGGCCCCACGGCCGTACGAGCGCGAGCGCCACCGCGATGCCGATCGCGGCCATCCCGATGGTGACGGTGTTCAGCGCCACCCACCCCGCGAGCCCGAACCCGGCTCCGACCGGCGCGATCCCGGCGAGTGCGCCGATCACCCACGACACCTTGATCAGCAGATACGGCGTCAACGCCAGCGCGGCCCCGTACGCGCCGACGCGCCCCAACCGTTCCCCTGTCCCCACCTGAACTCCCCTCTCGCCCAACGGAGTTCAAGCCTCGGCCGCACCGGCCCGACGGGCATCAGCCCCCGGACGTATCCCCCTCGCCCGCGCGGGGGAGCCCGGAGCCGGGGGTGAGGGAACCTACGGGGTCGACCCCGCACAGATCCCGGGTGGCGTCCCACAGCCGGGACGCGACGTCGGTGTCGGTGAGATGGCTCCACACCGGTTCCGGGTGGGGTGCGCCCCGCAGCGCGAAGCGGCGCGGTCCCCAGAGCTGCCCGCCGCGGACCTCCGGGTCGAGCACGGCACGGACCGCGGGCCACGCGCCGGCGTGCTTGCCCTGGAGGAGGAGGGCCGCGGGCCACGTGTACAGCCGCGCCGCGGTGGCGCGCACGTGCATCGGCGGACGTGACGGGGTGAGCGAGTCCAGCGCGCCGCCGGGGTGGACGACGACGCTTCGTGTCGTGCTGCCCAGCGCGCGCAGCCGGCGGTCGAGTTCGAGTCCGAAGTGCATCTGCGCCAGCTTGGAACGGCCGTAGGTCCGTTTGGGCCGGTAGTCGTGCCGGGACTGGAGGTCGTCCAGGTCCAGCCGTTCGGACTTCGCCGCGAAGCTGCCGACGGTGACGACGCGGGCCGCCGGCGCGGCGGACAGCAGCGGCATCAGGCGGGCGGTCAGCGCGAAGTGGCCGAGGTGGTTGGTGCCGAACATGAGCTCATGGCCGTCCGCGGTCTCGCGGCGCGGCGGGTGGTCGAGGGCGACGCCTGCGTTGTGGACCACGGCGTCGAGCCGGGGCACCCGCAGCGACGCCACGGCCGCGTCGAGGGACGAGAGGTCGGCGAGGTCCAGCCGCACGGCCCGCACCCGCGCGCCGGGCACCCGTACGCGGATCGAATCCGTGGCGGCCTCCGCCTTCGCCGGGTCCCGGCAGCCCAGGACGACCGTGGCGCCGCTCGCGGACAGCTGCTCCGCGACGAAGTACCCGATGCCCGCGTTGCCCCCGGTCACCAGGAAGACCCGGCCCTCGGCCCGCGGCGGCCGCAGGACGTCCCAGGAAGCCGCCGAAGCCGCCGAAGCCGTGGCAGCCGTGGACGTGGGCGATGTGGATGTGGGTGGTGTGGGTGACGTGGACGTGGGTGACGTAGACGACATGACGCTGGCCCCTCGCTCGTGACGGACGCCCCGCTCCTGACGTTCGTACGCACGCACGCACGCACGCCGCACGCCGCATGCCGCATGCCGCACGCACGTACCCACGCACCACGCCCTCACGAGGTCGGACCTTCACCCTTCCAACGCCCGCCGACATCTCACCTACGGACCACCGACAGCCCCGCCCGAAGCGCCTGGCACCTCCTGCGCGCCCGCTCCACCCGGCACTCGATCCGGCACCCCCAC
>NZ_LIRJ01000615.1 GCF_001419745.1 Streptomyces silaceus | reverse complement strand
GCCCTGGCCTCGGCCCTGCTCCTGTCGGCCTGCTCCTCCGACAAGGGCGAGCCGATGAGCTTCGACGACCCGAAGGCGTCGGCCGCCCCCGGGCAGGCCCGGAGCGCGGCGGCCGCCAAGACACGGCTGCCCACCGGACCCAAGGCGGCCTTCACCACCGAGAGCACCCTGGAGGACGGCACCAAGATCGGCGTGACCACGCTGAAGGGAAAGAAGTCCGGATTCACCGGCAAGGTGTGGGTCTGGGCGCCCAAGCAGTACTTCGACCCGAAGTACGCGCACAGCGGCTTCCCGGTGCTGATAGCCCTCCCCGGCGGCAACGGCTACCCCAACAATTATTGGATGGGGACCGATCTGAAGCTGGAGAGCAGCATCGCCAAGTGGTCCCAGGAAGGGAAGAGCCTGCCGTTCATCGTGGTGATGCCTGTTCTCAATCCGGACGCCAAGAACTATTACGACGGCAGTGATATTCCGGGCCAACCGAAAATGGGCACGTGGATGACGGAGGACGTACCCGATTTCGTCAAGGCGAATTTCCGTACGTTCACGTCCCGCGACGGCTGGGCCTTCATGGGCTCCTCGTCCGGCGGTTTCGTCGGGCTGAAGTCCGTCCTGAAGCACCCGGACAAGTTCCGCGCGGTCATCGCGAGCGGTCCCGACACCGTCCCCGACTCCCCGCTGTGGGCGGGGCACGAGAAGGAGCGCCAGGCCAACAACCCGGAGAAGCTGGCCCGGCACCTGGCCGACCGCAGGGGCCCCGAGGTCGACCTCGCCTTCCAGATCGGCACGGAGGAGTCCGGCCAGGCGAACCTGCGGTCCTTCATCAAGACGTACGGGAAGGGCCCCGTGAAGACGCGGCTCAACGTCATCCAGGGCGGCGGCCACAACGCGCGCACCTACGTCCCCGCCATGGCCGACGGCCCCATCCAGTGGATCAGCGAGCACATGCAGGCGCCGATCCCCGACAGCTGATCCCCGGCAGCCGACCCCTGGCAGCCGACCCCTGGCGGCCGGTCCCCGGCCCCGGCCGCCAG
>NZ_LIRJ01000614.1 GCF_001419745.1 Streptomyces silaceus | reverse complement strand
CCTGCTGCGGAACGTGCTGGGGCTGGGGGTCGGGACGTCCGCCGTCGCCTTGTCGGGCGGGGCGGTGGTCGCGACGCTCTCCAGCGCGGTGGGGGCCCGCCTGGTGGGGCGGATCGCTCCCGAGGCGCTGCTGCGGGGCGGGCTGACGGCGATGCTCGTGGGGTCCAGCGCGCTGCTCGCGCTCACGGGGGCGGGGCTGCTGACCGTCTTCGTGTGCCTGCCGCTGCTGGCCGTGGTGTGCGGGGGATTCGGGCTCGTGGTCGCCAACTCGGCCGCGCTGGCGCTGGCGCGGGTTCCCGGGGCGTCCGGGATGGGGTCCGCGCTGCTGGGCACGGCGCAGAGTGCGGTCGGCGCGGTGGTCGCTCCGCTGGTGGGGCTCGGTGGGGAGCACACGGCTCTGCCGTTGTTCCTGGGGATGGCTCTGTGCAGTGGGGTCGCCCTGGCGGCGGCTCGGGTGGGCGTACGCGGACGGGGTGCCCCTCTGGTCGAGGGGCACCCCGTCGGGTGAGGCCGTCGGCGCCTCACCTCTGGCTGCTCGGCACCGGGACGGCTACGCCTTCACCGGCTAGACCTTCGCCGGCTCCGGGTCGTCCGAGTCGGCGTCGTCCGAGGACTGCGGCGGGACTCCCGCCTTCTTCGCCCGCTTCGCCGCCTTCTTCTTCGCCCGGCGCTCCTTGCGGAGTTCCACCATCGCGTAGAGCGTCGGGACGAGGAGGAGGGTGAGGAGCGTCGAGGTGATCAGGCCGCCGATCACGACCACCGCGAGCGGCTGGGCGATGAAGCCGCCCTCGCCCGTGATGCCCAGGGCCATCGGAAGCAGCGCGAAGATCGTCGCCAGGGCCGTCATGAGGATCGGGCGCAGTCGGTGGCGACCGCCCTCGATGACCGCCTCGACCGTGCCGTAACCCTGGGCGCGGTACTGGTTGATCAGGTCGATCAGCACGATCGCGTTGGTGACCACGATGCCGATGAGCATCAGCATGCCGATCATCGCCGGGACGCCCATCGGGGTGCCCGTGGCGATCAGCAGGCCGATCGCGCCCGTCGCCGCGAACGGGATCGAGACGAGCAGGATCAGCGGCTGGACCAGCGACCGGAAGGTCGCGACCAGGAGCATGAAGACGATCGCGATCGCCGCGAGCATCGCGAGGCCCAGCGAACCGAACGCCTCGTCCTGGTCCTCGGAGACACCGCCGATGGACGCCGTGGCGCCGTCCGGCAGCTTCAGCGCGTCCAGCTTCTTGGTGAGGTCCGCGCTCACCGCGCCCGTGTTGTCGCCGGTCGGCTTCGCCGTGATCGTCGCGGCGCGCGCGCCGTCGATCCGGGTCATCGAGACCGGGCCGTCGACCAGCTTGACCTCGGCGATGTCACCGAGCTTCACGTTCGGGCCGAGCGGCAGCTTCTTCAGCTCGTCGAGGGTCTTCGCGGGCTTCGCCGACTTGACCACGACGTCGCGCTCGGTGTCGTCCAGGGTCGCCTTGCCGCTGGTGGTGCCGCGCACCGCCTGGGCGACGACCGCGCCGAGGGAGGACTCGTCGAAGCCGGCCCCGGCCGCCTTGGCGTTGGCCTTGACCGAGATCCGCGGGACGCTCTGCGAGAGGTCGCTCTGGACGTCGGTGACGTCGTCGAGCTTGGCGACCTCGTCGCGTACCTTCTCGGACGCCGTGCGGAGCACGTCGCCGTCGGCGGCCTTGACCACGACGCTCAGGTCCTGGCTGCCGAAGCCGTCGCCGGCCGACACCTTGGTCTGGCCGATGCCGGAGAGCTCGGCGAGCTTCTTCTCGACCAGGTCCTGCGTCTTCTCGTACGACGCCTTGTCCTTGAGGGTCAGCGTGTACGAGGCCTGGTTGGTGTCCGTGGACCCGCCGAAGGCGGCCAGGAAACCGGACGAGCCGACCGTGACCTGGTAGTCCTTGATCTCGTCGAGGCCGGAGAGCATCTTCTCGATCTTCTTCGCCGAGGCGTTGGACGCCGCCAGGCTGGTGCCGGGCTTCAGCTCCTGCTTGATGCTCAGGACTTCCTGCTCGCCCTGGTCGAAGAAGTTGGTCTTCAGCAGGGGGGCCATGCCGAACGTGCCGACCAGGATCACGATCGCGATGCCGAGGCTGGTGAGCCGACGGCGCGTGGCGAAGCGCAGGACGGGGACGTAGAGCCGCTGGAGCCTGCTGCGGTTCTCCTTCTCCTCCGCCTTGCGGCGCGCCTCCTCCGGGTCGACGCCCCGGATCGCCTTGGGGGGACGCAGGAACCAGTACGAGAGGACCGGCACGACCGTCAGTGAGACGAGCAGGGAGGCGAGCAGCGCGGCCGTGACCGTCAGCGAGAACGAGCCGAACAGCTCGCCCACCATGCCGCCGACCAGACCGATGGGCAGGAACACCGCGACGGTCGTCAGGGTCGAGGACGTCACCGCGCCGGCGACCTCCTTGACGGCCTTGATGATCGCCTGCTCGCGCTCCTCGCCGTAGCCGAGGTGGCGCTTGATGTTCTCCAGGACGACGATCGAGTCGTCGACGACACGGCCGATCGCGATGGTCAGCGCGCCGAGCGTGAGCATGTTGAGGGAGAGGTCGCGGGTCCACAGCACGATCAGGGCCAGGACGACCGAGAGCGGGATGGAGACCGCGGTGACCAGCGTCGAGCGGATCGACGCGAGGAAGACCAGGATCACCAGGACCGCGAAGACCAGACCGAGCGCGCCCTCGGTGGTGAGACCCTCGATGGACTTGGAGACGGCCGGGCCCTGGTCGCTCGCGATCGTGATGTCGGAGCCGGCGCCCAGGTCCTTGCGCAGGTCGGGGAGCTTGTCCTTGACCGCGTCGGAGATGGCGACGGCGCTGCCGTCGTGGTCCATCGTGACGGCGACGGCGAGGCTGGGCTCGCCGTTGGTGCGCGTGATGGACGTGGCGTCCGCCTGCTCCTGCTTCACCGTGGCGACGTCGCCGAGGCGCACCGGCTTGCCGGGCTGCTCGCCGGGCGTGGCCTCGGGCGTGACCCGCAGGTCCTGGATCTGCTGGAGGGAGGTGAAGCCGCCGCCGACCTGGACGGTGCGGTTCTTGCCGTCCTCGTCGAAGGAGCCGGCCGGCAGCGTGGCGCCGCCCGCCTGGAGCGCCTTGCCGATCGCACCGGGGGTCAGGCCCGCCTTCGCCAGCTTGCCGTCGTCCGGGGTGACGTCGACCTGGAGGTCGCGCACGCCGTCCACGGTGACCTGACCGACGCCGTCGATGTCCTTGAGGGACGGCACGACGGTGCGGTCGAGCTGGTCGGCGAGGGCCTGCTGGTCCTTGTCGGAGGTGACGGACAGGACGACCGTCGGGATGTCGTCCGTGGAGCCCGCGATGACCTGCGGGTCGACGTCGTCGGGGAGCTGGGCGCGGGCGCGGTTCACGGCCTGCTGGACGTCGGCGACGAGCTGCTTGGAGCCGTTGCCGTAGTCGAACTGGGCCATGATCACGGCGTTGCCCTCGCTCGCCGTGGAGGTGATGCCGGTGATGCCGTCGACCGCGTCGATGTTGTTCTCGAGCGGTTCGACGACCTGCTTCTCGACCACATCGGGAGACGCCCCCTGGTACGGGGCGAGCACGGACACCATCGGCAGTTCGATGGAGGGCAGCAGCTGCTGCTTGAGCTGCGGAATCGCGATCGCGCCGAAGACGATCGCGATGATCGACATCAGCCCTACAAGTGCCCGTTGGGCAAGGCTGAATCTGGACAGCCAGGACATGGGGGTCTCTCTCTGTGGCGTACGCGGCAGGGGGGCGGACAGAGCCGGGCAGGGCCGGGCGCGGTGCCCGAGGCATGCGGATTTTCGCCCCTCACACCATCAGCCATCGGCATCGCCCGATGCCTCACTCCCAGGACCCCTTCTTGTCCCCCGCGTACTGCGGGCGCAGTACGCCCACCCCTCGCGTCACTCCACCCTTGGACGGACCAGGCCCGATTCGTACGCAATGACGACGAGTTGGGCCCGGTCCCGCGCGCCGAGCTTCGCCATCGCGCGGTTCACATGGGTCTTCACCGTGAGCGGGCTGACCTCGAGGCGCTCGGCGATCTCGTCGTTCGAGTGGCCGCCCGCGACCTGGACGAGGACCTCGCGCTCGCGGCCGGTGAGCGCGTCGAGCCGCTCGCCGCGCACCGGGGCGTCCCCGTCCGAACCCTCGCCCTGCGCGAGGAACTTGGCGATCAGGCCCTTGGTGGCCACCGGGGAGAGCAGCGCCTCGCCCGCCGCCGCGATGCGGATGGCGCCGAGCAGTTCGTCGGGTTCCGCGCCCTTGCCGAGGAAGCCGGAGGCGCCCGCGCGCAGGGACTGCACCACGTACTCGTCGACCTCGAAGGTCGTCAGCATCACCACGCGGACGTGGGACAGGGCCGGGTCGGCGCTGATCATGCGGGTGGCGGCGAGGCCGTCGGTGCCGGGCATGCGGATGTCCATCAGGACCACGTCGGCCCGCTCCGCTCTGGCGAGCGCGACCGCCTCCGCGCCGTCGGACGCCTCGCCGACCACCTCCATGTCGGGTTCGGAGTCGACGAGCACCTTGAACGCGCTGCGCAGCAACGCCTGGTCGTCGGCGAGCAGTACGCGGATCGTCACGCGGTCCCTCCCTTGGCCGTGATCACGGGCAGGATCGCATGGACGCGGAAGCCGCCGCCGTAGCGGGGCCCGGCGGAGCAGCTGCCGCCGAGGGCGGTGACGCGCTCCCGCATGCCGATGAGGCCGTGCCCGCCGCCGTCGGCCTTCTCGCCGGTCGCCTCGTCGCGCCTGCCGTCGCCCTTGCCCTTGCCGGGGCCGTCGTCGATGACGGTGACCTCCACGTTCGGGCCCACGCGGACCACGCTCACCTCGGCCTTGGCGTCCGGTCCTGCGTGCTTCTGCACATTGGTGAGGGCCTCCTGGATGATCCGGAACGCCGCGAGGTCGGCGGCGGCCGGCAGGTCGAGGCCGATCTGGCCGAGCGCGACCTCCACGGGCAGGCCGGCGTTGCGGAAGGTGTCGAGGAGTTCGTCGAGGCGGTGCAGTCCCGGTGCCGGTTCGGTGGGGGCCTCGGGGTCGCCGGTCTGGCGCAACAGGCCGACGGTGGCGCGGAGTTCGTTGAGCGCGGAGCGGCTCGCGTCGCGTACGTGCGAGAGGGCTTCCTTGGCCTGGTCGGGCCGCTTGTCCATGACGTGGGCGGCGACGCCGGCCTGCACGTTGACCAGGGCGATGTGGTGGGCGACGACGTCGTGCAGGTCGCGGGCGATGCGCAGCCGTTCCTCGGCGACGCGGCGCCGGGCCTCCTCCTCGCGGGTCCGCTCGGCCCGCTCGGCGCGCTCCCTGATGGCGTCGACGAAGGCGCGGCGGCTGCGGACCGCGTCGCCCGCGGCGGCGGCCATGCCGGTCCAGGCGAAGATGCCGAGGTTCTCCTGGGCGTACCAGGGCAGGGGGCCCGAGAGCATCGCGACGCCGGTGAGGCCGGTCATGGTGACGAGGCCGATCCGCCAGGTCGTGGAGCGGTCGGTTCTCGCGGCGACGGTGAACAGCGCGATGACCGCGCACATCACGACGGGGGCGCGGGGTTCGCCGGTGAGCAGTTCGACGAGGGCGGCGGCGCAGGTGGCGGCGAGGACGGTCCAGGGGGCGCGGCGCCGGAAGACGAGGGCGAGGGCACCGAGGGCCATCAGGAGGAGGCTCGGGGCGTCGGGGGTGCGGGTGCCCCAGGTGGGGCCGTGCTCTCCGTAGGGCTCGGCGAAGGAGCCGACGACCATGCAGACGAGGACGGCGCAGGCGAGTGCCGCGTCGACCGCCAGCGGGTGTGTTCTGGCCCAGCCGCGGCCTCGCAGGAGTGTGGTCACCGCTCAACGGTACGGGGCCTGGGCGGCCGCCTGGACCGGATCTCCGGGGCTCGGGCGTCCCCGCCGGCGCGGGGGCCTGGGGGGTGGGGGCTTGGTTCTGTTCCTTGGCGCGGGCTCTGTGTGGTTGCTCGCGCCGTTCCCCGCGCCCCTTGCGGGGCCCGACCGGTTCGCCTTTGGCCGCGGGCCCGATGTGGTTGCTCGCGCCGTTCCCCGCGCCCCTTGCGGGGCCCGGGGGGCGTCAGCCGGGGATCAGGCCGTCGTCGCTCAGCATCTGGCGGACTTCGTCCAGGGAGGCGTCCGGGGCGGGGAGGATGAGTTCTGAGGGTTCCAGGGCGTCGTCCGGGAGGGGGGTGCCGAGCTCCCGGACCTTGTCCAGGAGCGCGTGGAGCGTGCGGCGGAAGCCCGCCTCGTCACCGGACTCCATCTCCTCCAGGAGTTCGTCGTCCAGCTTGTTCAGCTCGGCGAAGTGGCCGTCGGCCAGCTTCACCTGCCCCTCCCCCATGATCCGTACGATCACGTCGTCCTCCTCGGACGTAGGGCCTACTGCTTGTCGAACCGCGGGGTGTCCTGCGGCTGCTGGGCCTGCGGCGCGCCCTGGCCGGGCTCGATGGCCTGCTTCGGGGTGCTGCCCCCGGCCAGCTCGGCCTTCATGCGCTGCAGTTCCAGCTCTACATCTGTACCACCGGAGAGGCGGTCGAGCTCGGACTGGATGTCGTCCTTGGCGAGGCCCGAGGAGTCGTCGAGGGCACCGGAGGCGAGCAGTTCGTCGATCGCGCCGGCCCGCGCCTGGAGCTGCGCGGTCTTGTCCTCGGCACGCTGGATCGCCATGCCCACGTCGCCCATCTCCTCGGAGATGCCCGAGAAGGCCTCCCCGATGCGGGTCTGCGCCTGGGCCGCGGTGTAGGTGGCCTTGATGGTCTCCTTCTTCGTACGGAAGGCGTCGACCTTGGCCTGGAGGCGCTGCGCCGCGAGGGTGAGCTTCTCCTCCTCGCCCTGGAGCGTCTGGTGCTGCGTCTCCAGGTCCGTCACCTGCTGCTGGAGCGCGGCGCGGCGGGAGAGCGCCTCGCGCGCCAGGTCCTCGCGGCCGAGCGCCAGCGCCTTGCGGCCCTGGTCCTCCAGGGTCGAGGACTGCTTCTGGAGCTGGCTCAGCTGCAGCTCGAGGCGCTTGCGGGACGTCGCCACGTCGGCGACGCCGCGGCGCACCTTCTGCAGCAGCTCCAGCTGCTTCTGGTACGAGTAATCGAGGGTCTCGCGCGGGTCCTCGGCCCGGTCAAGGGCCTTGTTCGCCTTCGCGCGGAAGATCATCCCCATACGCTTCATGACACCGCTCATGGGCTTCGCGCGCCCCCTTCTGACGGACTTCCAGCTCCAGGTACTGCTCAGAACCCACAGTACGGGCCCTGCATCCATTACCGCACTGTTCGCGTGCGGATGCGCTCATCCCCAAGGACGACTGCGTCCGGCGGTGCTCCGGCGTAAGGAGTAGGTGCACCCCTGTGACCGACCCCGAGAGGCCCGGGGACCCGTCCCCGCACCGGCCGCTTACCGCCTGCTACGTCCCCTTGGACACGTAAATCAAGACGCCCGGTGTTGCCGGATCGTTCCCCACTCCCCTGGGGTCCATGCCCCGGCACCCCGTACCCTTGGGTTTTGTGTTCCGTAGCCGATCCAAGGACGAGAAGGCCCCGGCCGCCCAGGCCCCGGTGACCGACTCCAAGCAGCCCCGTGACCCGCAGGCCCCCAAGGGCCGCCCCACCCCCAAGCGCGCCATGGCCCAGTCGCAGCGCCGCAGCGTGACGAACACGCCGACGACGCGCAAGGAGGCCGCGAAGCGGCAGCGCGACGAGCGCCGTGCCCAGATGGCCAAGCAGCGCGAGGCGCTGGCCAGCGGCGACGAGCGGTACCTGCCCGCCCGCGACAAGGGTCCCGTGCGTAAGTTCGCGCGCGACTTCGTGGACTCGCGCTTCTGCATCGCCGAGTTCTTCCTGCCGCTCGCGGTGATCATCCTCGTCCTGAGCATGGTCCGCGTGCCCCAGCTGCAGAACATCGCGCTGCTGCTCTGGCTCTTCGTGATCGTCATGATCATCGTCGACTCGGTCGCCACCGCGTTCCGCCTGAAGAAGCGCCTGAACGAGCGCTTCCCGAGCGAGAACAAGAAGGGCGCCGTCGCGTACGCCCTGATGCGCACCCTCCAGATGCGTCGGCTGCGCCTCCCGAAGCCGCAGGTCAAGCGCGGAGAGCGGCCCTGAGCGGATTCTCCGGCGGGGCAGGTGCCTGGCTCGCGAAGCTCGGCGGCCTGCGCAACGCCGTACGGCAGGAGCTGGTGGCCCGCCAGCTCGACGAACAGATAGCGGGCCGCTACCCCGTGGGCCAGCGGCTGCGCGTGCTCGACGTCGGCATGGGGCAGGGCACGCAGGCCCTGCGGCTCGCCCGTGCCGGGCACAAGGTGACGGGCGTCGAGCAGGACCCCGACATGATCGCCGCCGCGCGGGCGGCGCTCGCCGACGAGCCCGAGGGCATCCGGGGGCGGGTGCGGATCGTCGAGGGCGACGGACACCAGACCGGGGTGCACTTCCTGCCCGGCAGCTTCGACGTGGTGCTCTGCCACGGCGTCCTCATGTACGTCGAGGAGCCGGACGCGCTCCTCGCGGGGCTGGCGCGGATGCTGGCGCCCGGCGGGCTGCTCTCGCTCCTCGTGCGCAACGCCGACGCGCTCGCCATGCGGCCCGGCCTCGCCGGGGACTGGCCGGGGGCGCTCGCCGCCTTCGACTCCGTCGCGTACCGCAACCGGCTCGGGATCGACGCCCGCGCCGACCGGCTCGACGCGCTGACCGCCACGCTGGCGGGGATCGCGGCCCCGCTCCAGGCCTGGTACGGGGTGCGGGTCTTCACGGACACCGTGGGCGACGACCCGGCCATACCTCCGGAGTGGGAGCTGGAGGCCCTGCTGAACGCCGAGGAGCGGGCGGGCCGCACCGACCCCTACCGACAGGTGGCCGCGCTGCTGCACCTGTGCGGGGTGCGGGCCTGACGGCATCCGTACGGGGTACGGGCCGGAAGGCTTCCGTACGGGGTGCCGGCTGACGACATCCATACGGGGTACGGGGGCGCGGGCCCGGCGCCCGGCACGGCCCCCGCACCCACCCGGTTGCCCCACAGCACGGGCGGCGGCAACGGACGAAAAGCACACTCGGGACATGTCCAAGCCCCGTGTCCGTGCCGCCTCCGTCCCGCTCGCCGCCGCGCTCACCGCCGTCGCCCTCGTCGGCGGGTGCTCCTCCTCCGGGTCCGGTGACGCCACCCGGTCCACCACGCAGGCCGCGCCCGCCGCCGCGAACGACCTTCAGGACGACTACCAGAAGGTGATCAAGGACGTCCTGCCGTCCGTCGTCCAGATCGACGCCGCCGACGGCCTCGGCTCCGGCGTCGTCTACGACGACAAGGGGCACATCGTCACCAACGCCCACGTCGTGGGCGACGAGAAGCGCTTCAAGGTCACCACCGCCACCGGCGAGCAGGCGCTGACCGCCGAGCTGGTCGCCGCCTACCCCGAGCAGGACCTCGCCGTCATCAAGCTGAGCGAGGTGCCGAGCGGGCTGAAGGCCGCCGCGTTCGGCGACTCCGCCAAGGCCGAGGTCGGGCAGATCGTGCTGGCGATGGGCTCGCCGCTCGGCCTGTCGTCCAGCGTCACCCAGGGCATCGTCTCGGCCACCGGGCGCACCGTCAGCGAGGGCCGTTCCGGCGGCGGCACCGGGGCCACCATCGGCAACATGCTGCAGACCTCGGCGGCGATCAACCCGGGCAACAGCGGCGGCGCGCTCGTCGACCTCGACGGGCAGGTCATCGGCATCCCCACGCTCGCCGCGACGGACCCCGGCATGGGCGACGGCGCGGCCCCCGGCATCGGCTTCGCCATCCCGTCCTCGATGGTGAAGACGGTCGCCGACCAGATCATCAAGGACGGCAGGGTCACGGACTCGGGCCGCGCGGCGCTCGACATCACCGGCCGGACCGTGCTCGGCGACGACTACCGGCCCGCGGGCGTGGCCGTCGTCGAGGCGCGGAAGGACGGCGCGGCGGCCGGCGCGGGGC
>NZ_LIRJ01000613.1 GCF_001419745.1 Streptomyces silaceus | reverse complement strand
GCGGTGGCCGCGGCCACCGCCTCCCTCCCGACCGACGCCCGAGCGTCCTACGCCGACGCTTCCTCCGCGTCCGCGTGCAGGCTCATCGGGCCGTAGATCACGCTCGTGTCCTCGAAGAGGGTCACCTGGTCGGCGCCGCCCTCGGCCAGCGCCTTCCAGTACTCACCGATCCAGGACTCCGCGTCGCCCTGTGTGGTGAACTCCTCGGGCTGCACCGCGGGCTGGACCTCCGTCCCGTCCGCCTTCTCGAACCGCCACGTCCATGCCGCCATGTCAGCCTCCCGAAGGTCCCGTGGCGGTGTGGGAACCGCCTGAATCCGCTTGAAGCCTAGCCGGGCGCGCGGCGCTGGACCCGACGCGGGAGGATCTTCGTGTGGAACTGACTCTGCTCGGCACCGGCGCCCCCGACGGGCTGCCCCTCCCCGGCTGCCCCTGCGCGGCCTGCGCGACCGCGCTCGGCGACGCGGCGCGGGCCGCCACCGCGCTGCTCGTGGACGGCGTCCTGCTGCTCGACCTCACCCCCGGCGCGGCCTTCGCGGCCGCCCGCGCGGGGCACTCGCTCGGCGGGGTGCGCCAGGTCCTGCTCTCCCATCCGCACGACGGCCCCGCCGTCGAGGTCCCCGCGGGGCTTCCGCAGCCCGGACGGGTCGCCGACGGGCGGGAGTTGGCGCTGCTGACCGGGCACCGGGTGCGCGCGGTGCCGCTCGACGCGCCCGGCTCCGGCTACGAGGTGACGGGGCCGGACGGGGAGCGGCTGCTGTACCTGCCGCCGGGCGGCGCGCCCGCGGGGATCGCCGAGGGCAACGGCGACGCCCGGCGGATGCCGTACGAGATGGTCGTCGCCGACGTCGTCGGGCGCCCCGACGGGCTCGCCCGGCTGCGGGCCTCCGGTGCCGTGGGGCCCACCACCGACGTGCTCGCCGTCCACGTCGGCCACGAGGTGCCGCCGGGCCGTGAGCTGACGCGCCGTCTCGCGGCGGCGGGGGCGCGGGCCGTGCCGGACGGGACGACGCTCACGGTCGGCGCCTACGAGGACGTACCGGACGTGCCGCGCCGCACCCTCGTCCTCGGCGGCGCACGCTCGGGCAAGTCGGTCGAGGCGGAGCGGCGCCTGGAGGCCTTCCCCGAGGTGCTGTACGTGGCGACGGGCGGGACCAGGAACGGCGACACCGAGTGGGCGCAGCGGGTGAGCCTGCACCGCGAGCGGCGGCCCGGCTCCTGGCGTACCGAGGAGACCTGCGACCTGGTGCCGCTGCTCGCGCAGGACGGGCCGCCGCTGCTCGTCGACTGCCTGTCGCTGTGGCTGACCCACGTCATGGACGAGGTGAAGGCCTGGGACGACGCCGAGTGGGCGGGCGGCGGCGAGCGGGAGCTGCGCCGACGGGTCGCCGAGCTGGCGGACGCGGTGCGCGGCACGCGGCGCACGGTCGTCGCCGTCTCGAACGAGGTCGGCTCCGGCATCGTGCCCGCGACCGCGTCGGGCCGCCGCTACCGCGACGAACTGGGCCGTCTGAACACGTCGTTCGCCTCGGAGTGCGAGCACGTCCTGCTCGTCGTCGCGGGCCAGGCCCTGCCGCTGCGCGGCTGACGCGGACCCGGCCGCGCGCGTCAGCCGTCGTCGCCCCTGCGCGCGACGACCCGGTAGGCGTTGGAGAAGCCGGTGCGGGTGAGCAGCGGCGGCAGCGCCCTGTCCAGGCCGTACGCCGTCGCGAGCAGCGGCGCCGACGCCCACCAGGCCGCCTGCCGCAGCCCGAGCCGCAGCGGGGTCGCGGGCCTGGCCCGCCAGGGAAGGTCGGCCTTCGGGAGACGGCTGTTGAGGAAGAGCGCCAGCGCGGGGGCCAGGTCGTAGGGGACGTGGGGCGTCCGGCGCTCGACGCCGACGACGGTGAAGCCGAGCTCCGTCAGCTCCGCGCGGAGGTTGGCGAGCGGCACGAGGTGCAGGTGGCGCGGCTGGACGTACGGCGCCCACCACTTGCCGAGCACCTTGGTGTAGCGGCACTCGGGGTCGGGGGCCTCGATCATCAGGTGTCCGCCGGGGCGCAGGACGGTCCGCGCGGCCCTGAGCTCCTCGCGGGGATCGCGGCTGTGCTCCAGGTAGTGGAACATGCTCATCGCGTCGTAGCGGCCGGCCAGGGGCTCCGCGAGGTCGGTGAGGCGGCCGCGGTGGCCCTCCTCGATGCGTCCCTCGCGTACGGCCGCCTCGACGCCGTCGCCCGTGTCGAGGCCGTCGAAGGACGTGTACGGCAGGACCTGCCTGGCGAGGGCCGGGAAGCGCGCGTCGCCGGTGGCGACGTCCAGCCAGCACTCGGGCTCGTCGAACGCGCGCAGGGCGCGGGCCCTGGCGAGGTGGCGCCCGGTGCCGGGCGCGGCGGCGGCCAGGAGCCGCTCGGCCTCCGTGCCGCCGGGCCCGTCGTGGCGGTCCCGGCCGTAGAAGTCCAGGCCCTCGGGGGTGAGGCGGGGGTTCTGGAAGGAGTGGGCGCAGTCGCCGCACTGGTCGAGCGTGAAGGTGCCGGGCTTGTGCTGGACGAGGTCGGTGGTGCGCAGCCTGACCCGCAGCCGCTCGGAGCCGCACCAGGGGCAGTCGGTGCGGCGGGGTTCGTGGAACCGCTCGGTGCCCTGGGCGAGTTCGGCGAGATAGGCGGGGCGCCGTTCGGCGACCTGCTGGGCGGCGTCCGTGGCCATGGTCGTGCTCCTGGGGTGTGGCGGCGCGGCGGTACGACATTCAGCTGCACAACGGAAAGCAAGGGATCATCCACGCATACACGATCACGCTGCGCCTGCCGCGCATCACACGACGTATCCGGCCGAAGGATCGACCTGACGAGGCGTCACTTGCCCGGTCGCGCGGCCCGCGGGACCGTTCGAGCACCTGCCCGCCCCTGCCGGTACTGTTCACCGAATGAGCTCGCTGAATCTCGACGACTTCACCGACCTGATCGAGCGGCCCGACGGCGGAGTGCGCCGGGACGCCGAGGAGCGCAGGGCGCGGCAGACCCTGCCGCCCGGATCCCTGGGGCGCCTCGACGAGCTGGGCGAGTGGCTGTCGGCGGCCCAGTCGTCGGTGCCGGTCAAGCCGGTCGAGCGGCCCCGCGTGGTGCTGTTCGCGGGTGACCACGGGGTCGCGGAGCTCGGGGTCTCGGCGCGGCCCGCGGGCGGCGCCGCCGCTCTCGTCCGCGCGGTGCTCGCCGGCGAGAGCCCGGTGGCCGTGCTCGCGCGCCGCCAGGACGTGCCCGTCCGCGTCGTCGACATGGCCCTCGACTGCGACCCGGCCGACCTGCCCGCCGAGGTCGCGGGGCACCGCGTGCGGCGCGGCTCCGGACGCATCGACATCGAGGACGCGCTCACCTCCGAGGAGGCGGAGCAGGCGGTGCGGGCCGGGATGGCCGTCGCCGACGAGGAGGCGGACTCCGGCACCGATCTGGTCGTGCTCGGCGACATCAGCGTGGGCGGCACGACGCCCGCCGCCACCCTGATCGCCGCGCTGTGCGGGACCGACGCGTCCGTGGTGACCGGGCGGGGCGGCGAGGCCATCGACGACCTGGCGTGGATGCGCAAGTGCGCGGCGGTGCGGGACGCGCTGCGGCGGGCCCGGCCCGTGCTCGGCGACCAGCTGGAGCTGCTCGCCGCGGTGGGCGGCGCGGATCTCGCCGCGATGACGGGCTTCCTGCTGCAGTGCGCGGTGCGGCGCACCCCGGTGATCCTCGACGGCGTCGTGGCGTCGGCGGCGGCGCTGGTGGCCCAGCGGGTCGCCTTCCGGTCACCGGACTGGTGGCTCGCGGGGCACGACAGCGGGGAGCCGGCGCAGGCGAAGGCGCTGGACCGGATGGCGCTCGAACCGCTGCTGAGCCAGGGCGTGAAGGTCGGCGAGGGCGCGGGGGCGCTGCTTGCGCTGCCGCTGGTGCGGGCCGCGGCGTCGCTCTCGGCGGAGCTGCCGGAGGGGAAGCCGTCGGAGTCCTCGGACGAGTCCTCGGAGCCGGACGCGAAGCCCTCGGAGCCGGACGCCGAGTAGGGACCCGGCGCGAGGTTGGGCGAGAACCGGACAACCTGGCACAACAGAGCGCCCGCTCGCCCCATATGATCCCTTTTCATGGGAGATGAGCAGGTCGTCGCCGGGCGACAGAAATCACGGACCGTCATACAGCGTCGCGCCGCGGGATTCGCCGTCTGGTATCTCCGCGTCGTCACGTTCATCAACTTCCTCAGCGCGGTCTGGGTCTCCCTCGGGCAGGATCTGCGGCAGCACAACACGGAGAACTTCTTCACGCCGTACCTGCTGACCGCCGGTTTCGCCTCCGGCCTGTTCACGCTGTTCCTGGCGATCACCATGCGGCGCCGCAAGCGCGCCGCATGGATCCTCAACCTCGTGCTCAGCGGGCTGTTCCTGCTGCTCTTCGCGTTCGCCATGGTCTTCCCGGAGATCCGCCAGTACGCGCAGAACTGGATCTCCCTGGTCCTGACCGCCGCCTTCGTCGCCTCGCTGGTCGTGGGGCGCAAGGAGTTCTACGCCAAGGGCGACCGCTCCAACCCGAAGCTGGCGTCGGCCGTCGCGGCCGGCGGGCTCCTGGTGACCTCGCTGATCGCCACGCTGCTCGTCACCGTCACCAACACCGCCCACGACGACTACCGCTCGACCTTCCTGGACCGCTGGCGCTACGGCCTCATGCGCCTGGTCTCCCTGGCCGCCGACGACAAGCGCTTCGAGGGCATCACCACGCCCGGCTGGGTCAACGTCGCGATCAACGTCCTGAGCGCGCTGCTGCTCTGCGCCGTCCTGTACGCCGCCTTCCGCTCCCGCCGGGCCGTCGACCCGCTCACCGAGGACGACGAGGAGAAGCTGCGCGCGCTGCTCGACCAGCACGGCGAGCGCGACTCGCTCGGCTACTTCTCGCTGCGCCGCGAGAAGAGCGTCGTGTGGTCGCCGACCGGCAAGGCGGCCGTCGCGTACCGCGTCGTGGGCGGGGTCTCGCTGGCCTCCGGCGACCCCATCGGCGACCCCGAGGCCTGGCCCGGCGCCATTGACCCCTGGCTCGCCGAGGCCCGCGAACACGGCTGGATCCCCGCCGTGATGGGCGCGAGCGAGGAGGCCGGCACGATCTACGCCCGGCACGGCCTGGACGCCCTGGAGCTGGGCGACGAAGCCATCGTGGAGATCGACGAGTTCACGCTGGAGGGCCGGGCCATGCGCACCGTCCGCCAGGCGTACAACCGCGTCAAGCGCGCCGGGTACACGGTTCGCATCCGCCGCCACGAGGACATCCCGCACGACGAGATGACCGAGCTCCTCCGCCGCGCCGACGACTGGCGCGACGGGGCGACCGAGCGCGGCTTCTCGATGGCGCTGGGACGGCTCGGCGACCCGGCGGACGGGCAGTGCGTGATGCTCGAATGCACGGACGGCGAAGGCGAGTTGCGGGCGCTGCTCTCCTTCGTCCCCTGGGGGCCGCACGGCCTCTCCCTCGACCTGATGCGGCGTGACCGGGACTCCGAGAACGGCCTGATGGAGTTCATGGTGATCGAACTCCTGCAACGCGCACCGGAGATCGGGATCACGCAGGTCTCGCTCAACTTCGCCATGTTCCGTTCGGTCTTCGAACGTGGGTCGCGACTCGGCGCGGGACCGGTCCTGCGCCTGTGGCGGTCGCTGCTCAGCTTCTTCTCCCGGTGGTGGCAGATCGAGTCCCTGTACCGGGCCAACGCCAAGTACCGGCCGATCTGGGAACCCCGCTTCCTGCTCTTCGAGAAGAGCGTCGACCTGCCGCGCATCGGAATCTCCTCCGCTCGCGCGGAGGGCTTCCTGGAGGCACCGGGCCTGCCGAAGTGGCTGCACCGCAAACACCTGGAGTCGAGACGATGAGCACCCTGGCCCGCTACGCCCGCGCCGAGTGGGGACCGCTGTTCTCCACCGTGCGCGACGCGCTCCTCGCCCGGCGGCTGCGGGCCGTGCCCATGACGCTCGCGGCGGTCTGCCTGACCGCGCTGTTCCAGTACGTGCAGAACCAGCCCTGGGGCTATCAGTTCATCCAGAACATCGGCTCCGTGCGCGCCGAGGAACCGCTCTGGCTGGCGCTGGTCCGCACCCCGCTCTCGCTCTTCGTGCCCGCGCTCGACCTGCCCGTGTGGGGCGCGCTCGCGCAGATCCTGCTCGTCTTCGGGATCGCGGAGATCTGCCTGGGCTGGTGGCGCACGCTCGTCATCGGGTACGCGGCCACGCTCGCCGGCACGCTCTACGCGCGCGTCGGCATCGAGCTGGGCCCCCAGAACCCGATCGGACTGCCCGCCTCGGACGCGCAGGTCGTCGACACGGGCCCCTCGGCCGCCGTCGTCGGCCTCGCCGTCTTCGTGTGCTGGCGCTACCGGGCGTACGTCACGGGCGCCCTGGTGATCGCCGTGATGGTCCTCGAAGTACTGGTCAAGAACAACCTCGCGGGCCGGGAGCACCTGGCGGCCATCGCGGCGGTGCTCGTGCTGTGCGCGGTCTCGACGGTACGTCACCGGGGCGGCGGTGACAGGCGGTCGGACTCCGACGGGCCGGAGGCCGCGTCCGGTCCCGGGGCCGGCCCCGGACCGGGGTCCGGCTCCGTGAAGCCGCCCACCCAGTCCTGAAACCTGCGGCGCTTGCCCGACCAGCGGCGGTCGTGACGGTAGGCGCGCAGCCCGGCACGCGCGCGGGCACGGTGCCGGTTGCGGTAGAAGCGCCGCGCCCACGCCGAGCCGGGCCGGGCGAGCCGGATCGCCCCGACCAGCGCGACGAACGGGATGACCATGCCGATCAGGGCGGTCCGCAGCTTGCCCTTGAGCAGGGCGATGAGGGCGAACGCGCAGTTGATGCCGATGTTCAGCGCGAACAGGGCGCGGTTGTGCCGCTCGGTGACCGTCAGGTCGTTGACCCCGAACGGCGTGAAGCCGGTGAGCACCAGCACCACCAGGGCGGCCGTGAGCATGACGACCTCGACGCTCTTGCGGCCCTGCTCGCTCCAGTAGACGTCGTCGAGGTGGAGGATCAGCGCGAACTCGTCGAGCACGAGCCCCGCGCCGATGCCGAAGATGACGGCGGCGTACAGCGGACCCGCGCCGTGCCGCCCGGCGGCCACCGCCCAGAACCCGCCGACCAGCATGAGGAAGATCCCCGGCACGACGTGGTGGATGTGCACGTCGCCCGAGCTGATGTTCCGGAAGGGCCCCTTGCCCGCCCTGATCAGCCGCGTGATGGTCCGGGTGACCAGGAACGACCCCACGAAGGACAGCAGCGCGAGCAGCAGCGGCAGCTTCCCCGGCTCGACGATGTTCCGGTACCACCAGTCGTTCATGCGGCCATCCTCCGTCCCTGAAGAGCGATCCGCAGGGCGGGACGTTGCCCGGGGTAGCCTTCGCCGGTGCCAAGAACCTCCCCCGCCGACGGCATACGTTTCGCCTTCGGCACCCTCACCGCGCTCCCCGTCCGCGTCACGAAGTGGGACCGCGACGCCGCGCGGGGCGGCATGCTCGCCGCTCCCCTCGCCGGCCTGGCCGTCGGCCTCCTCGCCGCCGCGGCCGGCGGCGCCCTCACCCTCCTGGGCGCGGGCCCCCTCCTCGCCGCCACCGCGACCGCCGCGACCCCCGCCGCGCTCACCCGCGGCCTCCACCTCGACGGCCTCGCGGACACCGCCGACGGACTCGGCAGCGCCCGGCCCGCCGACGACGCGCTGCGCATCATGAAGCAGTCCGACATCGGCCCCTTCGGTGTCATCACCCTGCTCTTCGTGCTGCTCGCCCAAGTGGCGGTGCTCTTCCAGCTGTACGAGCAGTCCTGGGCCCGCGGCGCGCTCGCCGCCGTCGTCTCGGCGACCGCCGCCCGCCTCGCGCTGACGCTCGCCGCCCGCGCCGGAGTGCCGCCGGCCCGCCCCGAGGGCCTGGGCGCCGCCGTCGCCGGGGTCGTCCCGCGCGTCCCCGCCCTGCTGGTCGCCGCGGCCGTGACGGGCGGCGCGGCGGCCTGCGGGGCGCTCCTCGGCCCGGCCGACGCCGTCCGGGGCGCCGCGGCCGTCGTCCTCGCGC
>NZ_LIRJ01000612.1:263-2558 GCF_001419745.1 Streptomyces silaceus | reverse complement strand
GCCGAGCCCGCCGAGATCGCCCAGGCCGCCCTGTGGCTGTGCAGCGACCGTGCCTCGTTCGCCACGGGTGCGGCACTGGCCGTGGACGGCGGGCTGACGGCCAACTGACCCGCGATGCGCCCGGTTCGTACGCGGCGGCACGTCATTCGGTCGTCTCCGACACGGCGCCCACGTCCACCGCGCGGATCCCGTCCAGCCGGCCGAGCTCGACCGCGAGGTGGCGGACCTCCGCCGTGCCCTCCAGCCTGAGCACGGCGGACGCCCGCCCCGAGGGCGCTTCCTCGCGGGTCGTCCGCACCCCGGTCACCCGGAACCCCTCGGCGGTCGTCACCTCCAGCACGCGGCCCAGCAGGCCGTGTTCGGTGTCGTACGTGACGGCCAGTTCGAGCGGCCTCGGCCTGGGGCGTACGGCGATGCGGTCGGTGAGGTGCGGCAGTCCGCGTACGACGAGGAAGTGCACGGCGGNNAGCCAGATGGTCGCCGCCGTGGTGAGCCCCCGCACGGCATCGCGCTTGACGAAGATGAGGCCGCCCCCGATGAAGCCGATCCCGGAGACGATCTGGGCGGCCACGCGGGACGGGTCGAACGACACCCCGTCGAGGTGGGCGGCCCCGCCGAAGCCGTGGACGGAGATCTCCATGAACAGCGCGCTGCCCACGCCGACCAGCGTATGGGTGCGCATGCCCGCGCTCCGCTGTCGCGCCTCGCGCTCCACCCCGATCAGCAGGGACAGCACGAGGGCGAGGCCGAGCTCGGCGAACTGCCGCGCTCCTTGCCCCGCACCCGGATCGAAGAGGGCGGCGGCGCTGGTCGTGAGCAGGTGTTCGGCGGAGATCATCCGTCCATTGTCCTGCGGGCGGTCCGGTTCCTCTGGCGGCCCGCATCACCCTCGCCCGGGCGCCGACGCCTACGCCTGGAAGTCCCGCTTCCCGGGCCGGGAAGACCGTCAGCCCCGTCAAGGTGTCCGCGACCGGATCGCCCCGGCCGGGACCATCGACCACCGCCGAAGGCCGCACTGGACCGTCACCACCGACGAAGTCGCCCACCGACAAGGAGCGCCATGTCCGACACCCTCACTCCCGCCGCGCCGATCGTGCATCTGCGGTCGGCAGGGTGTTCCCTGCTCATCGAGTGTCCGCCCGAGCGGCTCCCCCTGGTCCGGCACTGGGGCGCCGACCTCGGGCCGCTGGACGCCCGCGCCGCGGCGTCCGCCTGCCGGATCGCGGGGCGGGCGGGCCGCCTCCCCGGCGAACTGGGCGCCCGCTCCGTCTCCGTGGTGCCCGAGCCCTGGACGGGCTGGATGGGCAGACCCGGCCTGATCGGCTCACGGCAGGGCCGCGACTGGTCCCCGGCGTTCGCCCGCACCGCCGTCACCGTGGACGGCACGCCAGTCGGGGACTACGCGGAAGCGGGTGCGGCGGCCGTGGACGTCACCGCCGTCGACCGGGAGAGCGGGCTCCGGCTGGTCCTCAGCCTGCAGATGCTGGAGTCGGGGCTGATCCGGGTGCGCGGTGAACTCGGCAACGACGGCGCCGAGTTCACGCTCGACGAGTTCTCGCTGCACCTGCCCGTGCCGTCGCACGCCACGGAGCTGCTCGACTTCACCGGCCGCTGGGGCATGGAACGCCAGGTCCAGCGCCGGGATTTCGGCGTCGGCACCCACACACGGGAGAACCGGCGCGGCCGGACCGGCCTGGACTCCGCCTTCGTGCTGCACGCCACCCAGTCCGGCAGCGACTTCACGCACGGCGAGACCTGGGCCGTCCACGTCGCGTGGAGCGGCAACCACCGGCACGTGGCCGAGCACGACAGCACCGGGACGCGCCTGCTGGGCGGCGGGGAACTCCTGCTTCCCGGGGAGGTCCGTCTCGCCACGGGCGAGCGGTACGCGACACCCTGGGTGTACGGCGCGTACGGCGACGGACTCGACCGGGTCGCGCACCGCTTCCACGACCATCTGCGCGCCCGTCCGGGGCATGTGTCACCGCGGCGACCCGTCACGCTGAACACCTGGGAGGCCGTCTACTTCGACCACACGCCGGACCGGCTGGTCGAACTGGCCCGGCTCGCGGCGGAGACCGGCGTCGAGCGGTTCGTCCTGGACGACGGCTGGTTCGGCGCCCGCCGTGACGACCGCGCGGGACTCGGCGACTGGACCGTGTCCCCGGAGGTCTGGCCGAAGGGGCTGCGGCCCCTCGTGGACGCCGTCCGCGGGCACGGCATGCAGTTCGGGCTCTGGGTGGAGCCGGAGATGGTCAATCCCGACTCCGACCTGGCCCGCGCCCACCCCGAGTG
>NZ_LIRJ01000612.1:0-152 GCF_001419745.1 Streptomyces silaceus | reverse complement strand
GCTCGCCGTCTACCGGCTGCTGAAGGAGATCAAGGCGGCGCACCCCGGTCTGGAGATCGAGTCCTGCGCGGCGGGCGGCGGACGGATCGACCTCGGGATCATCGAACTGACCGACCGCGTCTGGGTGTCGGACGTGACCGACCCGCTGGAGC
>NZ_LIRJ01000611.1 GCF_001419745.1 Streptomyces silaceus | reverse complement strand
GCCGCGCTCGCGGCTCGCGGACATGCTCGACGGCGTCGAGCGCATCGCCGAGAAGTACGACCTGACCATCGGGGTCTGCGCGCACGCGGGCGACGGCAACACCCATCCCACCGTCTGCTTCGACGCGGCGGACCCCGACGAGGGCCGGCGTGCCCGCGAGTCCTTCGACGAGATCATGGCCCTCGGCCTGGAGCTCGGCGGCACCATCACCGGCGAGCACGGCGTCGGGGTCCTCAAGAAGGAGTGGCTGGCACGCGAGATCGGCCCGGTGGGAGTGGAGATGCAGCAGGCCGTCAAGGCGGCCTTCGACCCGCACTCACTCCTCAACCCGGGCAAGCTCTTCTGACGCGGTCTTCGTCCCCGTATCCGTCTGTCCCCGTTCCGCTCGCTCCTTCCCCGTCTCCGCCGGTGCCGGCCGGGCTCCGCACTCGCCCCCGTGGCGGCGGAGCTCACTCACCGTCCTTGGACTCGTCCGAGGGCCAGGGGTCGCGCAGCCACAGGTCGTCGGCCGGGGTGGGGGCGAGCAGCTCGGCGAGGCCGTCGTCGATGCCGAGCTGCTCGGCCTCAGAGCCCGGAGGGACCACCCGCAGCGTCCGCTCCAGCCAGGCGGACACGGCGGCGGCCGGCGCCTCGAGGAGGGCGTCGCCGTCGGGGGAGCTGAGCGCCATCAGGACGACGCTGCGCCCCTCCACCTTGGTCGGCCAGACCCGCACGTCGCCGTGGCCGCACGGCCTGAACACGCCCTCCACCAGGAGCTCACGGGCGAACGTCCAGTTCACCGGGTGCTCGGAGCCGATGTGGAAGGCGATGTGGACGGCGTAGGGGTCGTCGGTGCGGTAGGTGAGGCGGGCCGGGACGGGGATGGCCCGCTCCGGCGACAGGACCAGCTTGAGCTCCAGCTCGCGTTCCACCACGGAGTGCATCACGTTCTCTTCCTTTCGTCGTGGGGCCCTGGGAGCGGACCCGTACGAGTGGAGAGCGCGAGATCGCCGGAGCATTACGCGGGTTCGG
>NZ_LIRJ01000610.1 GCF_001419745.1 Streptomyces silaceus | reverse complement strand
CCGGCTCGGGCCTGCCGACGTCGTGGATGCGGAAGCCCCGCTGCTCGCTGGGGAGCACCGCGGCGTGCGCCCCGGAGGGGAGGTACCCCACGAAGGGCTCACGGCCCACGCCGAAGAGGCCGGTCCGCGGCAGTCCCGCCGCGTCGGTGTCCCCCGTGGCGAAGCCGCCGCCGTCGCCGGGTCCCACGGGCGGCTCGGCACCACCCGCCGGAAGACCCTGGAGACGGGCGAGGAAGCTCTCGGTGGGCGGTGGCGGGGCCGCCTGCGCGAAGACGTTCTTCAGGCGACGCTGGGCGTCGGCCTCGGTCTTGCACATCGGACAGGTCGCCAGATGTGCCAGGACGCGCTCGCGCGCGTCGTGTCCCAGCTCGCCGTCCACAAGTGCGGCGAGCCGGTCCCCCAGATGCTGCTCGGCGTCGGCCAGGGGCCGATCGGCAGGATTCGACCGTGATCCACTCACGCGGTCGCGCCCCCTCCTCCCAGCGCCACGGCACCGGTGACCGCGAGCGAACGGCGCTCCGCGCGGGCCTCGGGAGACCGGTGCTGGAGGGCCTTGCGCAGCTGCGAGCGGCCCCGGTGGATACGGCTGCGGACCGTACCGAGCTTGACGCCGAGGGTCGCGGCGATCTCCTCGTACGAGAGGCCCTCGATGTCGCAGAGGACCACGGCGGCGCGGAACTCGGGCGCGAGGGTGTCGAGCGCCTGCTGGACGTCGGCGTCGAAGTGCGTGTCGTTGAACACCTGCTGCGGCGACGGCTCGCGGCTCGGCAGCCGCTCCGCGGCGTCGTCTCCGAGCGCGTCGAAGCGGATGCGCTGCTTGCGGCGCACCATGTCCAGGAAGAGGTTCGTGGTGATGCGGTGCAGCCAGCCCTCGAAGGTGCCGGGGGTGTACGTCGAGAGGGACCGGAAGACACGGACGAAGACCTCTTGCGTGAGGTCCTCGGCGTCGTGCTGGTTGCCGGTCAGGCGGTACGCCAGGCGGTACACGCGGCCGCTGTGCGTGCTGACGATCTCCTCCCAGGTGGGCGGAGTCCACACCTGCGATTCCGCGTCAGCGGCAAAGGTCGCGGTCTGAGCGGAGTCGTTGGCACGGATGCGGTCAGCGGTGTCGGTCACGGATTTCGGCTCACCCGCCAACCCGAGAAAACGCCGGAGCGCTCCTCCCCGAACCGCGGACGCAGCCGCACCTCCCCTGTCGGCTCTGGTGGTGTCCAGTGGAGCCCCTACCATAACCACCTCGCCCGTTAGCTCCGGATAAGCGTTTTTACGTGAATTTGGTACGGGCTTCTCTGCAGCTGTCCTGCCGCCGGGACGCGCCCGCTTCCGGTCTTGATCCATCCGTTACCCCCGCTGTCCTCCCACCCCCTATAAACGCCCGGTCCCATCTGCGGGTTCCCGGCCCCAACGGATACAGTCACGGCCAGGCAACCACGGGGACAGGAGAGGGCCATTACCGCCAACCGGCAGACGAGCTGGGCGTTCGCCGACGCCTTTGTCGCCGAGGACGAGGCGCTGCGCTGGGCCCGCGACCGGGCCCGGGAGGCAGGCCTGCCCTCGGTGTCGCCCGGCACCGGCGCCGCGCTGAGCCTGCTCGCCGCCACGGTTGACGCGAAAGCGGTGGCCGAAATCGGTACGGGGACCGGGGTGTCGGGCATCCATCTGCTGCACGGCATGCGGCCGGACGGGGTACTGACCACCGTCGACCCCGAGCCGGACCGCCAACAGTTCGCGCGGCCGGCTTCGCGGGCAACCGGGCCCGGTTCATCCCCGGGCGCGCCCTCGACGTCCTGCCGCGCCTCGCGGACGGCGGCTACGACCTCGTCTTCTGCGACGGCGACCGCCTGGAGTCCCTCGAATACCTCGCTGAATCGTTGCGCCTGCTGCGGCCCGGCGGACTCGTCTGCTTCGAGGGCGTCTTCGCGGACGGCCGGACGGTGGACTCGGGCCCCCAGCCGGTCGAGATCCTGCACCTGCGCGATCTCCTGCGCACCGTCCGGGAGAGCCCCGACCTGGTGACGTCGCTGCTCCCCGTGGGAGACGGGCTCCTCTGCGCCGTGAAGCGGTGATCCCGCGGGGCCCGGGCCCCG
>NZ_LIRJ01000061.1 GCF_001419745.1 Streptomyces silaceus | reverse complement strand
GACAGGGCCTCCCCCTCCGGCACCCCCTCCCCGGTCCGCGCCAGCACAAAGCACCAGTCCGCGTCCTGCGCGAGCGACGTCCAGATCTTCTGCCCGCTGATCCGGAACCCGTCCGCCCCATCCCGCACGGCCCGCGTCCGCACCCCCGCCAGGTCCGATCCCGCCCCCGGCTCGCTGTACCCCTGGCACCACAGCGCCTCGCCCCGGGCGATCGCCGGCAGGAACTCGTCCCGCTGCTCCGGGGTGCCGTACGCGAGGAGCGTCGGCGCGAGGAGGTTCTCGCCGATGTGGCCGTACCGCCCCGGCGCCCGCACGCGCGCGTACTCCTCGGCCCAGACGACCTGCTGGGTCAGCGTGGCCCGCCGGTTGCCGTACGCGTCGGAGTCCCAGCCGAGCCCGATCCAGCCGTCGCGCCCCAACTCCCGTTCCCAAGCCCGCCGCTGGGCCCCTCCCTCGTGCTCGCTGCCGGGCCCGCCGCGCCCGACGGCCGCGGCGAAGTCACCGGTGAGATGCGCGGCGAGCCAGGCCCGCGCCTCGGCGCGGAACTCCTCGTCCTCGGGCCCGAAGCCGAACTCCACAGCCCCGCCCCCGCCTACGCGTTCGGACGTTCTTTGTTGGCGGCCGCCTTCGCCATGGCCTCCAGCTGCGCGAGCATCGGCATCGGATCGGTCCCCACCGTCCCCGGCAGGAAGTCGGCGATCCGCTCCGGGGTCCAGGCCCCGTCCGCGTACCCGGCGCGCAGTTCACGGGGCTGCGCCCAGACGGCGATCTTGGGCCCGGCGATCGTGTAGACCTGCCCGGTGATCTTCTCCTCGCGGGCCCGGTCGCTCAGCAGATACGTGACGAGCGCGGCGACGTCCTCCGGCTCGCCGATCTCCTTCAGCTCCATCGGGACGTTCGCCGACATCCTGGTCCGCGCGACGGGCGCCACCGCGTTGGCGGTCACCCCGTACTTGTGCAGGCCCAGCGCCGCGCTGCGCACCAGGGAGATGATCCCGCCCTTCGCCGCGCTGTAGTTGGCCTGGGCGACGGACCCCTGGTGGTTGCCGCTGGTGAAGCCGATCAGGGTGCCGGACCCCTGTTTGCGCATCACCGCGGACGCGGCACGGAAGACGGTGAAGGTGCCCTTCAAGTGGGTGGCGACGACGGGGTCCCACTCCTCCTCCGCCATGTTGAACAGCATGCGCTCGCGCAGGATCCCGGCGACGCACACCACCCCGTCGACCCGCCCGTACTCGGCGAGCGCGACGTCGACGATCCGCTGGCCGCCCGCCATGGTCGAGATGTCGTCGGCGACCGCGACGGCCTCGCCGCCCGCCGCCTGGATCTCCTTGACCACGGCGTCGGCTATCTCACTGGTCGGCTCGCCGCCCTCCATGGAGACGCCGTAGTCGTTGACGACGACCTTCGCCCCCTCGGCCGCCGCGGCCAGCGCGACGGCCCTGCCGATGCCGCGCCCGGCACCGGTCACGGCCACCACCTTGCCTGCCAAGAAGTTCCCCACGTCGGCCCCTTCCCGCGGTTTCTGACGGACCGTTAGATTC
Source organism: Streptomyces silaceus (assembly GCF_001419745.1). GTDB lineage: Bacteria > Actinomycetota > Actinomycetes > Streptomycetales > Streptomycetaceae > Streptomyces > Streptomyces silaceus. The sequence continues at coordinate 13,817 of NZ_LIRJ01000061.1, read as the reverse complement.
TATGACCCGTCAGATACCTGAAGACAAGCCCCCGGGGAGGACTCATGTCAGACTCAGGCCCCGCACCCTCCGCGTCCGCACCCTCCGCGCCCGCGTCCGCCGAACCCGCACCCTCCGCCCTGCCCGCCGAGTTCCACGAGATCGCCAAACGCGTGAACAACTGGGGGCGTTGGGGCGCCGACGACGAGATCGGCACGCTCAACCTCGTCACCGACGAGGTCGTCCGCGAGGCCGCGGCCACCGTCCGCGGCGGCCGCCGCGTCGCGCTCGCGCTGCCGCTGAAGGAGGACGGCGTCCAGACGGGCATGATCCCCGGCCGCGTGAACCCGCTGCACACCATGGTCCAGATCAACCATGAGCTGTTCGGCCCCGGCACGGTGGCCACCAGCGACGACGCGGTGACGATGGGCCTGCAGACGGCCACCCACTGGGACGCGCTCACACACGTCTCGCACTCGGGAACGATCTACAACGGCCGCCCCGCGGACACCATCACGGCCCACGCCGGCGCGCGGTACAGCGGCATCGACAAGGCTCCGTACGTCGTGTCGCGCGGCGTCCTCCTCGACGTCGCGCGCGCCAAGGGTCTCGACCGGCTGCCCGGCGACCACGCGGTGACGCCCGAAGACCTCGACGAGGCCGAGGAGTTCGGGGGCGTGCGGGTGCGCGCGGGCGACATCGTCCTCGTCCGCACGGGACAGGTGCAGGTCTATCTCGCGGGCGACAAGCACGCGTACGGATACCCCTCGCCCGGCCTCTCGGTGCGCACGCCCGAGTGGTTCCACGCGCGGGACGTGGCGGCGGTCGCGAACGACACCCTGACCTTCGAGATCTTCCCGCCGGAGATCGAGAACCTGTGGCTGCCGGTGCACGCGCTCGACCTGGTCGAGATGGGGATGCTGCAGGGCCAGAACTGGAACCTGGAAAACTTGTCCACAGCCTGTGCAGAAGATTCCCGCTACGCCTTCCTGCTGTCGGCGATGCCGGAGCCGTTCATCGGCGGGACGGGCACGCCGGTGGCGCCGGTCGCCATCCTGTGAGCACCCGCCTTTCCGGACGGCGGCGCGTCGACGTCCGCCCCGAGCGCGCTGCCGCGCGCGCCGCCCTCCGGCTCGGCGCTCGGTCCTGCCCCTCACGGCCCCGAAGGGACTGACGCCGAAAACGCGACTCACATCTCGCCAAGGACCTCCGTCACCGAGCGCCCTCGACATCCCCTCGCGGCGAATCGCTGCACACAATCGTGATCAACCGGACACGTTACGTCAACACCCGTCCGGGGATTAATGAATTATGCCGGATTTGCCCCACCCGCGCATGGGCGCGCGCATCGTGGCACACGACGGCGCATGCCGGCCCGGAGAGCCCCGCACCGGAGCGAAGGGGGCTCGTGCGGCTCAGACGGCCGCGTACACGGACCGCCCCGGACACTTCGTACGCGAGGCCGAGCGAACGCCTTCGCACACGAGAGTCGGACCGCTTCGTACGCGAGGCCGAGCGAAAGCCCTCGTACACGAGAGCCAGACCGCTCTCCGTACGCGAGCGTCAAACCGCCTCGTACGCGATGTCCGCGTCGCCGCTCGGCACCCCGCGATAGGCCGGCCTGCCGTAGGCCACTTCCTCGTCGTGGGCGCCGCCCGCCGCGCCGTCGAACGACGCGTCGTAGGCCGTGCCGTCGAAGGACGCCTCGTCGAAGGAGGCAGCGTCATAGGTCGCGCCGTCGAACGCCACCGCGGCCACGCCGGGCTCGCACCGGTCGACCTCGCACCAGATGCTCTTGCCGGCCCCCTCGGGCTGCCAGCCCCAGCGGTCGGCGAGACCGTCGACGAGCTCCAGGCCGCGGCCGTTGGTGTCGTCGCCGTCCGCGTGGCGCGGCGCGGGCGGCCGGGCGCTGCGGTCGGCGACCTCGACCCGGACCGTCCCCGGCGCGTCGGCGGGGACACCGGGGAGCAGCATGCGCAGGACGGCCGGACAGCCCGTGTGCACCACGGCGTTGGTGACGAGCTCCGAGATCAGGAGGATCAGCGTCTCGGCGACCGGCTCGTCGGCCTCTATCCCCGAGCCCGCGAGCCGCGAGCGGGCCCATCGCCTGGCCCGTCCCACCTCGGCGGGGTCGGCCCCGACCTCCAGCTGAACTTGAAGCACCTGCACCGCTCACACCATCCGAACCGGCGGACACATCGCCTCGCGACTCCACAGGGTCACGGAACGTGATCCCCTTGGGAGACAGCATGATTGACGTTCAGTCACCCCAACAAGCGCTTCGGGCATATTCCAGCGCGAAGGAGTACGTGTGCTGCATACTGTGCGACGCACGCCACGGGGGGTCGAACAGGCGGGCACGATTCCTCGTCCCGCGCCACGAGCGGCGGGCATTGCCGGGTCCGGAGTCGCCTCAGGGGCAACACCGGGATGGCTCAGCCTCAGAACCACTCGCATCTCACACAAGGTACCCGAGCCGGACACCGACTCCGTGCCGTGACGAGTCACGCGTAGGACACAACCCGATATCGACGCTCAGTAGCCCCGGCGCGGACGGGTACCGCCCCTCACAACATCGGGACAAAGCGCATGATATCGGGTAGACCAATTTTTCGAAGGGCTCGCTCCCCCGTTCCCTCGGAGGCCGCTCTCCGGGCGGGGCGCACCCCGTCCCTCAGAGCGCCGCGGCCAGCTCCTCCTCCGCGTCCCGCGCCGGGCGGCCCAGCTCCGCCCGCACCCAGGCCCGCTTGAGGTGCAGATGCACGTCGGCCTCCCAGGTGAACCCCATGCCGCCGTGCACCTGGAGGCAGTCCCGCGCATTGCGCACGGCCGCGTCGTCGGCCAGCAGCTTGGCGCCGGTGATCTCCGTCGGGTCCTCGGTCACGGCCGCCGCGTACACGGCGGCGCGGGCGAGCTCGGCCCGCACGAGCATCTGCGCGCACAGGTGCTTCACGGCCTGGAAGGACCCGATGGGCCGCCCGAACTGCTCGCGCTCACCGGCGTATTGGACGGCCGTCTCGCAGGTGCGGGCGGCGCTGCCGAGCTGTTCGGCGGCGTAGAGGAGGGTGGCGCGGTCGCTCCTGGGGGTCCGGGAGTGTCGCGCCCCTTCGGCGCCCCGCACCCGGTGCAGCGGCGTCAGCGGATCGACCGAGCGCAGCGGCTCGGCGCCGGCCGCCTCGCCCAGCACCACGTCCGCCTCCTCCAGCCACGGCACCAGCGAGCCGTCGACCGCCGTCACGACGACCTCGCCCGTCGCGGCGCCCGGGACGTCGCCCGCCGCGAGGAAGGAGGCCACCGCGGGCCCCGGCAGCAGGGCGCGCCCCGCCTCCTCGAAGACCAACACGGCCTCCGGGAGCCCCAGTCCGACCCCGCCCTCCGCCTCGGGCAGCGCGAGCGCGAAGAACCCGGCCTCGCCCAGCTCGCGCCAGAGCGCCCGGTCCAGGCGTTCCGTGGCGTCCCGCAGCGTGAACCGGCCCGCCAGGAGGCGGCGCAGCCCGTCCCGCAACGCCCGCTGGTCCTCCGTGAGTTGGAAATCCATACGGACCCTCACCGCCCCTTCGGGAGGCCGAGAATCCGCTCGGCCACGATGTTCTGCTGGATCTGCGAGGTGCCCGCGGCGATGGTGTACGACAGCGAGGAGAGCCGGTCGAGGGTCCACTCGTGGCCGAGGTCGAGGGCGCCCGCGCCGAGGACCTCGGCGGCGGCGTCGTACAGCTCCTGGCGCGCGTGCGAGTACCGCAGCTTGAAGACCGAGCCGCCCACCCCGGGCACGCCTCCGGTGCGCTGGGCCTCGCTCACGTTCCACTGCGTGAGCCGCCAGAGCGCCGAGAACTCGGCGGCCAGACGCCCCAGCGTGCGCCGCAGCACCGCGTCGTCCCAGCGGCCGTTCTTGCGGGCCTCGCGGGCCACCTCGCCGAGGACGCGCCGACAGGCCACCACCTCCCCCACGAAGGCGGTGCCCCGCTCGTACGACAGGGTCACCATCGTCACGCGCCAGCCGTCGTTCTCGTCGCCGACGCGGTGGGTCACCGGCACCCGCACCTCGTCGAGGAACATCTCGGCGAACTCCGTGGACCCGGCGAGCGTGCGCAGCGGGCGGACGGTGATGCCGGGCGCGTCCATCGGCATGGCGAGCCAGGTGATGCCGCGGTGCTTGGGCACGGCCTCGCTCACCGGGGTCGTGCGCACCAGGAGCTCGCACCAGTCGGCGACCTCGGCGTGGGAGGTCCAGATCTTGGACCCGCTCACTACGTAGTGGTCGCCGTCGCGCCACGCGCGCGTGCGCAGCGACGCGAGGTCGGACCCGGCGTCGGGTTCGCTGAAGCCCTGGCACCACACCTCGTCGCCGCGCAGGACGGGCGGCAGCCACCGCTCGCGCTGTTCGGGGGTGCCTTCGGAGGCGATGGTCGGGCCCGCGTGCAGCAGTCCCACGAAGTTGGCGCCCACATAGGGGGCGCCTGCCTTCTCGGTCTCCTCCAGGAAGATGAGGCGCTGCGTCGGGGAGGCGTCCCAGTGGACCTCGCCGTAGCCCGCGTCGTACAGCATGCGCTGCCAGGTCGTGTCGTAGGCGCGGCGGCCGGGCCAGTCCTGGGGCGAGGGCTTGACGGGGAGGGTCGGCAGCACCGTCGCGAGCCAGTCGCGCAGCCCCGCCCGGAAGGCCTCTTCCCCCTCGGTGTACGTGAGGTCCATGCGATGTGTCCCCTCCGGCCCCTGCGACCTCATCTGATGCTCCGTCAGAACGCAGGCTAGCCCCGCACCCCTGGACCGACAAGGCGCGGGGCCTTACGCTCTCGGCACGATCTGACTACCCGTCAGTTCTGCCGGTTCGGCTGGGAGGGGATCGCGTTGAGGACCTCGGAGAACGAGACCGCACACGAACTGGGGGCGTCCCGCACGCTCTGGGAGCTGATCGCGCGGCGCGCCGCCCTCACCCCCGACCGGCCCGTCCTCCTCCAGGCCGCGGCCGACCCCGCCGACGACCGCACGCTGACCTTCGGCGCCCTGCGCGACCGCGCCGAGCGCGTCGCCGCCGGCCTGTACGACATGGGGGTGCGCCCCGGCACGGTCGTCGCCTGGCAGCTGCCCACCCGTATCGAGACGGCCCTGCTCTCCTTCGCGCTCGCCCGCATCGGCGCCGTCCAGTCGCCCGTCATCCCCTTCTACCGCGACCGCGAAGTCGGCTTCGCCCTGCGGGAGTCGAAGGCGGAGTTCTTCGCCGTGCCGGGCGTCTGGCGCGGCTTCGACCACACGGAGATGGCGCGGCGGCTCGGCGCGCGGGGTGTCTTCGAGGCCTACGACACGCTGCCCGACGGCGACCCGGCCGTGCTGCCCCCGCCGCCCTCCGACGGCACGGCGGTGCGCTGGATCTACTGGACCTCGGGCACCACGTCCGACCCCAAGGGCGTGCTGCACACCGACCGTTCACTGATCGCGGGCGGCTCCTGCCTGGCCCACGCCCTGCACCTCAGCGCGTCGGACGTCGGCTCGATGGCGTTCCCCTTCGCGCACATCGCCGGGCCCGACTACACCGTGATGCTGCTGCTCTACGGCTTCCCCGCGGTCATGTTCGAGCACTTCGCGCTGCCCGCCGCGCTCGACGGCTACCGGCGGCACGGCGTGACCGTGGCGGGCGGGTCGACGGCCTTCTACTCCATGTTCCTCGCCGAGCAGCGCAAGCTCCCCGCGGGGCAGAAGGTCATCCCGACCCTGCGCCTGCTCGCGGGCGGCGGGGCGCCCAAGCCGCCCGAGATCTACCACGCGGTCGTCCGCGAGATGGGCTGCCGGCTCACCCACGGCTACGGCATGACCGAGGTGCCGATGATCACCATGGGCGCGCCGGACGACACCGCGGAGAACCTCGCGACGACCGAGGGACTGCCCCCGCGGGGCATGGAGATACGCGTCACCGACGCCGACGGCAAGGAGCTGCCGGCCGGCACGGACGGCGAGGTGCGGCTGCGCGGGGAGGCCGTCTGCCAGGGCTACCTGGACCAGGAGCAGAGCGCGGCGGTCTTCGACGCCGACGGCTTCCTCATCACCGGGGACCTCGGCCACCTCAAGGAGAGCGGCCATCTGGTGCTCACCGGGCGGGCGAAGGACATCATCATCCGCAAGGGCGAGAACATCTCCGCCAAGGAGATCGAGGACCTGCTCCACCAGCACCCGGCCGTGGGCGAGGCGGCGGTCGTGGGCCTGCCCGACCCCGAACGCGGGGAGCGGGTGTGCGCGGTGGTCGAACAGCGCGCGGGCGGCGCGGAGTTGACGCTGGAGACGCTCACCTCGTACCTGCGCGGCGAGGGCCTCGCCACCCACAAGCTGCCGGAGCGGCTGGAGCTGGTCGAGGCGCTGCCCCGCAACGAGACGCTGCGGAAGGTCCTCAAGTACAAGCTGCGCGAGCGGTTCTCGGACTGACGCCCAGGACGGGACGGGGGCGCGGGTACCGGTGCCGGTACCCGCGCCCCCGTCCGCGTCGGCTACTCCGGGACCGTGAAGTACTGCGCGAACGCCGTCACGATCTCCTGCTCCGTCACCCGGCCGTCCCCGTCGCCGTCCAGCGCGGCGGCCACCGTCGCGGCGACGTCCTCCGGCACGCCCAGGGCCTTGAGCGCGCGCCCGGCCTCGCCCGGGGTCACCGCGCCGTCGCCGTCGCCGTCGGCCGCGGTGATCATCGCGTGCAGGAAGGGCCGCGCGATCTCGGCGAACCGGCCGGGGTTGTCCCGCAGCCGCTTCACCGCGCCGCCCACGAACTCGTCCCGGGTGATCCGCTGGTCCCCGTCACGGTCCGCGATGCCGGCCATGCCCTGCCAGAACGCCTCGGCGCCGATGTAGAGGGCCTGCCCCTTCTCGGACCGCGCCGTCGCGGCGAACTCGCCGCACAGGGCGGCCGCCGCGGTGCTGAAGTCCTCACGGGAGATGTAGCCGTTGCCGTCCTGGTCGAAGGTGGCGAACCGGGCCGCGATTTTACGCTCGTACTCGGCACTGTCCATGATCTTCGGGCCGCCTCACTTCCGCGGTTGGATGCTTCGTCAGGGGGTGTGTCCCCGGCAGCGAGCGTACGTGGTCAGCGGGCCCGGGAGGCGGGAAAACGACGCTTGTGCCAAGACCGCCGGAATTCCGGGACAAGGGTGTGTCACAAGGGTGATGTGCTGCACTGTTACGCGTGGAAGCGGTTGCGGCGAGTGTCATAGCGGTGTTGGGAACTCTTCTGGGCGCGGGGGTCACGCACGCGTTCCAGCGAAGGGCGATCGAACGGACGGAACAGTTCACGCGCGCGGAGAAACTGCGCCAGGAGCGGATCGACGCCTACTGCGCGTACGCGGGGGCGCTGGTCAACTACCGGCGGGTCCTGGTCGACCGCTGGTTCAGCCGGGCGGGGAACCGCACCGAGGAGAGCGAGGAGACGCGCTTCCGCTCCTACGAGCTGCGCTCCGAGGCCCAGGAGGCGCTGTTCCGCGTGCAGTTGCTCACCACCGACGACGCGCTGGTGCGGCTGGCGGCACAGACCCTCGACCAGGTGGCCGACGTGCACCGCACCGACGACCGCGCCGAACTGGGCGAGCGGCGCCGGGTCTCGCGGGACGCCATCAACTCCTTTGTGAGCGAGGCCAAACGGCACGTCTGAGCGTGGCGCGGCCCTCACGCCGACATCGGGGCCGCCTCCTCGTCCAGCGCCGCGCCCACGTCCGGGAAGACCTCGAACAGGCGGCGCACGCCGAGAGCGGCGAGGACACGGTTCACGTGCGAGCCGTCGACCGCGCCCTTGGCCGGCAGGATCAGCCGCAGTCTGCCCTGGCAGGAGCGGATGAGCCGGCGCGTGGCGATCAGCACGCCGACGCCGCTGGAGTCGCAGAACAGCACTTCGGAGAGGTCGAGGACGATACTGCGGCGGCCGTCGGCCACCGCGTCGTGCACGCGCTGGCGCACCACGGGTGAGGTCAGCAGGTCCATCTCGCCGGACACGCACAGCACGGCCCAGCCCTCCTGCTCGTCCACCGTCACCTTGAGCGTCACGCGCCACGCCTCCCGCTCGCCCTGCCTGCCCACTGTTCCGCAGTGATCCGGAAGCAGTCCCTACGGTTCGTTCTGCTTCGGCTGCCCCACCGCTCTCCCATGAAACACCAGCAGGTCACCGTCAATATCATCCGGTGCCCCTAGAGACGCGTGCTTTGCCGCAAACAGTTGTGCGCTGTCGGCAAACAGGAGTGCCCTGTCGGCGGTCCGCACTACATTCGAGGGAGAGGCAGGTCCGGAAGTACGGCACGGGACGTACGGTCGGAGAAGGCAGAACAGGGCAAGCGCACGAGGGGGACGCATGCCGAAGGACGCGCCGCGGCGCTGGGACCGCCGCATGCAGCAGCGGCTCGCGCACGGAGAGGCCGCCGCGCTGGGCGAGCTGTACGACCGGTTCGCTTCGCTGGTGCACGGCCTCGCCCACCGGGTCCTCGGCGACGAGGACGCCGCGGACCGCATCACCCGCGAGGTCTTCACGCACGTCTGGGAGAACCCCGACGCCTACGACCCGCGGCAGGGTCCCCTGCGCTCCTGGATCGCCGGCCTCACCCACCAGCAGGCCGTCCGCAGGCTCCGCCAGACCGAGTCCGCGGCCCTCGCCCTCGGCGAGGGCACCACGGAGGACCTGGAGCGCAAGGTCCGCAAGGCCTCCGTCGCCGCCCGCGCGGACTACATCGTCACGGCCATGCCCACGCCGCTGCGCGCCGCCCTGGAGCTCGCCCACTTCCAGCGCCGCGACTACCGCCAGACGGCCGCCGACCTCGGCGTCACCGAGGACGAGGCCCGTCGCAGACTCCGCCTCGGCCTCCAGCTCCTGTCGACGGCCAACGACACCGGCGACCCCTCCGCGGGACCGGGCACCCCGCCCGGGTTCGGGACCACGCTGTGACCGCCTCCGACCGCCCCGAGCCCCAGGAGGAGCCCGACCAGCCGGCCGCCGCGCCGCGGATACCGCTGCCGCGCGCCTCCGTGGAGGACACCGGGCGGCCCGTGCCCGACCCGTCCCCGGCTCCGGACCCCGGGGACACCGCCCGGCCGGCCGCGCCCCTCGTCCTGGAGCACCGCGTCCTGAAGTCGCTCCTCGGCGCCTGGGCGCTCTCGGCCTGCTCGCCCGAGGAGGCCACCGCCGTCGAGGAGCACCTGGGCGGCTGCGGCCCCTGCGCGGAGGAGGCGCTGCGGCTGCGCGACGCCGTCGGGCTGCTGCACCCCGAGGAGAGCCTCGACCTCGACCCCGGTCTGCGCACCCGCGTCCTGGAGAGCTGCCTCGGCCGCCGCCCGCCGCGCATCCCGGTGCCCGAGTGGGCCGTGCCGTACGACGCGGAGACCGCCCGCCTGGACGCCCTGCTCCAGGACATCGGCGACGCGGAGTGGCACGCCCCGGTGCGGCTGCGCTGGTTCGAGCAGGACGCCGCGGTCACCCGGAAGACCACCGTGGCCGGGGTCATCGCGCATCTGCTCGCCGTCGACGGCATGGTCGGGCTCTCCCTCGGCCTCGACGATCCGCTCGGCCCGGAGGTCGTGGTCCCCCGGGACCCGCACCACCGCACGGAGGCGTACTGGCGCGCGTCGTACTTCCCGCCCACGCGCGCGGTGCGCAACCCCTGGCGGGTGCAGACGCACGAGCTGATCCGCACGGTGTCGTTCGCGGGCGGCGGCTCGGGCCGGCTCCCCGTGGCGTACGGCACGGGCCCCGCCGCGCCCGGCGCCGACGCCGGGCCGAAGATCGAGCTGCCCCTGCGGGACTCGATGGTCGACCGCGCCTTCGAGTGCTGGATCCACGCGGGCGACATCGCCGACGCGGTGGACTATCCGTACGAGCCGCCCGCGCCCCGGCACCTCCACCACATGATCGACCTGGCCGCCCGGATGCTGCCCGGCACGCTCGCCGAGCGGCGCCGCACCGGGCTCGCCACCCCGCCGCGCGGCCTGGTCGCGGCGGGCGCGCCGGGCCGCAGCCTGCGCCTGGAGATCGAGGGTCTCGGCGGCGGCGAGTGGCTGATCCCGCTCGACTCGCCCGGGGCCGTCGCGTCGGCCGAGCACGAGGTGGCCCACGTGGCGCTGGACGGCGTGGAGTTCTGCCGGCTGGCGGCGGGCCACGTCTCCCCGGAGGAGGCGGCCGCGGGCCAGCTCGGCGACCGGGAGGCGATCCGCGACGTCCTGTTCGCGGCGGCCTCGCTCAGCCGGATGTGACGGTCCCGGCCCGGCCGGGCCGGGACCGCGGCCGGGCGAGGGCGGCGGCTAGGCGAAGACGACCGTGCGGCTGCCGTTGAGCAGGATGCGGTGCTCGGCGTGCCACTTCACGGCCCGCGCCAGCGCCTGGCACTCCACGTCACGGCCGATCGCGACCAGCTGGTCGGGGGTGACGTCGTGGCCGACCCGCTCGACCTCCTGCTCGATGATCGGCCCCTCGTCGAGGTCGGCCGTCACGTAGTGCGCGGTGGCACCGATCAGCTTCACACCGCGGGCGTGCGCCTGGTGGTAGGGCTTGGCGCCCTTGAAGCTCGGCAGGAAGGAGTGGTGGATGTTGATGATCCGCCCGCTGAGCTCCTTGCACAGGTCGTCCGAGAGCACCTGCATGTAGCGGGCGAGGACGACCAGGTCCACGTTCTCCTCGCGCACCAGCTCCAGGAGCCGGGCCTCGGCCTGCGGCTTGTTGTCCTTGGTCACCGGGATGTGGTGGAAGGGGATGTCGTACGAGGCGACGAGCTCGGCGAAGTCCGTGTGGTTGGAGACGACCGCGGCGATCTCCACGGGCAGCGCGCCGATCCGCGAGCGGAACAGCAGGTCGTTCAGGCAGTGCCCGAACTTCGACACCAGCAGGACGATGCGCATCCGGTCCTCGGCGCGGTTGATCCGCCAGTCCATGTGGAAGGAGTCGCCGACCGCGGCGAAGCTCGCCCGCAGCTTGTCGACGGTCACCGGCGCCTCGGCCGAGAAGTGCACGCGCATGAAGAACAGTCCGGTGTCGTGGTCGCCGAACTGCTGGCTGTCCTCGATGTTGCAGCCGGTCATGAAGAGGTAGCTCGACACGGCGTGCACGATGCCCTGCTTGTCGGGGCAGGAGAGGGTGAGGACGTACTGCTCAGCGGGGGCGGACTGCTCGTTCATGCAGGCAAGGGTCCCATATGCGGCGACCCCGGCGGGCCGCCGTTCCACGGTGCGGCTACGCGGACCGCGTCAGGATCCGCAGCACTTCCAGGGTCTGCGGCGGCACGTCCGGGTCCTCCCCGTCGCCCGCCGCGAGACGGACGTGGGCGTCCCGGGCGGCCCGCACGGCCTCCGGCCAGCCCGGGTGGTCCAGATAGACGGACACCATCGCGTCCGGCCCCACCTCGTGCATGATCCGCAGGACCCTCAGCACCGCCGTGTCGACGAGGGCCGCCTCCTGCGGGTCCCGGAAGATCGTCCCGACGTACTTCTCCGCGGACCAGTTGTCCAGCCAGGTGTCCTCGACCAGCCGGTACACGGCATCGGTCACGTCCCCGTACTCCGCGTGCCCCGCCAGCCAGCACTCGCGCTGGAACGCGGGGTCGGAGAGCATGTGCAGCGCCGAGCGCACGTTGCTGCGCCAGCGCCACCACGGCATGTCGTTGGTCGGCATGCCGCCCATGGTGCTAGAGCGACGGCCGCGACGGGAAGACTTCTCCGAACCTTGCACGGTCAGCGATCGTACGTTCCCACCCCGCGCACGCGAACCGGACCCCGCCCGTTCACCTTCATGTCACTGTCCGTTGAGAACGAGTCACTCCACGGTTGGCCCGCCACCGGAATCGTGCAGGGACATGACCGGCTGGCGACGCACCTTCCTCCCCCGCCCCTCCCGCACCGCAGCACTCTCCGCGGCCGCCGTGGCGGCGTGTACGTCGCTCATAGCCGGGTGCGGGGTCATCCCTGGAACCACGGGGGGTTCCAGGGACGACCCCATCACCGTGATGACCTGGGCCCCCGAGAAGACCAAGGCCACCAACAAGCCGGGCGTCCCGGCCATGGCCCAGGCCTACGCGCGCTGGGTCAACGCGCACGGCGGCCTCGACGGCCGCGAGCTGAAGGTCCTCACCTGCAACGACCACAACGACCCGGTGGGCGCCGCCGACTGCGCCCGCGAGGCCGTCGACCAGGACGTCGTCGCGGTCGTCGGCGCCTACAGCCAGCACGGCCGCTCCTTCCTCGCCCCGCTGGAGGTCGCCGGCATCCCCTACATCGGGGGCTATGGCATCACCGACGACGAGTTCAGCAGCCCGCTCTCCTACCCGGTCAACGGCGGCGAGCCCGCCCTGATGGCGGGCAACGGCCGCCAGCTCGCCTCCCGCTGCGCCCGCGTCTCCCTGGTGCGCCCCGACACCCTCGCCGGCGACGAGCTGCCCAAGCTGCTCAACCAGGGCCTGGCCGACGGCCACCACAAGCCCGTCGCGGACATCCGCGCCCCCGAGGACAGCACCGACCTGACCCCGCAGGCCGAACAGGCCCTGCGCTCGGCGGGCACGCGGGACGGCTGTGTGACGGCCGCGCTCGGCGCGCGCACCGACACCTTCTACGACTCCTTCCGCCGCACCCGGCAGGACTATCCGCCGGTGCGGATCTCCTCGGTGCTCGGCAGCGTCGACCAGTCGCTCGTCGACCGCACGGGCGGCGCGAGCGGCCCCTACGAGGGCGCCTACGTCACCGGCTGGTACCCGGCGTCCGGTGACGCGCGGTGGGACCGGATGCGGGAGGTCATCCGGGAGCAGGCGTTCGGTGACAACCGGGTCGACCCCGCGGACGCGGGCGTGCAGACGACCTGGATCGCGTACACCGTCCTGAAGCAGACCGTCGAGTCGCTCGACGGCGGCGAGGTCACCGCCCAGTCGCTGCGCCGCGCCCTCGACGGCGGCCTCCGGGTCGACACGGGCGGGCTCACGCCGCCGCTGAGCTGGCGCTTCGAGGACCTGCTCGCGGCCAGCGAGTTCCCACGCCTGATCAACTCGGGCGTCACGTTCCAGGTGGTGCGGGACGGGCGGCTCGTCCCGGCGCGCCGGGGCTTCGTGAACGTGGAGAAGACGCTGGAGCAGACGGTGTAGGGACCCCACCGCCGCGACTGCCACGGCCCCGCGTCCCTTCCGGGGCGCGGGGCCGGCGTGCCGGTGCGGGGCCGGCGTCCTACAGCTGCGTCTTGTTGCGCTGGGTCAGGCCGTACTTGCGGGCGATCGCGTTCCAGTGGTTGGCGGCCTGCTCCTTGGCGGTGGTCGCCGCGCCGCTCTGGCGGTTGCCCGCCGCGGTCTGCGAGGTGGTGCGGGCGTGGCCCTTCTTGCAGCCCTTCTTGCCGGCGCGGGCCACCTGGTCCGCCCACGCGGCGTAGTGGTTGTCGGCGGCGGCCGACGCCTTCCAGGCCTTGGTGAGGGAGGCCGTCAGCTGGTCGTTGGCGGGCAGCTTGTCGACCTTGAGCCCGGCGAGCCGGGTGACGAGGCCGTTGCGCTGCTTGGCGGCGGCGCGCAGGTCCTTCGCCGACTGTCCGAGGTTCTTGCAGGAGCCGACGTTGCGTACGGCGGCGATGACCGAGTCACGGCTGTTGTTGCTGTCGGCCAGGAGCTTGTCCAGGGCGACCGCCTGGTCCTTGGCCGGGTCGGCGGTCGGCGAGGGCCGCTCGTCGGGCTCGGCGGACGCGGAGACGGGCTTGCCGTCGTCCTTCTTCTCGTCGTCCTCGCCACCGCCGGAGCTCAGCAGGGCGCCCGCGCCGATGCCCAGCGCGGCGATGCCGACGCCGACCACGGCGAGGAGGGGCACCTTCTTCGAGCCGCCACCGCCACCGGCGCGGCCACGGCTCCCGTGGCCGCGGCCGCCGCCGCCCTGCC
>NZ_LIRJ01000609.1 GCF_001419745.1 Streptomyces silaceus | reverse complement strand
ACCGCTGTCGTCGACGACAGCTCGATCAGGGGGCGCGCCAGGCCGCCGAGCGCCGCCTCCAGGACCTGCCGGGTGCCCGAGCCCTCCTCGCGCAGGATCAGCGGGGTCGCCGCCACCTCTTCGGCGGCCAGCGGCTTGCGGCGGCGCGCCCAGGGGTGGCCCGGCGCCGTCACGACGACCAGCCGGTCGTGCGCGATGACGACCTCGTCGAGCCCGCCCGGCACGGTGAGCCCCTCGACGAAGCCGAGGTCGGCCTCGCCCGCGAGCAGCCGGGACGCCACGGCCGCGGAGTTGCCCGCGAGCAGCGACACCGCCGTGTCCGGCCGCTGGGTCCGCAGGGCGATCAGCCAGCCCGGCAGCAGGTACTCCGCGATCGTCATGCTCGCCGCGACCCGCAGCCGGGAGTCCCGGCGGTCGCGCAGCGCCTGCGCCCCCGCGTCGAAGGCCTCCGCCGCCTCCACGATCCGCCCCGCCCAGTCGGTCACCAGCGCGCCCGCGTCCGTCAGGCGCGAGCCGCGGGGCGAGCGGTCGACGAGCGCGACCCCGAGCTGGCGCTCCATGGCGCGCACCCGGCTGCTGGCGGCGGGCTGGGTGATGCCCAGCTCACGGGCGGCCCGCCCGAGGCTGCCGAGACGGGCCACGGCCAGCAGCAGTTGCAGCGCCCCGAGGTCGGGGACGCGGTGTGCCAGGGTGGCCTCCGGGGACGGATCGGGCGCGGGCGTCGACAGACTCATAAGGCCAGATTATGTCCCCATAGAAGAGTGCTCCCTGGTGGCGCCCGGCGTCCCGTAAGACCGTGGACACATGGTCAGCACCGCTCACCCCACAGCCTCCCCCGGCCCCGGCCTCGCGGCCGCCGGCACCCGTCTCTCCGCCGTCCGCCACCTCGGGCCGAACTGGTACGCCTCCGTGATGGGCACCGCCATCATCGCGAACGCGGGCGCCACGCTGCCGTACCGGTTCACGGGGCTGCGCACGGCGTGCACGGCGGTGTGGGCGCTGTCCCTGGTGTTGCTCGTCGTGCTGCTCACCGCGCGGGCCGCGCACTGGCTCCACCACCGCGACCAGGCCCGCACCCACCTCCTCGACCCGACCGTGGCGCCGTTCTACGGCTGTCTGTCGATGGCGCTGCTCGCGGTCGGCGGCGGCACGCTGATCGTCGGCAAGGACTGGATCGGGACGACCGCGGCCGTCGCGCTCGACACCGTCCTGTTCACCGCGGGCACGCTCATCGGGCTCGCGGCGGCCGTCGCCATCCCGTATCTGATGGTGGTGCGGCACCGCATAGCCGCCGACCAGGCCTCGCCCGTGTGGCTGCTGCCCGTGGTGGCGCCCATGGTGTCGGCGGCCGTCGGCCCGCTGCTCATCCCCCATCTGCCCGCGGGCCAGGCGCAGCAGACGATGCTGTACGCCTGTTTCGCGATGTTCGGCCTGAGCCTGCTCGCCACCCTGGTGATGCTGCCGGTGATCTTCGCCCGGCTGGTCACCGCGGGCCCGCTGCCGCTGGCGCTCACCCCCACGCTGTTCCTGGTGCTCGGCCCGCTCGGCCAGTCGACGACCGCCGCCAACAAGTTCGCCGACTTCGCGCCGGGCGTCGTGCCCGCCCCGCTCGACCGGGGCTTCCTCGCCTTCGCCGTGCTCTACGGCGTGCCCGTGATGGGCTTCGCCCTGATGTGGCTCGCGCTCGCCGCGGCCATGGTGCTGCGCGCCCGGCGCCGCGGCATGGGCTTCGCGATGACGTGGTGGGCCTTCACCTTCCCCGTCGGCACCTGCGTGACCGGCGCCGAGGGCCTCGGCACGCACACGGGCCTCGCGGTCTTCGACTGGCTGGCGGTCGCCCTCTTCGCGCTGCTGGTGACCGCCTGGGCGGTGGCCCTGGCCCACACCCTGCGCGGCGTGTTCAACGGCAGGCTTCTCGCAGCGCCTCGCTGAGCACCGCGGGCGCCTCGGTCAGCGACGGGCCGTACCAGGTGAGGTGCCGGCCGCTGACCAGCGCGGTCGGCACGGCCTCGGGGAAAGCCTCGGGGCCGTCGTCGCGGGTGAAGCGGTAGGGCTCGTCGGGCAGGACCACCAGGTCCAGGTCGGCCGCCCGCAGCTCCTCCAGGGGCACGCGCGGATAGCGTTCGGCGTGGGTGGCGTAGGCGTTGTCGACGCCCAGGCGCGCCAGGACGTCGCCCGCGAAGGTGTCGCGGCCCAGGACCATCCACGGCCGCCGCCAGATCGGGATCGCCGCCCGCCGCCGGATCACGAAGCGGGGCGGCTCCCGCCATGCCGCCTCGGCCCGGGCCAGCCACGCGGGCCGTCCCGCCCCGCATGCCGCGAGCACCCGGGCCAGCTCGCGGAACGCCTGCGCCAGCGTCCGCACCTCGGTCACCAGGACCTCCACGCCGGCCGCGCGCAGCGCCGCGAGGTCCGGCGCGCGGTTCTCCTCCTCGTTGGCGACGACCAGGTCGGGCGCGAGGGAGATGACACGGGCCACGTCGGGGTTCTTGGTGCCGCCCACCCGCACCACGTCGAGGTCCGCCGGGTGGCTGCACCAGTCGGTCGCGCCGACCAGCGCCCCCGGCGCGCTCACCGCGACCGCCTCGGTCAGCGAGGGCACCAGCGAGACGACCCGCAGCGGGCCCCGCGCGAGGGACACCTCAGCGCCCCCTTTCGTCCACCGCCTCGACGTGGTCCCCGACGGCGACCACCAGGACCCGCGTGTCGGGCTCGGTGGCGCGCCAGCGGTGCCGCACCCCGCCCGTCAGGAACAGGCTGTCGCCGCGCCCCAGGCGGTAGGCCCGGCTCTCGGCCTCCATCTCGACGGCGCCCTCGACGACGTACATCAACTCGTCGTTGCGGTGCTGGAATTCCCGGCCCTCGTCGTGGTCCCCGATGAACTCCAGGGCGTGCAGCTGATGGTGGCCCCGGGCCAGTTCCCGCACGCGTGCCGCGGGGGTGGAGCCCTCCAGGTCCGTGTCGTCGCCGGCGCGCACGACCTCGACGGTGCGGGCCGGGTCGGCGGCGGCGAGCAGCTCCACGTCGGTGGTGCACAGGGCGTCGGCGACCCGCTGGAGGGAGCGCATGCTGGGGCGGGCGCGCTCGTTCTCGATCTGGCTGAGGAACGGCACCGACAGGCCGCTGCGCTCGGCGACGACCGCGAGCGTGAGCTCCAGCTGCCGCCGGCGCCGCCGCACGGCAGAGCCCACCCGGAGGGTCTCCTTGTGCTCGTCCATCTCCCCGGCTCCCTTCAGCGCATCGGCCCGCTCTCAACCCTGAGGGGTTTTCTGCACCCTACGCATGTTCGCCAAACGGTTTTGCCCCGTTGGCCGGACCGCGGGTCACAGCTTGTGCCAGTAGAGCAGTTGTCCGGCCTCGCCGGGGGCGGAACCCTCGCTCGGTACGAACAGACTGACGAGCAGGGCGGGTTGGCCCGCCGGATCGGTCAGGAGCGTCGCCGAGGGATTGGCGAAGGCGCGGCTGCCACCGTGGGTGCGGACGTCGAGGCGGTCCGCGCGGCCACTTGAGGGGTCGTACGCGTAGGTGCCCCAGCTGCCGAAGTCGCCGCGCCGCCCCTGTCCCTCGATGAGGACCACCCGCTGTCCGCCCAGCTCGACGGGCGAGCGGTCGCCGATGTTGCCGCCGTTGCCCCAGGTGCGCACGGCGCGGTCCAGGCGCCGGTCGGGCTCGGCGTGCCAGTGCCGGAAGCCGGTGAGGGTGGCGCGCAGCTGGCGGTCGGTGTCGCAGCCGGCGCGGTAGTGCCCGGTGAGGTGGATCGTGGCGCCGCGCACGGCGGTGACGCTCGGGGTGCCCTCGGCGCAGCGGGACAGGGTGAGCGGGGCGTCGAAGGCGCGGTGGGCGCGGCCGTGGAGCAGCGCCGGCAGATCCTCGTACGCGCGGACCGCGATGTGGTTGCGCGGGTCCTTCTCGTAGGCGAGGACGTAGCCGCCGCGGCCGTCGGACGCGAGGGAGGCCTGGTGGGTGCCGGGCCCGAAGTCGTGGCGGCGCTGCCAGTGGCGCAGATCGGCGGAGGTGGCGACGGCCGCGTGGAAGCGGCCGTCGGCCAGGAGCGTGTGGTAGACGGCGAGGTAGGTGCCGTCCTGGGCCTGCGCGATCTGCGCGGCGTCCATGGTGCGGCCGGTGTGGTCGCGGGCGTCGTAGCGGTGGCCGTCGGCGGCGCGCACGTCGGTGGCGAGGGCGGCCAGGCGCGCGGTGGCCGCGGAGGCGGGGGCGGCGTCGGCGCGCGCCAGCTGTGCGACGAACAGGGCGGCGGCCAGGGCCAGCGCGGTGGCGACGGCGAAGAGTGCCGTCCTGGGCTGCCTTGCGGTCACGGGGTGGGCGCTCACGTTCGGGTGTGCGCACGGGTGCGCGGGAGGGGCGGGGCCCAGTCGAGGTTAGGGACCGGGGCGGCCCGCCGGAACGCCCCGAGGGGTGGGCTTCGCCACACGGGCGAGGCCCACCCCTCGGGAGCGGTGAACGCGTCGGACTACTTCGCGGAGGTCATCTTCTCCTCGAAGCCCGGGTTCTTCTTCAGCCAGGTGTCGACGGCCTTGGGCTCGTTGTTCTTGCCCGCCTTGTTGATCTCGTTCTCCAGGCTCGCCAGCTCCTGCTCGCTCATCTTGAAGTTCTTGAGCCACTTCGAGAGCTGCGGGTACTGGTCGGGGAAGTCCTTGCTGGAGAGCGTGCGGATCGTGTCGCCCTTGCCGAAGCCGCCCTTGGGGTCCTTCAGCTTGGTCAGGTCGTACTCGTTGTACGCCCAGTGCGGCGACCAGAGGAGCACCGCGACCGGCTCCTTCTTGGCGTACGCGGCCTTCAGCTCGGAGAGCATCGCCGGGGTCGAGCCCGCCGCGATCTCGTACTCCTTGTCGAGCCCGTAGCCCGGCAGGACCTTGTCCTTGAGGGCCTGCATCACGCCGGTGCCCGGCTCGATGCCGATGATCTTGCCCTTGAACGTGTCGCCCTTGCCCTTGAGGTCCTCGAGCGACTTCACGTCCTTGACGTAGGACGGGACGGCGACCTCGAGGGACGTCGGGCTGTACCAGGAGCCGAGGTCGTTGAGGTTGGCCTTGTTCTTGTCCCAGTACGTCTTCTGGGCGGTGGGCAGCCAGGCGTCCAGGTTGAGGTCGAGGTCGCCCTGCGCGAGACCGGTGTAGGCCGGGCCCACGTCGGCCGGCGTCAGCTCCATCTTGTAGCCGCGCTTCTCCAGGACGCGCTTCCACAGGTTGGTGACGGCGATGTTCTCGTCCCACGCGAAGTACGCGGCCTTCAGCGGGCGCTTGTTCTCGTCGCTGCCCGAGTTCTTCGGCAGCGGCGCCAGCTTGTCGACGACGCCCGGGTTCTTCTTCAGCCAGGCGCGCACGGCGTCCTGCTGCCGGCCCTTGCCCGCCTTGTTGATCTCGGCCTCAAGGCTCGTGAGCTGCTTCTCGCTCATCTTGAAGTCCTTGAGCCACTTGCCGACCTCGGGGTTCTCGCCGGAGAAGCCCTTGCGCGCCAGCGTGTGCACGCCGTCGCCCTTGCCCCAGGCGCCCTTCGGGTCCTTGAGCTTCTTCAGCTTGAAGTCGCTGTAGGCCCAGTGCGGCGACCACAGGGTGGTGACGATCGGCTCCTTCTTGGAGTACGCGGCCTTCAGCTCGGCCAGCATCGCCGGCGTGGAGCCGTCGACGACCTTGTACTCCTTGTCCAGGCCGTACGCGCCGAGGACCTTGTCCTTGAGCAGGCCCATCATTCCGGCGCTGGACTCGATGCCGGTGATCTTGCCCTTGAAGGTGTCGGCCTTGCCCTTGAGGTCCTCCAGGGAGTTGACGTCCTTCATGTACGCCGGGACGGTCAGCTCCAGCGAGGTGGGCCCGAACCAGGAGCCCATGTCCTCCAGGTCCTTGCCGTACTTCTTCCAGTACGAGGCGTGCGTCGTCGGCAGCCACGAGTCGGTCTGGAAGTCGATGTCACCCTGCGACAGGGCGGTGTACAGCGGACCGGCCTCCAGCTGGCTGGTGGTCACCTTGAAACCGCGCTGCTCCAGGATCTCCTTCCAGAGGAAGGTGGAGGCGATGCCCTCGTCCCAGGGGATGTAGCCGATCTTCAGTTCCTTGCCGTCGCCGACGTTCTTGGTGTCGGCCACGGACTCGGACTTGGTGCCGCCGAAGATGCTCATGCCGCCCGCGACGAGCGCGAGGACGACGACGCCGACCATCGCGACGACGGGCCGGGGTCGGTAGTTCCAGATCTTCAGGCCCTGCATGGCCCGCGCCTTGGCGAGCGCGCGCCGGCCGAGCGGCGAGACCTGGCTGCCCAGGCCGCTGGTGACGCGGTCCAGGTAGATGGCGAGGATGACGATGGAGACGCCCGCCTCCGCGCCCAGGCCGACGTCGAGCTGGCCGATGGCCGCGTTGACGTCGGCGCCCAGGCCCGGGGTGCCGACCATGCCGGTCAGCGCCGCCATGGACAGGCCGAGCATGATGACCTGGTTGACACCGGCCATGATCGTCGGGAGCGCGAGCGGCAGCTGGACGCGGAACAGGGTGTTGCGGGGCGTGGTGCCGAACGCGTCGGCGGCCTCGACCAGGTCCTTGTCGACCTGGCGGATGCCGAGCTCCGTCATGCGCACGCCGGGGGCGAGCGCGAAGACGATGGTGGCGACGATGCCCGCGGGGGCGCCCATGCGGAAGAACAGCAGCGCCGGGATGAGGTAGATCATCGCGGGCAGCGTCTGCATGAAGTCGAGGACGGGCCGGACGATGCCGCTGACCGTCTTGGAGCGCGCCGCCCAGATGCCCACGGGCACGGCGATGACCAGTGCCACGAAGGT
The DNA here is from genome assembly GCF_001419745.1 of Streptomyces silaceus. Classification (GTDB taxonomy): domain Bacteria; phylum Actinomycetota; class Actinomycetes; order Streptomycetales; family Streptomycetaceae; genus Streptomyces; species Streptomyces silaceus. Next base: position 4,097 of record NZ_LIRJ01000609.1, on the reverse strand, counting down.
GGCGACGAGCACCAGGGACAGCGTCATCATCGCGTTGTCCCACAGCTCCAGGGACACGATGAAGGCGAAGCCCACGAAGGAGAGCGCACCGCCGAGCAGGCCGCGCAGCCAGAAGGCGATGACGGCGAGGATGCCCGCCATCAGGAGCGGCTCGGGCGCGGAGAGGACGTCGTAGACGCCGTCCCACATGTTCTGGAAGATCGTCTTGATGAAGTCGAACAGCCAGTCCATGTGGGTTCTGAGCCATTCGACCGAGTCATTGACCCAGTCGCCGAAGGGAATCCTAGGCACCGCTGCTCACCTTGCCCACGTTCTTGCCGCCGTCGTCCTGCGCGGGTATGGAGGCGGGGACCGCGTCCCGCGGCTCCTCCACCGTCTCCGTCTTCATCGGCTCGCCGAGCACGGCGAGCAGCCTGGCCCGCGGGACGACGCCGATGAGCTCGCCCTCGTCGTCGGTCACGGCGACGGCCACACCGCTGGTGGAGCAGGGGGTGAACAGCTCGATGATCGGGGTGTCCTCGGTGACCGTGGCGGGGGCCGCGGCGAGCACGTCCTTCGCCGTCTTCAGCTCCTTGCCGTCGGCGGTCTTCGTACCGAAGGCGGTCTCCGGGTCGGCCATGATCGCGCCCGCGGTGAGCACCCGGGAGCGGTCGACGTCCTGCGTGAACGAGGCCACGTACTCGTTGGCCGGGGTCACCAGGATGTCCTCGGACGTGCCGATCTGGACGATGCGGCCGTCGCGCATGACGGCGATCTGGTCGCCCAGGCGCATGGCCTCGTTCAGGTCGTGGGTGATGAAGACGATGGTCTTCTTCAGCCGCTTCTGGAGCACCAGCAGCTGGTCCTGCATGTCACGGCGGATCAGCGGGTCGAGCGCGCTGAACGACTCGTCCATGAGGAGCAGGTCGGCGTCGGTGGCGAGCGCGCGGGCCAGGCCCACGCGCTGCTGCATGCCGCCGGACAGCTCGTCGGGCCAGGACTTCTCCCAGCCCTTGAGGCCCGCGAGCTCCAGCGCCTCGGTGGCGCGCTTCTCGCGCTCGGCGCGGGGCACGCCCTGCACCTCGAGGCCGTAGCCGGCGTTCTCCAGGACGCTGCGGTGGGGGAACAGCGCGAAGTGCTGGAACACCATGCTGATCTTCTTGGACCGGACCTCGCGCATCTCCCGGGCGCTCAGCTCGGTGAGGTCCTGGCCGTCGAAGCGGACGTGACCGGCCGTCGGCTCCGACAACCCGTTGAGCATGCGCAGCAACGTGGACTTGCCGGATCCGGAGAGACCCATGACGACGAAGATCTGGCCCGGCTCGACCTCGAAGGAGGCGTCGATCACGGCGGCGGTGGTGCCGTCGGCGCGCAGCTCCTCTCGGTCGGCTCCGTGGCGGAGTTTCTCCACCGCGTCATCGGGTCGTCTGCCGAACACTTTGTACAAGTGCTCGGCCTGCAGCCTGGACACATACACCTCTCGGGTCGAACCAAGACGGCCCGCCTCCCCCGCCGGCGGGCCGTGGAGCGGCGTGGGGTTCTGCCCACTTGCCCGGTCGAAATGTTGAATCCTCGACCGGGTTCGCTCCGGGTGCGCGCCTGCCCGTGCTTACACGGATCAAACCAAGGAGTGTCCCAGCTCACATTTGTTGCCTCCTCGGCACGGTGTGCCGCGATGCGCAACGCGGCCGTGCCGGGCCCGCCGGGGCACCCCCGCTGTCGGTGCCGTGCGGCATGATGCGCGATGTGACTCAGCGAACACGACGGCTCATGCTTCTCGACACGGCTTCCCTCTACTTCCGGGCCTACTTCGGGGTCCCGGAGTCCGTGAAGGCCCCGGACGGCACTCCGGTGAACGCGGTGCGCGGGCTGCTCGACTTCATCACCCGCCTCGTGCAGGACCACCGCCCGGACGACCTGGTCGCGTGCATGGACGCGGACTGGCGCCCGCACTGGCGGGTCGAGCTCATCCCCTCCTACAAGGCGCACCGCGTCGCCGAGGAGGTCCCGCAGGGCGCGGACGCCGAGGAGATCCCGGACACGCTCTCCCCGCAGGTCCCGGTGATCGAGGACGTCCTCGACGCGCTCGGCATCGCGCGCGTGGGCGTCGAGGCGTACGAGGCGGACGACGTGATCGGCACCTTCGCCGCCCGCGCCACGGGCCCGGTCGACATCGTCACCGGCGACCGCGACCTCTACCAGCTGGTCGACGACGAGCGCGGCATCCGCGTCCTCTACCCCCTCAAGGGCGTCGGCACCCTGCAGATGACCGACGAGACCTGGCTGCGCGAGAAGTACGGCGTGGACGGCTCCGGCTACGTCGACCTGGCCCTGCTGCGCGGCGACCCGAGCGACGGCCTGCCCGGCGTGCCCGGCATCGGCGAGAAGACCGCCGCCAAGCTCCTGGACGCCTTCGGGGACCTGGCCGGGATCATGGCCGCGGTCGACGACCCGACGTCGAAGCTGACCCCGTCCCAGCGCAAGCGGCTCGACGAGTCCCGGGCCTACGTGGCGGTCGCGCCGAAGGTCGTGCGCGTGGCGGACGACGTGCCCCTGCCCGACGTGGACGTGGCGCTGCCGCGCGAGCCGCGCGATCCGGCGGCGCTCGACGAGCTGGCGGCCCGGTGGGGCCTCGGCAGCTCGCTCCAGCGGCTGCTCACGACGCTCGACGGCTGAGACACCCCCTCCTCCACGAGCCGAGGTGTTAGCTTAGGTAAACCTAAGTACTTGTGGATCAGGGGAGGCGGCCGTCATGGCAGAACGTCCGGCACGCAAAGCACCGAAGGCCCACGTCGGGCAGGTCGTCCGCACGGAACGACTGACCCCGCACATGCAGCGCGTCGTCCTCGGCGGCGCGGGGCTCGCCGAGTTCACGGCGGGCGACTGCACCGATCACTACGTGAAGCTGCTCTTCGACGCCGAGGGCGTCACCTACCCCGAGCCGTTCGACATCCAGCGCATCCGCGAGGAGTTCCCGCGCGAGCAGTGGCCGGTGACGCGCACGTACACCGTGCGCTGGTGGGACCCCGAGGCCCGCGAGCTGGCCCTCGACTTCGTGATCCACGGCGATCAGGGCCTCGCGGGCCCGTGGGCCCGCGACGCCGTCCTCGGCGACACCATCCGCTTCCTGGGCCCCGGCGGCGCCTACGCCCCGGACGCGGACGCCGCCTGGCATCTGCTGGCCGGCGACGAGAGCGCCCTGCCGGCGATCGCCGCCGCGGCCGAGGCGCTTCCCGCGGGTGCGCGCGCCCACGTCTTCGTGGAGGTCGAGGGCCCCGAGGAGGAGCAGAAGATCGCGACGGACGCACACGTCACCTGGCTGCACCGCGGGAACCGCCCGGTCGGCGAGCTGCTGGTGGAGGCCGTGCGCGCCCTGGAGTTCCCCGCGGGCGAACCGCATGTCTTCGTGCACGGCGAGGCGGGCTTCGTGAAGGAGCTGCGCCGCCATCTGCGCATGGAGCGCGAACTGCCCCGCGAGCGCCTGTCCGTCTCGGGCTACTGGCGCCTCGGCCACAACGAGGACGGCTGGCAGGCCTCGAAGCGCGAGTGGAACGCGCAGGTGGAGGCGGAGCAGGAGAAGGAGCAGGCGGCGTAACCGTCGCGCCCCCCGCACACGGCGGTACGACCGTCGTACCCCCGCACACGAGGAGGCGGCGCCCCGGTCGGGCGGGCGCCTCCTCGCGCGTCCCCCCGCCGGCTCAGCCCCGGCACTTGTGCCAGGCGTTCCACTTGTTGTTCTTGTAGTTGGTGCACCACTTCGTGCTGCCGACCCAGACGGCGACGGTGCGGCCGTTCGCCGTGTCATATCCGGCCATGTTGTCCGCCTTGCCGCCGTTCGGCATGCGCTTCCAGCCGCCGGAGCGCCCCCAGATGTGCCAGATGGTCCGGTCCGGCGCGATCACGAACGTCTCGTCGTAGCCGGGCCGGGAGTCCCAGTAGGCGTCCATCACGCGCGTGTGGCACTTGTACCTGCCCGCGTGACCGAAGCGCGTGACCGGGCAGCCCGCCGCGGCCGCGACGCCTCCCGCCCGCGCGGCGGTCTTCACCGACGGCGCCGCCGCGGACGGCGCGGCGCTCGCGCTGCTGCCCGGCACGACGGCGGCGGTGAGCCCGGCGAG
>NZ_LIRJ01000608.1 GCF_001419745.1 Streptomyces silaceus | reverse complement strand
ACGGGGTCCGGGTGGAGAGGGCGGGGGTTCACCGCGCGGTGCGGGGCGCACGGGCGGGCACCCTCGCTCCGGCCGGCGCTAGCGCCCCGGCTGGGTCAGATGTGTGAACGCGTCCAGGTTCCGCGTGGACTCTCCGCGCGAGACGCGCCACTCGTACTCCTTGCGGATCGCCGACGCGAACCCGAGCTCCAGGAGCGTGTTGAAGGAGTCGTCCGACGCGGAGAGCACCGAGCCGAGGAGGCGGTCCAGTTCCGCGGGCGTCACCGCGGCCAGCGGCAGCTTGCCGGCGAGGTAGATGTCGCCGAGGGAGTCGATCGCGTAACTCACCCCGTACAGGCGGAGGTTCCGCTCCAGGAGCCAGCGGTGGACCGCCTCGTGGTTCTCGTCCGGGTGGCGGATCACGAAGGCGTTCAGGGAGAGGGAGTGGTTGCCCACCTTCAGCGACAGCGTCGTGGAGAGCTTGCGCGTGCCCGGCAGCTTCACCACGTACGCGCCCGGCTCGGGGGACTCCCACTCCAGCTCGGCGTCGTCCAGCGTCCGCTCGATGATCGACGCGGTGTCATCGCCCACCCGTGCCCGCCGCTCCGCCTGGTCCGCCCGCTCAGCCATGGTGCGAGCGTACGTGACGGTGCGCGGCGCGGAAGTCGTGCATCGCCGCGGTGTAGACGTCCGCCGTCGCGGACGCCGCCGTGTCCCAGCCGAAGGACTCCGCGTGCCGCGCCGCTGCGGCGCCCATGCGGTCCACCAGGTGGGGATGGTCGGCGAATTCGCGCAGCACGCGCGCGTAGTGGGCCGGTTCGTGGTCGGGGACCAGGAAGCCGGTGACCTCGTCGCGGACGGCGACGGGCAGGCCGCCCACCGACGCCGCGAGGACCGGCGTGCCCGCCGCCTGCGCCTCGATGGCGACGAGGCCGAAGGACTCGCTGTAGGAGGGCATGACCAGGACGGACGCCGCCCTGAACCAGTCCGCGAGCTGTTCCTGGCCCACCGGCGGCTGGAAGCGCACCACGTCGCAGATGCCCAGCTTCGCCGCCAGCTTCTGCAGGCCCTCGGGCTTGGCGAGCCCGCTGCCGCTGGGGCCGCCGACGATGGGGACGACGATGTTCGAGCGCAGCGACGGCCGCTCCTCCAGCAGCACGGCGACCGCGCGCAGCAGGATGTCGGGGGCCTTCAGGGGCTGGATGCGGCCCGCGAAGATCGGGACGAGCGCGTCCTGCGGCAGACCGAGGCGCCGGCGGGCCGCCGCGCGCCCGTCGGCGGGGCGGAAGCGGTCGAGGTTCACGCCCGGGTGGACGACGGCGACCTTCCCGGGGTCGGCCTCGTAGTGGCGTACGAGCTCGTCGGCCTCTTCGGAGGTGTTGGCGACGAGACGGTCGGCGGCGCGCACGATCTGCGTCTCGCCGATCACGCGGGCGGCCGGCTCGGGGGTGTCGCCGTCGGCCAGCGCCGCGTTCTTGACCTTCGCCATGGTGTGCATGGCGTGGACGAGGGGGACGCCCCAGCGTTCGGCGGCGAGCCAGCCGACGTGGCCGGAGAGCCAGTAGTGGGAGTGGACCAGGTCGTAGTACCCGGGGCGGTGGCCCGCCCAGGCCTGCATCACGCCGTGCGTGAAGGCGCACAGCTGGGCCGGGAGCTCTTCCTTGGCGAGGCCTTCGTAGGGGCCCGCGTCGACGTGGCGCACGAGGACGCCGGGCGCCAGCTCCACGGTGGGCGGGAGGGCGCCGGTGGTGGCGCGCGTGAAGATCTCGACCTCGACGTTGATCGCGGCGAGGCGCTTGGCGAGCTCGACGATGTAGACGTTCATGCCGCCCGCGTCGCCCGTGCCGGGCTGGTGGAGCGGCGAGGTGTGCACGCTGAGCATGGCAACGCGGCGCGGGCGCCGGTGGGTGCCGGGGATACGGAGCCGTGAGGGTGCCGCCGGGGAGCGACGCCCGAGCCTGGACACGTACTGGCTCACGTGGCGGTCCTCCTTGCGTACGGGCATGACAACGGGGAGGGCGTACGGGTCCTCCAGAGGGGGAACACCGGAGGACCCTGCTCCATTTCCACTGCTCCGTCCCACTGACCCTTTTTGCCAAAGCGTTACTCTGCTCTCCCCCGCCGTCGCCCCCGCATACCCTTTCCTCATGGCCCCACGCACCGCCTCCCGCCCCGTGGGCACGGTGACGCGCGGGACCACGAACCCGAACCGTCTGCGCCGCATGGACCGCTGGATCGCCGCCGTCCACGGCGCCGCGCTCCGCCGCGCCGACGACCCCGTCGCCGTCGACCTCGGCTACGGCGCCTCCCCCTGGACCGCCGTCGAGCTGCTGCTCCGGCTGCGCACGGCGGCGCCGCACGCGCGCGTGGTCGGCATCGAGATCGACCCGGCGCGGGTCGCCGCCGCCGCGCCGTACGCCCGCGAGGGGCTCGCCTTCCGGCACGGCGGCTTCGAGGTGCCGCTGCCGGGCAGCCCGGTGCTGATCCGCGCGGCGAACGTCCTGCGGCAGTACGACGAGGAGCAGGTCGCCGCCGTCTGGGAGCGGCTCCGCGCGCGTCTGGCCCCGGGCGGGCTGCTGGTCGAGGGCACGTGCGACGAGATCGGGCGGCGGCACGTGTGGGTGGCGCTCGGCCCCGAGGGGCCGCGCACGGTGACCTTCGCGACGCGCCTCGGCTCCCTGGAGCAGCCCTCCGACCTGGCCGAGCGGCTGCCGAAGGCGCTGATCCACCGGAACGTGCCGGGCGAGCCGGTGCACGCGTTCCTGCGGGACTTCGACCGGGCCTGGGCGGCGGCGGCGCCGTACGCGTCGTACGGGGCCCGGCAGCGGTGGATCAGGGCGGTACGGGACCTGAGTGCCGACTGGCCGGTGACCGACGGGACTTCGCGGTGGCGGCAGGGGGAAGTGACGGTGCGGTGGGAGGCGTTGGCGCCGCGGGGGAGCTGACGGAGCCGACTCACCGCCGGGATCTCCGCCCCCGACCCTGGAGCTTCCGCCCCCTCCCCCCGTCCCTGGAGCCCCCTCCGCCCCGGGGT
>NZ_LIRJ01000607.1 GCF_001419745.1 Streptomyces silaceus | reverse complement strand
CCGGACGTGGCGCTGCTCGACATCGAACTGCCGGGCCGCAGCGGTCTGGACGCCGCGGCCGACCTGCGCGAGGAGTGCCCCGACTGCCGGGTGCTCATCCTCACCACCTTCGGCAGGCCCGGCTATCTGCGCCGCGCCATGGAGGCGGGCGCGGTCGGCTTCCTGGTCAAGGACGGCCCGGTCGAGGACCTGGCCGAGGCGATCCGCCAGGCGCTGCGCGGCGAGACGGTCATCGACCCGGCCCTCGCCGCGGCCGCCCTGAGCGCGGGCCCGAGCCCCCTGACGACCCGCGAGGCCGACGTCCTCAGGGCCTCCGTGGACGGCGCCACGGTCGCCGACATGGCGGCCAGGCTGCATCTGTCGGAGTCGACCGTGCGCAACTACCTGTCGGCGGCGATCGGGAAGACGGGAACGCGCAACCGCATGGAGGCGGTCAGGGAGGCCCGGCAGCGGGGATGGCTGTGACCCCCGCGCCATGGGCCCCGGCTCAGCCCTGCGCTGACGTCCGCTGCCTCGGCATCCACAGGAGCAGGACCACCACGCCCGCCAGGAGGATGCAGCCGCTCGTGCGGAACGCCATCGCGTAGCCGTCGGTCAGGGCCTGGCGCGAGGACGAGCCGGCGGTCTGGGCGGCGGCCACCGTGGACAGGACCGAGAGGCCGAGGGCGCCGCCCATCGTGCGGGAGGTGTTGATCAGGCCCGAGACCAGGCCCGCGTCGCCCGGCTGCGCGCCCGACGTGGCCAGGGAGGCGAGCGGGGTCGTGGCCAGGCCCGCGCCGAACATCATCACGATGCCGGGGAGCATGATCGAGGTGACGTAGGCGCCGTCGACCGTCATCGTCGACTGCCAGCCGAAGCCCGCGGCGGCGACGACGATGCCGATCACGGAGACGTTCTTCGCGCCGATCACCGGCATCAGGCGCGGCGCGAGCATCGAGCCGAGGACGATGGTGAGCGAGGACGGCATGAGGGCGAGGCCCGCCTTCAGCGGGGAGTAGCCGAGGACGTTCTGCGCGTACAGCGTCATGAACATCCACATGGCGAACATGCCGGCGCCGCACACGAACATCGCGGCGTTCGCGGCCGACACCGTCCGCACCTTGAACAGCTTCAGCGGCATCAGCGGCACCTTCGTGCGCGACTCCACGACGAGGAAGACCGCGAGGAGCGCGAGGCCCGCCGCCAGCGGCACCAGGGTCGCCGCCGCCGTCCAGCCCTTCTCCTCGGTCTGCACGATGCCGTACGCGAGGGTGGCGAGCCCGGCCGTCACGAGCACCGCGCCCGGCACGTCGAGGCGGCGGGCGGTGCCCGACCTGCCCTCGGTGAGCCAGGCCAGGCCCGCGACGATCACGAGGGCGCCGATCGGTACGTTGATCAGGAGCACCCAGCGCCAGGAGAGCAGGTCGGTGAGGAGCCCGCCGACCAGGCCGCCGGCCGCGCCGCCGCCCGCGCCCACCGCCGACCAGACGCCGATGGCCCGCACCCGCGCCGCGCCCTCGGGCACCGCCGACGTGAGGATCGTCAGGGTCGACGGCGCGAGGACCGCCGCGCCGAGGCCCTGGAGGGCGCGTGCCGCGAGGAGCTGCCACTCGGCCTGCGCGAGGCCGCCGCCGAGGGAGGCCACGGTGAACAGGCCGAGCCCGACGAGGAACATCCGCTTGCGTCCGAAGAGGTCGCCGGCCCGGCCGCCGAGCAGCATGAAGCCGGCGAAGGCTATGGAGTAGGCGTTGACGACCCACTG
>NZ_LIRJ01000606.1 GCF_001419745.1 Streptomyces silaceus | reverse complement strand
CCCGAACCCGTTCAGCACCCCCTGCCCGAGCCCCGACCCGTCACCGGCGACGGTGAGGGAGCCCTCCGCCTGCCCCTGGCGGACCATCCACAGCACCGTGAAGCCCAGCACGACCACCCCCGCGCACCCCACCATCAGCCGCGACCGCAGCAGCACACCCACCAGGGTGAGCAGCGCCGCGAAGGCGAAGGGAAGGAACAGCGAGCCGAAGAGTTCCGCCCGCGCGTCGGTGATCCCGGCGCCGGAGAACAGTTCGTCGAGGCGGAAGTGGCGTCCGTGACGGCCGTCGTACCAGGCTTGGAAGGGGCTCCAGACGGCGGCCGTCGCTCCGATGAGAGCGAGGATCGACCCGAGGACGTTGCGGACCATGTCGGGCCTCCTCATGGGGCGTCTCTCAAGATCGACGCTACGCCGAGTGCGTGAACCCCGCCAGGCGACCACACCGGCCCTCGTGGACCACCGCGACGGCCGACCAGACGACCGTCGCGAAGAACACAGCGCCCGCCAACCTCCATGCGCGACGAGCCCGGCGACGCCCGCGCCGTCAGCCTCGGCTCCCCCAAGAGCCGGGCTCCTCGCATCGCCGAGCCGCGCGGCTGACCCGGCGTATACCTGCGCACCGGCGTATACCGGCGTATGCCGACGGACCGGCTCAGCGCGTACGGAAAGAGGCACCCCCGGTGGACCCGGCCGACCCGCGCCGCGCCGCGAACAGTTCCGCCTGCCGCTCCGGCGGCAGATTGCCCAGCGCGATCAGGTGCGGCGCGTGCGCCAGCGCCTGCGCGCGGGCCGCCTCCTTCGCCGACCACACCGCCCGCACCGTGCCCTGCACCGCCTCCGTCGGATACGACGCGATGGTCTCGGCGGCCCGCTTCGCCGCCGCCAACACCTCACCAGGGGGCGTCAGTTCGGAGACGAGCCCCGTCTCGTACGCGCGCCGCGCCGAGACCCGCTCCGCCGTCCCCATCAGCGCCATCCGCGCGACCTCGCCGAACGGCATGCGCTGCGCCATGTGGATCGTCTCGTACGCGCTGACCATGCCGTACGTGGTGTGCGGATCGAAGAACGTGGCGCGCTCGTCCGCGACGACGAACTCCGCCTCGCCCAGCAGGTAGAAGGCCCCGCCGCACGCCATGCCGTTGACCGCGGCGATCACCGGCTTCCACAGGTCGTTCGCCTTCGGGCCGATCGCGATCAGCGGATCGTCGATCGTGTACGGGGAGTTGGGCTGCGGCACCTCGGCGCCGCGGTCGATGCCGGTGCAGAACGCCTTCTCGCCCGCGCCCGTCACGACCACCGCCCGCACGGTGTCGTCGAAGCGGAACCCCCGCCAGGCCGCGGCCAGTTCGGCCGCCGTCGCCAGGTCGATCGCGTTGTGCCGCTCGGGCCGGTCCAGGGTCAGGACCGCCACGCCCGTCTCCTTGTCGACCGCCGTGCGCAGCGCGCCCTCCGGTGGAGGGGCCGGGGCCTGGGCAGGGGGCCGGGGCGTCACGGCCGCTCCAGGATCCAGCGCGGGACGACGACCCCGCCGACCTCCGCGAAGACGACCTGCACCTTCGCGCCGATGCGCAGCCGCTCCGGGTCCACCGAGTTCAGCGGGGCGTCGGGCGCCGTGACGAGGTTGCCGACGAGGCGGATCCGCGGGGCGTCGGCCAGTTCGACGATGATCGCGTTGTACGGGGCCTGCTCGGCGTAGGCGGGCAGCAGGGGCGGATGCGGGAACACGTACGACCAGATGCGGCCGCGGCCGCTCATCCTGCGCCACTCGCTGTCGAAGGACTGGCAGTGGGGGCAGCAGGGGCGGGGCGGGAAGCGGAGTTCGCCGCAGGCGGTGTTCGCGCAGGCCTGGATCCGCAGTTCGCCTCGGGCGGCGTACTCCCAGAAGGGGGCGCCGTCGTCGTCGGGGGTCGGGGTCAGGAGTGGTTCGGTCGTCGCGTCTGCCATGTGATCGTCCCTTGCCGGATGCGGATGTGAAGTGGCTTGTCGCACAGTTCCCGCGCCCCTGACGGGGCGCCGTCGCCTGCGCCGGTTCACGACCTCAGGAGGATCGCCGACGTCGGGACGCCCTCGCCCGCCGTCACCAGGCACGTCGACGCGTCCGGCACCTGTGCCGTGGACGTGCCCCGCAGCTGCTTCACGCCCTCGTTGATGAGGTTGAAGCCGTGCACATAGGCCTCCGAGAGGCCGCCGCCGCCCGTGTTGATCGGCAGCCGGCCGCCGCTCTCCAGGGCGCCGCCCTCCGTGAACGCGCCGCCCTCGCCGCGCCCGCAGAAGCCGTAGCCCTCCAGGGAGAGCGGGATGAGCGGGGTGAACGCGTCGTAGATCTGGGCGACGTCGACGTCCTGCGGGCCGAAGTCGGCCTGTTTCCACAGGTGTCGGGCCGCCGTCCAGGCGGGTCCGGAGAGCGGGTCGTCGTTCCAGTAGTTGACCATCCCGTGGTGCTGCGCGGGCAGGCCCTGCGCCGTGGAGTGGACGTACACGGGCCGCTGCCGGCAGTCGCGCGCCCGCTCGGCGGACACGATCACGCACGCCAACGCCCCGTCCGTCTCCAGGCAGTTGTCGAAGAGGCAGAGCGGCTCGCTGATCCAGCGCGAGGTCATATACATGTCGCGGGTCAGCGGGCGCTCGTACATGATCGCGGCGGGGTTCTGGTTGGCGCGGTTGCGGCAGGCGAGCGCGACGTTGAAGAGGTGGTCGCGGGTCGTGCCGTACTCGTGCATATGGCGGCGCGCCAGCATCGCGATCTCGTCGGCGGGCCGCAGCAGGCCGAAGGGGCGCGTCCACTGGCCCGGCGTGGGGAGCTGGACGGCGGTGTTCTTCCAGGGGCGCGGCCCGCTGCCCCGCTTGCGCGAGCGCCAGGCGACGCCGACGCTCGCCTGCCCGGTGGCGACGGCGGCGGCGAGGTGCGCGACGGTCGCGCAGGACCCGCCGCCGCCGTACCCCACCTTGCTGAAGAAGGTGACGTCGCCCGCGCCGATGGCCTTGGCGACCTCGACCTCGTCGGTCTCCTCCATCGTGTACGAGGCGAAGGCGTCGACCTCGGACGGGGCGATGCCCGCGTCGTCGAGGGCGGCGACGATGGCCCGGCAGGCCAACGCCTTCTCGCTCTCCGGGAGTTGTTTGGCGAACGGGGTCTGGCCGATCCCGACGATCGCTGTAGCGTCCTTGATTGAAGCCATGGGCAACGGACCTCCGCCGTGTCGCGAGCGTGTCCCGACTGCTGACAGCGCGTCAGGCTACAGCTAATCTGACGGATAGTCAGCTACTGCGTCGGGAGGGCTTGCTATGCGCGGCGACCTGGGGGATCCGGTGGATTCGGCCGGCCAACGGCAGGCGATGCGCGGCGACTTGGTGTGGGGCAGCATCCCCGGCCTCGTCCGGGCGGCCGCCGAGCGGTTCGGCGAGCGGGAGGCCGTCGTCGAGGGGCGTACCCGCGTCTCGTACCGGGAGCTCGGCGAGCGCGTGGCGCGCGCCGCGGCCGCCTGCGTGGCGAGCGGCGTCGAGCCCGGCGACCGCGTCGCCGTCTGGGCACCGAACACCCTCGACTGGATCGTCTCCGCCCTCGGCGCGGTCTCGGCGGGCGCCGTCCTCGTCCCCCTCAACACCCGCTTCAAGGGGACGGAGGCCGCGTACGTCCTCGCCCGCAGCCGCGCGAAACTCCTCTTCGTCACCGGGACGTTCCTCGGCACGTCGTACGTCGCCTCGCTGCGCCGCGCCGCCGCCGACGGGCCGGGCGAAGGGCCGCTGCCTGCGCTGCCGCACCTGGAGCAGGTGGTCGTCCTCTCCGACGACGCCCCGGACGACTTCCGCACCTGGAAGGACTTCCTGGCCGGCGGCGACGCGGTGGACGCCGACACGGTCCGCGCGCGGGCGGAGGCCGTCGACGGCTCCGACCCCTCCGACATCATTTTCACCTCGGGCACCACCGGCCGCCCCAAGGGCG
>NZ_LIRJ01000605.1 GCF_001419745.1 Streptomyces silaceus | reverse complement strand
GCCCCCGCCCCCGCTACCGGGGCAGCAGCTCCACGCGGACGTCCGCCGGGAAGCCCGTCGTCGGGCCGACCCGGCGGGCGAACTCGCTCACGCCCGCCAGCTGCTCGCCGCCGAAGCGGAAGTCGAGCGTCGTGAAGTACCGCTCCAGGACGCCGGCGTCGAAGGACTCCCAGCGCGCGGCCTGCTCGGCGACCTTCGTGACCTCGGCGAGCGAGAGGTCGCGGGAGGACAGGAAGGCCTGGTGGACCTCGCGCACGACCTCCGGTTCGCGCGTGGCGTAGTCGCGCCGTGCCGCCCAGACGGCGAAGACGAACGGCAGCCCCGTCCACTCCTTCCACATCTGCCCGAGGTCGTGCACCTCCAGGCCCAGGCGCGGCGCGTCGATCAGGTTCGCGCGCAGCGCCGCGTCCCCGATCAGGACGGCGGCGTCCGCCTCCTGCATCATCAGGCCGAGGTCGGGCGGGCAGGTGTAGTAGTCGGGCCGCACGCCGTACCGCTCGGCCAGCAGCAGCTGCGCGAGCCGCACCGAGGTGCGCGAGGTCGAGCCGAGCGCGACCCGGGCGCCGTCGAGGCGGTCCAGCGGCACCTGCGAGACGATCACGCAGGACATGACCGGGCCGTCGCAGCCGACCGCGAGGTCGGGGAAGGCGACGAGGTCGTCGGCGTTCTTGAGGAACTCGACGAGGGTGACCGGCGCGATGTCGAGGTCGCCCCGGACCAGCTGCTCGCTGAGCTTCTCAGGGGTGTCCTTCGTCAGCTCGAAGTCGAGGAGCGTCCCGGTCCGCGCGAGGCCCCAGTACAGGGGCATGCAGTTCAGGAACTGGATGTGGCCGACGCGGGGCCGGGGAATGCGGCGGGAGTGGGGCGGCTGTTCGGCGCCCGCCCCCGTGAAGGCGTCCAGGGGAGAATTGTCCACATCGGCGAGGCTAGCCCCACCGCGGTGCGGTGCGGCCCCTGGGGCCCCGGTGCGCCCCGTCAACCCCGTCGGGAGGTCCATCAAACCTCCGGGTGACGTGATCTTGCCCCCTATTGCATTCGGCTCGCTGCGTGCTAAGCTCGCCGCAAGTTGCAGTTTGGTTTCCCTTGCAGTACAGAGCCTGCGGAGCATGTGACCCCGCGGGCTCTCGTCGTTTTCAGACTTATGCAGTTGTTTAAACAATCGCTGGTTCTGGAGCAGGGCAACCCTTTGGCCCAAGGAGGGCTTATGGCTACCGGAACCGTGAAGTGGTTCAACGCTGAAAAGGGCTTTGGCTTCATTGCCCAGGAAGGCGGCGGCCCGGACGTCTTCGTCCACTACTCCGCGATCAACGCGAACGGCTTCCGCTCCCTCGAGGAGAACCAGGCCGTTTCCTTCGACGTGACGCAGGGCCCGAAGGGTCCGCAGGCGGAGAACGTCACCCCGATGTAATCGGGCGCTCCACGTGAGTGGGGCGTGTGATTGCTCCGGTGACCAGATCCGGAGATGGATAGCAGTACCCAAGGAGCCCTGCTCCCCCGTTCGCGGGGGAAGCGGGGCTCCTGCCTTTTCCGGGCCCGGGACCAGGGCCTCGGCCTCGTCCTCAGAGGGACGCGCGTGCCCTGACCGCGTCCGCCGGGTCCCAGCCCTCGCCGGGGACGGACGCCAGGAGCAGCTTGGTGTACGGGTCCTCGGGGGCGCTCAGGACCGCGTCCGTGGGGCCCTGCTCCACCACCCTGCCCCGGCGCATCACCAGGACCTCGTCCGTGACGTGCCGGACCACGGCCAGGTCGTGGCTGACGAAGACCAGGGCGACGCCGGTGTCCCCGCGGATCTCGTCGAGGAGCTTCAGGATCTGGGCCTGGATCGATACGTCGAGTGCGGCGACGGCCTCGTCGAGGACGAGGATCCGCGGGTCCACCGCGAGTGACCTCGCTATCGCCAGGCGCTGGCGCTGCCCGCCGGACAGCTCCCTCGGGCGGGCGCCGGCCTCTCTCGTGCCGAGGCCGACCTGGTCCAGGAGGGCCTCGGCCGGCGTCTCGTCCCTGCCGTGCAGGCGCAGGGCCGTGCGGACGCAGTCCCTCGCCGTGAGGCGCGGGTCCAGGGAGATGTAGGGGTCCTGGAAGACCATCTGGATCTCCCGGGCGCGGGCCAGTCTCGCCTGTTTTCCTCTGGGGGTACGGGCTTCGCGGGGGCGGCCCGCGACGGTCACGGTGCCGGTGTCCGGGCGGACGAGGCCCACGAGCATGCGGGCCACGGTGGTCTTGCCGG
>NZ_LIRJ01000604.1 GCF_001419745.1 Streptomyces silaceus | reverse complement strand
GTCGGCGGGCTCGGCACCCGGCGCCGTCACCGCCCGGCACCGTCACCGCCCGTCCACTCCCCGCCCCGCCCGCACACCTCCCGCTCCGCCCGTACCGGGTCGTTGGGGAAGCGGAAGGCCGTGCGCTCCACGGCGCCCGTCAGGTTCCGCCAGAAGCGCTTGGCCGTCAGCGGGTCCCGCGTCGCCGCCCGCAGCTCCGCGAACGGCGCGCAGCGCAGGGCCCGCCGGGCGGCGTCCACGCGGGCCGGGTCGAGCCCGGCGGGCAGCTCGGCGGCGCCGCGCTCGGCGACGATCCACTCGTCGGGCAGCCGCTTGTCGTGCCCGACGCGGCCGTCGATGCCCTCGGAGTGGGCCGCGAGCGGGTAGGCGAGCCCGATGGGGTCGAGCGCGGCACCGGACAGCGGGACGACGGAACCGCTGAAGCCGAGCGTGTTGTAGACGCCGGTCACCCCCGGCGCGCCGCCCGTCACCGGCGTCCTGGCGAGCAGCAGCGTGGGCACGCCGGCCCGCGCCCGCGCCCGGACGAGTCCGGCGTAGGCGCGGTTGCCCGGCTGCCCGGCGAAGCCGTGGTGGAGGGGGTGCGGGGCCGCGTTCTGCCGTACGTACACACCGCGTTCGTCGGCGATGCCGCCGGCCCCGATGCGTCCCTCGTACGGCACCCGCAGCACGCCCGCGCACGCCACCGCCCACACGGCGACGCCCAGGACGACGATGCCCCACGCCCGGGTGACGGGCACGAGGAAGACGGGCAGCAGCATCAGGAGCAGCCCCGGCAGGAACATCCGCCCGTGCATGAAGTCGCCGCCCACCTTGACGACGTAGAGCCAGCACAGCGCCCCCGCGACCACGGGGGCGGCGGCGGGCGCGAGCTCGCGCCCGGTCCCGCGCACGCGGACCGGCGGACGCTCCGACGCCAGGAACCCGGCGACGACGAGCAGCAGCGGAAGCCACAGCACGTACGGCCCCGCGAAGTCCCAGAAGTACGCGGCGCCCCGCGCCCACAGGCTCCGCGAGGCCTCCTTGGTGACGCCGGGCAGCGGCATCAGATGCCCGTAGTACCCCATGCGGAAGACCTCGTACGCGACGGGCAGCGCCCCCGCCGCGCCGGCGCCCGCGAGCACCCCGCGCCACGAGGGCCGCGCCATGGTCCACTGCGCGGCCAGGAAGACCACCGAGACCAGCGCGAGGTCGGGCCGCACGAGCGGTCCGAGGCCGAGCAGCGCGCTCGTCCACGGCGAGCGCGGCCGGGCCAGGAGCGCGAGCCAGCCGCCCGCGATCCAGCAGGTGGCGAGCCCCGTCTCCAGGCCCGAGGTGGCGAAGTCCCAGACGGGCGGCAGCGCGAGCAGCACGAGCGCGCCGCACGGCACGAAGAAGCCGCCCCCGCCGCCCACGCCCGGCGCGCCGCCGCCGTCCCGCAGCCGCAGCGCCCCGAGCCCGGCGAGCGCGAACCCGGCGGCGGTGAGCAGCAGTCCGCCGTACATCGCGGCGGTGGCGATGTCGAGGCCACAGGCCCCGGCCAGGACGAGGAGCCACTGCCACAGGGTGCCGGTGGACGACTCGGCGCGCTCCCCGGCGTTGAAGACGGGCCCGTTCCCGGCGAGGATCTGCCGGACCGTGCGGACGTAGATGTGACCGTCGTCGGACATCCACCGCCGCTGGAACCCGGCGACGCACAGGACGAGGGCCGGTACCAGCCAGCTCCCGAGGCGCCCGAGCGCGACGGCTTCGGACCCGCGGGCGGGGGAGTACGCAGATGTCGTCATGATCGTTACATCGGCGCAGGTCAATGAGGGCTTGAGGGCGGCGTCCAAGGCGCCGCCGCCCGGAGGGGGCCCAGGGAATCTGCCGCTCGGAGGAGGCCTAGGGAATCTGCCGCTCGGAGGAGGCCTAGGGAATCTGCCGCCCCGATATCGCCCGCGCGATCACCAGCCGCTGGATCTCGCTCGTGCCCTCGAAGATCGTGTAGATCTTCGCGTCCCGGTACATGCGCTCCACCGGATGCTCCCTGCTGTACCCCGCGCCGCCCAGCACCTGCACGGCCTTCTCGCTCGCGGCGACCGCGAGTTCGCCCGCACGCAGCTTGGCCATCGAGCCCTGGCCCGCGTCGAAGACCTTGTCGTTGCGCGCCATCCACGCGGCCTGCCAGATCAGCAGCCGCACGGCCTCGATGTCGGTGCGCAGATCCGCGAGCGCGAAGGCGATCGACTGGTTCTCGACGATCGGGCGGCCGAAGGCGACGCGTTCCCCGGCGTACTCCAGGGCGTACTCGTAGGCGGCACGGGCGATCCCGAGCGCCTGCGCGCCCACCGTGGGGCGGCTGACCTCGAACGTGGCCATGGCGGCCTGCCCCCGCGCGCCCGGCGCGCCCCGCACGCCCTCCCGGGCCCGCGCGAGCCGCGCGTCGAGGCGTTCCCTGCCGCCCAGCAGACAGCTCCCCGGCACCCGTACGTCATCCAGGAACACGTCCGCGGTGTGCGAGGCGCGCAGCCCCAACTTCCTTATCTTGCGTCCCCCTTCGAGTCCGCGCGTGCCCGGCGGGACGATGAACGCGGCCTGTCCCCGCGAGCCCAGGGCGGGGTCCACGGACGCCACCACGACGTGCACGTTCGCGATGCCGCCGTTGGTGATCCACGCCTTCTGGCCGCTGAGCGTCCACTCGTCGCGCGTCGCGTCGTACGTGGCGCGGGTGCGCAGCGCGGAGACGTCCGACCCGGCCTCCGGCTCGGACACGCAGAACGCCGCGACCTTCGGCTCGTCCTCGTCCCCGAAGCACTGCGGCACCCACTCCGCCAGCTGGTCCGGCGTGCCCGCCGAGAAGATCCCGGCGACGGCGAGCGAGGTGCCGAACAGGGCCATCCCGATGCCCGCGTCGCCCCAGAACAGCTCTTCGTTGGCGATCTGCAGCGAGAGCCCCGAGGGGTCGCCGAACAGGTCGGCCAGCGACTCGAAGCCGTAGAGCCCGATCTTCGCGGCCTCCTGGATGACGGGCCACGGGGTCTCCTCGCGCTCGTCCCACTCGGCGGCGGCCGGCCGCACGACCCCGGCGGCGAAGCCGTGCACCCACTCGCGCAAGTCCCGCTGTTCCTCCGTCAGTTCGAGGGAGAAGGGCATGGCGCGCTCCTCAGGCCTTGGGGATGTCGAAGTAGCGGGTGAGCCCGGACGCGAGGGCCACGTCGCCCGCGATCTTCACCTTGCGCATCATGAACATCGTGACGGGGCTGGCGTTTCCGGAGACCAGTTTGAGGAACTCGGCGTCACCCATGATGAGCGTGACGCGCGGCTCGGCGTCCGAGCGCCCCTCGCGGACGGTGCAGGTGCCGTCGGCGATGTCCGTCTCGTACACCGCCTCCCCGTTCTCCCCGCTGCCCGTGACCTTCCAGCGGATGAGGGCCTTGAGGGAGCCGGCCGTCTCCGGCTTGAACTGCCGCTCCATGCGCCCGAAGACCTCCTGCAGGACGCGGGTGCGCAGCGCGCCGTCCTGGGCGATCTCCGCGATCTCCTTGCCGGACAGGCCCTTCACGATCCGCGCGAACTCCTCGGGCGTGACGCGGGCGAAGTCGAGTTCCGCGATCTTGCTGATGTCGCCGTCCGCCATCGCAATCTCCTTACCCTGAAGTAAACTTACTAAAGAGTAAGGTAAGTCGGAACCAGGGAGGCTGACAAGGGTGAGCGGCATATCCGACGGTGCGTCCGGCCCGCGCAGGCGGCGCGTCCCGCGCCCCGAGCGCGAGCGTCAGATCGTCGACGTGGCGGTCCAGGTCTTCGCCAAGCGTGGCTATCACGGGGCGTCGGTGGACGAGATCGCCGAACTCGCCGGAATTTCCAAGCCGATGGTGTATCTGTACCTCGACTCCAAGGAAGGTCTCTTCCTGGCCTGTCTGCGCCGCGAGGCGGACCGCCTGGTCGGCGCGTTCCAGGGCGCGGCGACGGCGGGCGAGGCAGCGCCCGAACTGCGGCTGCACGCGGGCCTCCTGGCGTTCTTCTCCTTCGTCGCCGAGCACCGCGACAGCTGGGTGGTGCTGCACCGCCAGGCCTCGGAGCTGAGCGAGGCGATCGCGACGGCCGTCGCCGAGGCCCGCCGCGCGGTGATGGCGGAGGTGGCGGGCCTGGTGTGGGCGGGCATCACGCAGGGCGGGCCCGGCTCCCACCAACTCTCCGACGAGGACGCTGACTTCGTGGCGCACGCGCTGGTGGGCGCGGCGGACTCCCTCACCGACTGGATGGCGCGCCACCCCGACCAGTCGCCCGAAGGAGTGACGCTGCGGCTGATGAACATGGTGTGGGTG
>NZ_LIRJ01000603.1 GCF_001419745.1 Streptomyces silaceus | reverse complement strand
ACGAGGGCCGCCCGCGCAGGCCGGGGAGCCTGCGGGGGCGGCCCTCGTCGCGGGCGCGGACGAGGGGGGCGAGGTGCTCGGCGGGGGCGCCCGCGGCGGCGAGCTTGTCGACCATGTACGCGTACCAGCGGTCCGGCGGGTTGGAGCGGGTGCGCCGCACCACGGAGGCGTCGGCCTCGTGCATGGCGATCCACGCCCCGGAGGCCTCGCGGACCTTCGCGGAGAGGCCGTGGTGGTCGGGGTGGTGGTGGGTGATGACCACGCCGTGCACGTCCCGCACCGCGACGCCGCACGCGTCGAGCCCGGCGGTCAGCGTGTTCCAGGACGCCGGGTCGTCCCAGCCGGTGTCGACGAGGACGGGGCCCGCGTCGGTGTCCAGGAGGTGGACGAGGGTGAAGCCGAGGGGATTGTCGGGGATGGGGACCCGGATGCTCCGGACGCCGCCGCCGTGGTCGGTCACGGGCGGCCCGTCCGGCCGGGTGCCGCTCAGCTGCGTCATGGGCGCCTCGTCTCCTGTCGCCGTGCCCTCGCGGTGCGGCGCCGCGGATGCCGCCGCCGTACGCGCGATCGCGCGTGCCACCGTGCGTGCCGCCACTATAACTAGAACTAGTTCCATTAGTAGCCCAAGTCGACCGACCTGCGCGTGAGTTGCCGGTTCCGCCCGTGGACTCCTCCAAGTAGAACTGGTATCAGTTCTGAAACGGTGTCAGGAAGCGCTCCGCAGGAGGCAGTCAGCCATGACCGAGCTCGTGGAACACGGACAGCTTTTCATCGGCGGGGAGTTGGTGGACCCGCTCGGCAAGGGCGTCATCGACGTCGTCTCCCCGCACACCGGAAAGGTCTTCGCCCGCGTGCCGCACGCGGCCCCGGCCGACGTGGACCGCGCCGTCGCCACCGCCCGCAAGGCCTTCGACGACGGACCCTGGCCCCGGATGACCCTGGACGAGCGGATCGAGGTCGTCACCAGGATCAAGGACGGGTTCGCCGTACGCCACGAGGAGATCGCCCGCGTCATCAGCTCCGAGAACGGCACCCCCTACACCTCCAGCGTGATGGTGCAGGCCCTCGCCGCGATGATGGCGTGGGACGCGGCGATCACGGTCGCCCGCGACTTCACGTACGAGGAACAGCGCGACGGAGTCCTCGGCAGACTCCTCGTGCGCCGTGAGCCGGTGGGCGTCGTCGCGGCCGTCGTGCCGTGGAACGTCCCGCAGTTCACGGCCGCCGCGAAGCTCGCGCCGGCCCTGCTCGCGGGGTGTCCGGTGATCCTGAAGACCTCGCCGGAGGCGCCCCTGGACGCCTACATCCTCGCGGAACTGGCCACCGAGGCCGGGCTGCCGGAGGGCGTGCTCTCGATCATCTCCGCCGACCGCGAGGTCAGCGAGTACCTCGTCGGGCACCCCGGCGTCGACAAGATCTCCTTCACCGGGTCCGTCGCCGCGGGCAAGCGCGTCATGGAGGTCGCGGCCCGCAATCTGACGCGCGTGACCCTGGAGCTCGGCGGCAAGTCCGCCGCCGTCGTCCTGCCGGACGCCGACGCGGCGACCGCCGTCGCGGGCATCACGCCCTTCGCCTGGATGATCAACGGCCAGGCGTGCGTGGCCCAGACCCGCATCCTCGTGCCCCGCACGCGCTACGACGAGTTCGCCGAGGCCTTCGCCGCCGCGGCCGGCGCGCTCAAGGTCGGCGACCCCCTCGACCCGGCCACCGAGCTGGGCCCGCTCGTCGCCCGGCGCCAGCAGCAGCGCTCCCTCGACTACATCCGCATCGGCCAGGAGGAAGGCGCCAAGATCCTCGCGGGCGGCGGCCGCCCGGCCGGTCTCGACCAGGGCTGGTACGTCGAGCCGACCCTCTTCGGCGGGGTCGACAACTCGATGCGCATCGCCCGCGAGGAGATCTTCGGACCCGTCATCTGCCTGCTGCCGTACGGCGACGAGAGCGAGGCCGTGAAGATCGCCAACGACTCCGACTACGGACTCAGCGGCAGCGTCTGGACCGCCGACGTCGAGCGGGGCATCGACATCGCCCGGCAGGTGCGCACGGGCACGTACTCCGTGAACACCTTCAGCCTCGACATGCTCGGCCCCTTCGGCGGCTACAAGAACTCCGGACTCGGCCGGGAGTTCGGACCCGAGGGATACGGCGCGTACCTGGAGCACAAGATGATCCACCTGCCCGCCGGATACGAAGGGACGGGTGCCTGATGGGAGACCGCTGGCACGTCGAGGTCGACCGCTCGGTCTGCATCGGCTCGGGGATGTGCGTGCTCACCGCGCCCGGCGGATTCACGCTGGACACCGCCCGCCAGTCGCACCCCACCGCACCCGAGACCGACGCCAACGAAAGGGTCCTGGAGGCCGCCGAGGGCTGCCCGGTCGAGGCGATCACGATCACCCTGGCCGACAGCGGGGAGGTCGTGTTCCCGCCCGAGGACTAGCCGTTACCCGGACGCCCGCGTCCCGTCCGCGAGGGCGCGACGCGGGCGTCGTCATCCCCATGACCTGCGGCTACCGCCGGTACTCGAACAGGTGCGAACGGGACTTGACGCATGAGTTCCGCACATCGATCCAGTGACACTCGTGACTGTTCCGTCCCTCTGTCCCCTGGAAATCTCTCTGCCGAGCCGAGCGGAGAGGGGACACCATGGACAAGCGGTACGAGGTCTACTGTCTGGCCGACAGACACTTCTACGAGACCCCGGACCGGCTGTCGTCCGCGGGTGCCGCGGACGACGCGCGTGCCCCCGAGTTCCCCGTCACCCGTCGCCCCCTCCCCGACGGCTGGCGCTCGGGACGCTTCGGCGACTGGCTCTCCTTCGTGCCGGTGGACGACGGCGGAGCCTCGCTGCCCGCGCCCCAGCAGGGCTGGAAGATCCACGTCTCCGCCACCCTCGACAACGCCGCACGCGTCACGGAGATCGTCTGGGACTACTGCGTGCCGCGCGCCGTCCCCTTCAAGCTCGTGCCGGCCCGCCACCTGCTGCACCTGCGCAACAGCAAGTACGCCGGACGCGACACCAGCGGCAAGGCCGTCACCGTCTACCCGGACGACGAGCACCAACTGCACGAGATCCTCAGTGAGTTGGGCGACCTCCTCGAAGGGTACGAGGGGCCGTACATCCTCACCGACCTGCGCTGGCACCAGGGCCCCCTGTACGTCCGGTACGGGGCGTTCACCCGGCGCATGTGCGACAACGGCAAGGGCACGCTCGTGCCCGCCATCGAGGACGGCGAGGGGAACCTCGTGCCCGACCCGCGCGAGCCCGCCTTCAAGGTCCCCGCGTGGGTGACGCTGCCCGCCTTCCTCGAACCGGAGCTCGCGGCGCGCAACACGACGACCGTCACCGACCTGCCGTACCGCATCGAGAAGGCCCTGCACTTCTCCAACGGCGGCGGCGTCTACGCCGGCACCGACACCCGTACCGGCCGCAAGGTCGTCCTCAAGGAGGGCCGCCCGCACGCCGGGCTCGCCGCCGACGGCGCCGACGCCGTGGCCCGCCTCGAACGCGAGCGGGACGCCCTGGAGAAGCTCTCCGGGCTCGGCGTCGCCCCCGAGGTCCGCGACTGGTTCCTCCTCGGCGACCACCGCTTCCTCGTCATGGACTTCCTGGAGGGCTCGACCCTCAACTCCTTCTTCGCGCACCGGCATCCGCTCTGCACGAGCGAGCCCGACGCCGACGCCATCGCCGCGTACACGCACTGGGCGCTGCGCATGCACCGCGCCGTCGAGGAGGCCGTCACCGCCGTGCACGAGCGGGGCGTCGTCTTCAACGACCTGCACCTGTTCAACATCATGGTCGCGCCCGACGAGCAGTCCGTCGCGCTCCTCGACTTCGAGGCCGCCGCGGCCGTCGGCGACGCGGGCCGCCAGATCGTCGCCCACCCCGGGTTCCTCGCCCCGCCGGACCGCACCGGCGCCGACGTCGACCGCTACGCCCTGGCCTGTCTGCGCCTTGCCCTCTTCCTGCCGATCACCACCCTGCTCTCCATCGACCGGGGCAAGGCCGCGCACTGCGCGCAGGTCATCGCCGCCGAATTCCCCGACGTGCCGGCAGAGTTCCTCGAAGCGGCGGTGGCGGAGATCGGGCGCGGTACGGCCGCCGGGACCGACGGGGACGAGCCGGCGCCGGTCCTTGGGGCGGACTACCCGCATGCCCTGGAGGGGGGCAGGACCGGCGCCCTTCGCCCGGCGGGGGCGGCCACACCCCTGGTCGACCCCGCCGACTGGCCCCGCAGCCGCGACTCGATGGTGCGGGCCATCCTCGCCTCGGCCACGCCCGACCGCGACGACCGCCTCTTCCCCGGCGACATCGCGCAGTTCGGCGACGGCGGCGGGCTCGGCCTCGCGCACGGCGCGGCCGGGGTGCTGCTCGCCCTCGCCGAGAGCGGCGCCGAACGCTACGAGGAGGGCGAGCGCTGGCTCCTCAAGCACATCGAACCCGCCCCCACCGGCACCCCCTTGGGCCTGTACGACGGACTCGCGGGCGTCGCCCACGTACTCGACCGGCTCGGCCACCGCACCCGCGCCCTCGACCTGGCGGACCTCGTCCTCCAGGAGAAGTGGGAGCGGCTGCCCTCCGACCTCTTCGGCGGCCTCGCCGGACTCGGTCTCGTCCTCGACGACCTCGCGTACCGCACCGGCGAGGAAGCCCTCGCCCAGCACTCCCTGCGGACCGCCGAGCTGCTCGCCGAGCGGCTCACCGACGACAGCGGGCCCCAGAAGGGCGGCCGGCGCCGCGCCGGGCTGCTGCGCGGCGCCACCGGCCCCGCCCTGTTCTTCCTGCGGCTGTACGAGCGGCACGGCGACCCCGCCCATCTCGACCTGGCGGCCCGGGCCCTGCGCGCGGACCTCGCCCAGTGCGTGACCCAGGCGCGGGACGGCAGCCTCGCCGTCGACGAGGGCTGGCGCACCATGCCCTACCTCGGTGACGGCAGCGTCGGCATCGGCATGGTCCTCGACGACTACCTCGCGCACCGCGCCGACGCCGCGTTCGAGGCGGCGCGGCCCGGCATCCTGGCCGCCGCCCGCTCCCGCTTCTGCGTCCAGCCCGGCCTCTTCCAGGGACGGGCGGGCCTGCTGCTCCACACCAACCGCAGCACCACGCCGGACGTCACCCCCGAGGACGTCGCCGCGCAGACCGAGGCGCTCGGCTGGTTCTCCATGGCGTACGAGGGTGACCTGGCCTTCCCGGGACACCAGATGCTGCGCCTGTCGATGGACCTGAACACCGGGACGGCGGGCTGTCTCCTCGCGCTCTGCGGCGCGCTCGGCGACGGCACGGCCCACGTCCCCTTCCTGCCGCCCCTGAGGCGGCCCCAGAGCCGGTCCCGCCACGCAGCGGGGTCGTGACACAACCCAGAGAGATCGACTCCCCGAAGAGAAAGGCAAGACCATGGCGCTTCTCGACCTGCAGAGCATGGAATCCGACGAGATGACCGGTGGCGGCGGCGGTGGCGGC
>NZ_LIRJ01000602.1 GCF_001419745.1 Streptomyces silaceus | reverse complement strand
ATGATCGGGCGTACGGGCGTGCGTCGTACGGAAGTTGTCCACGATCAGCAGGTCACCCGGGACCAGGTACACGGCCTCGCGTACTTCGTCCAGGGCCTTCGAGAGGACGGAGACGGCCTCGATGTCGGCGGCGTCCCGGGGCGCCAGCAACTCGCGGTCGTAGCCGAGGAACGGGTCCTCCGGGTCGCCGTAGAGGGGCTTGACGTCGGCTATCGCTCCCGGGTCGTCGACGCCCCCGCGGAAGGCGACGTCCACGCGGCAGGGCAGGGGCCTGTCGAAGAGGCGGGCGCGGACGTCGTCCGGGAGCAGCGGCAGCGCCTTGCGGACCGACCCGACGAGGGTGGCCGCCTCGCGCTCGTGGTCCGCCCGGGAGCAGGCGAGCATCACGTAGTTCGGCTGGCGCACGTGGTAGGCCATCTCCGTGTGGAACTCCAGCAGGGTCTCGGAGGTCTCGGAGGAGAGGTAGTGCGCACCGGGCGACGGATAGACGTCGTGGTACACGGTGGCGGAGCGCAGCTCGCGGTAGCCGGTGTGCAGGCCGAGGCGGCGGCCGACGAGGGCGAGCATGGCCTCCTGGTTCAGCAACGGCCGGTCCACGGGCGCGGGTGTGCTGTCGGGGGTGCGGGGCAGGGCGTCGTCGTCCTCCACCGGCAGGCCGCGCAGGAGCAGGTATCCGTCCTGGTTGCCGTCGGCGTTGAAGTCGTCCAGCGCCGCCGCCAAAGGGGTGGGGAGCGCGTCGGCGGCCGTGCGCGCCGCGTCCAGGAACCCATGGATGTCGGAACGGGGAATCCGCGGCAGCCGTCCGGCCGACGCCAGCAGGTCCGCGGCGTGCGCGGAGCAGTCGAGCACGGTCATGAGGAAGTCCTTTCTCGGGAGTGGGCGCGGGCGTACTGGTACAGCAGCTCCGCGCCGATTTCGGTGGCCAGGACGGAGGTGATGCCGCCGTGGTCGTACAGCGGCGACACCTCCATGACGTCGCATCCCACGGGCCGCAGATCACCGACGCCGCGCAGCAGGGCGAGCACCTCGCGCGAGGTGGGGCCGCCCGGGGCGGGCGTGCCGGTGCCCGGCGCGAACGCCGGGTCCACGACGTCGATGTCCACCGACACGTACACCGGCCCGTCACCGACGCGGGCGCGGACCAGCCGCTGGGCGCCCTCGGTGCCGAGCCGGCAGAACTCGTCGGAGGTGACGATCCGCACGCCGTGGCCACGGGCGTAGTCGAGTGAGTCGGGCCGCGGGTTGTGGCCGCGGATCCCGATCTGCACCATGCGCTCCGGGTCGACGAGCTTCTCTTCGATGGCGTGCCGGAAGGGCGTGCCGTGGTGGTACTCGCCGCCGTAGAAGGCGGGGTTGGTGTCGGAGTGCGCGTCCAGGTGCAGGACGGCGACCGGCCCGTGCCGGCCCGCGACGGCGCGCAGCGCGGGCAGCGTCAGCGAGTGGTCGCCGCCGAGCATGAGGAAGGCCGCGTTGTCGACGAGGAGAGCGCTGAGTCTCTCCTCGGCCGTGGCCATGGCGATGTGCATGTTGAACGGGGTCAGGTCGATGTCCCCCGCGTCGACGCAGTCGATCAGGTCGAAGGTGCCGGGCCCGCGGTCGATGCCCACGCCGTGGATGAGCCCGGACTCATTGCGCACGGCGCGTGGCCCGAAGCGCGCTCCGGGCCGGTAGCTCGTGCCGCCGTCGTAGGGGGCGCCGATGACCACGACGTCCTTGCCGTGGGGTGCCGGGTCGTGCGGCAGGCGCATGAACGTGGGGATCTGCGCGTAGCGCGGCGAGACCGTGGTGTCGATGCGTTCCACGGCGGTCCCTCCCTTCCTGTGCGGACCGTCGCCCAGCCGTGGGGCGGTGCGGTCGCGG
>NZ_LIRJ01000601.1 GCF_001419745.1 Streptomyces silaceus | reverse complement strand
GTCGGGGGTCCGGCGGACGCGTCGGCCGGGGCGTCGACCGGGTCCTCCCCGGGTTCCCTGCCCGGTGTCTCGGCAGGGTCCTTGCCCGGCTCCTCGCCGGGTCCCCTGTCCGGGGCCTTGCCGGGTTCCCTGTCCGGTCCCGGGATGCTTCGCGGCGCCGTGGCGGACCGTTTCGGCAGCGCGCTGTACGGCCTCGCCGAACTCGCCCGTGACGAGGGCGGACTGGTGGGCGCGCTGCGCTCCGAGTCCGCCGTCCGCGCGCTGGAGCGGGCCTGTCGCGCGCCGGGCGCGCTGCGGGCCGCCCGGGGCGCCCGCGTGCCCGACCTGCTCGCCGCGGCCGGGCTGATCGAGCGGGCGCTGCGCCCGCTCTCCCTCGACTGGTACGAGGACGACGAACTCGGCGCGGTCGACCTGTGCCACGCCACCTCCGGCGGGCCCGCGGCGCTGCCCGGCCTGCTCGCCAAGCACTTCGCCGGGGTGCCGCTGCTCGTGACCGAGTACGGCGTGCAGCTGCGCGCCCACTACCTCGCCGCGGGCGGCACCGACCTGAGTGCGCCGGCGCGTGCGCTGCTCGCGTCCTTCCACGGCCTCCTCGCCGCGGAGGTGTACCACCAGGCCGCCGTCATCACCCCCGGCAACACCCATGCCCGGCGCTGGCAGGAACGGTGCGGCGCCGACCGTGCGAAGCTGCGCACGGTGTACCCCGGCATGGCGTCGGGCCACTTCGCGGAGATCGGCGAAGGGGGCTACGACGCCTTCGCCGCCGACCCCGCCACGCTCCTGTGGGTCGGCCGCATCGAGCCCGCCAAGGACCTGATCTCGCTGCTCCACGCCTTCGCCGAGGTCCGCAAGGAGGAGCCCGCGGCGCGTCTGCGGATCGTTGGCGCGCCGGCCGAGGGGCCCGAGGCCGCGGAGTACCTCGCGCACTGCCGGGCGCTGGCCGCGCAGCTCTTCCCCGACGAGGCCGACGGCGTGCACTCCGTCGGCGACAACCCCGTCTCCTTCGAGGAGATCGGCGGGCCCGAGGTGCCCGAACTCGCCGACGCGTACGCCGCGGGCGGCGTCGTGGTGCTCTCCAGCGTCGTCGAGGGCTTCCCGATCAGCCTGGTCGAGGCCATGTTCTGCGGGCGCGCGACCGTCTCGACGGACGTCGGCGCGGTGGTCGAGGTCATCGGCGGCACCGGGCTCGTGGTGCCGCCGCGCAATCCGCGGGCGCTCGCGGAGGCGTGCGTGGCGCTGCTGCGCGACCCGGAGCGCTGCGAGCGCCTGGGCGCGGCGGCGCGGGCGCGGGCCCTCGAACTCTTCACCGTTGAGCAGAACGTCGAGGCATTTAGGGGCATTTACCTAGAAATCGTCTCGCACTGCCCCGTGCGGCGGGACGCGGTGGACGAGGCGGGCGAGCCGGTCCCGTTCGCCAACCCGGCGGAGGCCCATGTGCCGGGCCGCTGGGCGGTCGCGGTGGGACCCGTGGCCGGACCGGAGGGCGGCGGTGCGCCCAGCGGGGTGCCCAGCTGGGCGGTGCCCCAGGAAGAGGACGAGCAGGAGCAGTTGAAGGGGGCGGCGGTATGAGTGGACAGCAGGGCGCGGTGGACGCGGTGGACGCGGTGGACGGTACGGAGGGTGTGGACACGCCGAGGGCTCCCGGGGGCGGGGTCGGCTGGGACGCGCGCTCGGAGGGGTTGCTGGCGGGGAAGACGGCGGAAGCGGCAGGGG
>NZ_LIRJ01000600.1 GCF_001419745.1 Streptomyces silaceus | reverse complement strand
CGCCACGTCCCCTCAGGCGCGCGTGCGACCGCGCCCCGGTGGGGGATCCGCTCCTGCTGTGGGCAGGCGTTCCGCAGGGCGAGTGGGGCATCCCCTGCTCGAGCGGAGCCGAGAGCTTGGGGAAGGGTGGGCACAGCCCACGGTGCCGGGTGGCGATAAGGAGGCGCCAAGCCCGGTGCAGGCGGGCACAGCCACGGTGCAGAGTGGTGATGAAGGGGTGCGCCGGCCCCGGTGCGCGCGGGCAGGGGAAACGGTGTCGGGGGAGAGGGAGACCTCCGACCTATTGTGTGGGGAGGGTGGGGCGGCCTAGCCTGCGCGAAGGCTTCCGCGACCGAGGGAGACCCACCCGTGATCCACCCCTGGTTCCCCGACGCCAAGCTCGGAATCTTCGTCCACTGGGGCATCTACAGCGTGGACGGCGTCGCCGAGTCCTGGTCGTTCTTCCACGACGAGGTCCCCTACGACCGCTACATGACCCAGCTCGACCGCTTCACCGCCGACCGCTACGACCCCGACGCCTGGGCGGACCTGTTCGTCGAGGCAGGCGCCCGCTACGCCGTCCTGACGGCCAAGCACCACGACGGAGTCGCCCTGTGGGACACGGGGGCCAACGACCTGTCGGTCCCGCGACGCACCCCGGCCGGCCGCGACCTCGTCGCCCCCTACGTCGCCGCCCTCCGCGCCCGCGGCCTCAAGGTCGGCCTGTACTACTCCCACCTGGACTGGTCCCACCCCGACTACGCGACCGTCAGGCCCGACGGCCAGGACCCGGCCGAGCGCGGCAACCGCTACTCCATGCCCGCCGCCGGCGAGGAATCATCCGAGCGCTGGACGGAGTTCCTCGCCTTCCACCGCGCTCAGGTCAGGGAACTGATCGGCCTGTTCCAGCCCGACCTGTTGTGGTTCGACGGCGAGTGGGAGCGCAGCCCCGAGCAGTGGGGGATGACCGAGCTCGCCCAGGAGATCGCCGCGACCAGCCCCCGCACCGTCGTCAACGGACGCCTGACCGGGCACGGCGACTACGCCACTCCCGAGCAGGGCGTTCCCGTGGAACCGCCCGACGGAGCATGGGAGTTGTGCCTCACCGTCAACGACTCCTGGGGCTATCGGCCCCAGGACCACCGGCACAAGACCCCGCGCCAGCTCGTCCGCATCTTCGCCGAGACCATCGGAGGCGGCGGCAACCTGCTCCTCGACGTCGGCCCGAAGGGCGACGGCACGCTGCTGCCCGAGCAGGCCGAGCGGCTCGAAGCGCTGGGGGAGTGGATCGGGCGGCACGCCGACGCCGTCTACGGCACCGTGCGAGGGCTGCCGCACGGGCACTTCTACGGCCCCTCGACTCTCTCCGGCGACCGCCGGACCCTCTACCTCTTCCTGTTCGACCGGCCCAACGAGTACGTCGTCCTGCGCGGCCTGCGCAACGCCGTGCGCTCCGCTCGCGTGCTCGGCACCGGCGCCGAGGTGCGCCACGAACGGGTCGGCGGGCTCGGTGACGTACCCGGCTGGGAGTACGTCCACCTCGACGACGGCCTGCTCGACCCGCTCTGCACCGTGCTCGCCCTCGAACTCGACGGCACCCTCGACCTGTACCGCGAGCACACCCGCGACTGAACCGAAAGGCACATCAACGCACGTACGCCACCTGGAGGTTGCATGCCCCGCGTCACCAGATCCAGCGTCCGGGCCCTCGTCGCCTTCCTGTCCGTCACCGCCTTCGCGGCGCCCCTCGCCCCGGCGGCCACCGCGAGCCCCACAGGCGGATCCCGTCCGCTTCCCGTCGTCTCCCCGGCCCCGCAGCACATCGCGCGCGTCGGCGCCGACGTCCCGCTCGCCCGCCGCGTCGAACTCGTCGTCGGCAAGGACACGGACGAGTCGGCCCGGAACCGGCTCACCGAGGCGCTGCGCGCCCACGGGGTCCGCGACATCGACGTACGCGAGAAGAGCTCGCGCCGTGCCCCGCTCACCTTCCTGCTCGGTCCGGCCGCCCGCCCCGACATCGCTCGGGCGCTCGGCGGCACCGATGTCCCGGAGCGGCCCGAGGGGTACGCGCTGCGGGTCGGGCACCGCACGGTCGCGGTCGGCGGAACCGACCCGGCCGGGCAGTTCTACGGGGTGCAGAGCCTGGCGCAGCTGATGACGCGCACCTCCCTCGCGGGCGCCGAGATCTCCGACCACCCCTCGATGGCCCTGCGCGGCAGCATCGAGGGCTTCTACGGCCCGCCCTGGACCCGGGCCGAACGCCTCGACCAGCTGGACTTCCTCGGAGACACCCGGGCCAACACCTATGTGTATGCGCCCAAGGACGATCCCTACCACCGCGAGAAGTGGCGTGAGCCCTATCCGGCGGACAAGCTCGCCGAACTGGGCGAACTCGTGGACCGCGCGCGGGCCAACCACGTGCGCTTCACCTTCGCCGTCTCACCGGGCGGCTCGATCTGCTACTCCGACCCCGCCGACGTCGCGGCCCTGACGGCGAAACTGCGCTCGCTGTACGACCTGGGCGTGCGGTCCTTCTCCGTGCCGCTCGACGACATCAGCTACACCAAGTGGAACTGCGCCGCCGACGAGGCGGCGTTCGGTGCCCCCGGGCGGGCCGCGGCCGCCACGGCGCAGGCGGGGCTCCTCAACACGATCCAGCGCGAGTTCGTCGCCGGGCACGAGGGCACGTATCCGCTGCAGACCGTGCCCACCGAGTACGGCGACCTCGCCGACACCGCGTACAAGCAGACCCTGCGGGCCGAGCTCGACAAGGCGGTCGAGGTGATGTGGACCGGCACCGACGTCGTGCCGCCCGAGATCACCGAAGCCCAGGCGCGGCGCGCCTCCGAGCTGTTCGGGCGCAAGGTGTTCGTCTGGGACAACTACCCCGTCAACGACTTCGCGCGCACCGCGGGGCGGCTGCTGCTCGCGCCGTACGACAAGCGCGACAAGGGCCTGTCCGACCACCTCAGCGGTCTCGTGTCGAACCCGATGAACCAGGAGGCGGCCAGCAAACTCGCCGTCTTCACCATGAACGACTTCTCCTGGAACGACCGCGGCTACGACCGGACCCGGTCGGGGCGGCAGGCCGCCCTGTACCTCGCGGGCGGCGACGCGCGCACCGCCGACGCCGTCCAGGCCTTCGTCGACCTCAACCACGTGGCACCCACCTTCGGGGAGCGGAACTGGCAGCCCCAGTCGCCGGTCCTCGGGCCGAGGCTCGACGCGTTCTGGCGGACGTACGAGACGGACCCGCGGGCCGCGATCCGCGCGCTGACGCCCGTGGCGAGGGAGATCGGCGCCCTCCCGGAGACCCTGCGCTCGCGCCTGCCCGACCGGCTCTTCCTGCACGACGCGGACCGCTGGCTCGACGCCACCGAGCTGTGGGGCGAGGCCTTGCGGCACGGTCTGGCGGCGCTCACCGCCGTCGAGGCGGGCGACGGGGCGAAGGCCGGGCGGGAGCGCGCGGAGACGGACGCTCTCGCCGAGCGGATCTCGAAGATCGTCGTCGACCCCGCCGAGCACCATCAGCACGGGCCCGTGAAGATCGCCGACCCGTATCTCGACGACTTCGTCAGCGGCGTCCGGAAGCGCGTTGACCAGCTCGACTGATACGTCAGTCAGAATCACAATCCCTTGATTCATTTGGTCATCTGCCTCCCGTGCGTTGCGTTCATCGCAACGCGCGGGTACGGTGGCCGACCATGCACGACCCCGAGGTGGCGGACCGCGTCCGCAAGGTGATCGCCGACGCCGGCGTGACGCAGCGCGAGTTCGCGCGCCGCATCGTCATGGACCCCTCCAAGCTCTCCCGCTCGCTCGGCGGCACCCGGCGCTTCACGGCGGCGGAGCTCGCCCGCATCGCGGACGAGGGCGGGGTCGACGTCGGCCGCCTCCTCGGGTCCGCCCGTGCCCCCGAGGCGCCCCAGCGGCGCGAGCGCGCCGCCGCGCCCGAGGGCGGCCGCCCGCTGCAGATCGTCCGCGAGACCGTCCGGCTCATCGCCGAGCGCGGCTTCCACGCCGTCCGCGTCCAGGACATCGCGGCGGCCTGCGACACCAGCACCGCCGCCATCCACTACCACTTCCCCGGCCGCGACGACCTCCTCGAAGCCGCCGTGCGCTGGTGCATGGACGAGGACACCGCGCGCCGGGCCGCGCGCGTCGCGGACGCCGCCGACACCGCCGACGAGCTGCGCCAGCTCATCGAGCTCCAGATCCCCCGCACCCCTCAGCAGCGCTGGCAGTGGAGCGTCTGGCTCGACCTGTGGGCCGAGGCCGCCCGGTCCACCGCCATGGGCCGCCTGCACGCCGACTACTACCGGCAGTGGCGCTCCACCGTCGCCGACGTCATCCGCCGCGGCATCGCCGAGGGTGTCTTCCGCCCCGCCGACCCCGCCGCCGCCGCGCTGCGCCTGACCGCGCTCATCGACGGCCTCGCCACCCAGGTCCTCGCCTCGGCCCCCGAGGCCCCCGGCACGAGCCCCGACGACATGCACGAGGCCCTCGTCGCGTACGTCGACGCCACGCTGACCGCGCGCTGACGTCCCGTACGCCCCCGTCATCCGTAC
>NZ_LIRJ01000060.1 GCF_001419745.1 Streptomyces silaceus | reverse complement strand
CCCGCCCGGAAACGGGGGCTCGGACCGGGGCGGACGAGGCCCCCGTCGAGGGAGCGCGGTGAGCCCCCGTTTCCGGGCGGGAGGGAGCGCCGGGCCGGTGGCCGGGCTCAGTACGTCCTGGCCTCCTCGCGTTCCCTGCGTACCGAGTACGCCACGAAGCCCGCTCCCAGGCACAGGAACGTCGTGCCGCCGATCACGTACGGGGTCGAGTCGAAGCCGCCCGTGTCGGCCAGGCGGCCGGTCGCGGCGGGGGACGCGTTCGTTCTGTGGTCGGGGGACGGTGACGTCGCGGTGCGGTCGTCGCGGGGGGTGTCGTGCGAGGCGGGGGGCGTCGCGTTCGCTGAGGGGACGAACCACAGGGCGCCGAGAAGGGCCCCGGCGGCGGTGGCGGTCAGCAGCGGTCGACGTGCGGACACGGGATCGGATCCCCCTTGTGGTGCTGGCGAATTGGCCGTGTGGGCCGATGGTAGTGAAAGCCGCGGGTCGTGGGAAAGCCGCGGGGGAGGAGGGCCGTACGCTCCGGCCTATGAGTGGAGACGAGACATCACGGTATGTACGGCTGCGGGTCGAAATGGTGGTCGAGGTCGACGACGTGGAGAAGCTGACCGGCGCCGCGCTCGCCCGTATCGCCGAGGACGAGCAGATGCCCGCCGAGGAGCGCGCGCACGCCGAGGCGGCCGTCAAGGAGGACGGCGCCGAGGCCCTCGCCTACCTCGTGGACCCCTTCGACCTGGTCAGCGAGGTGCCCGGCACCGAGCTCACCCAGGCCTCGTGGAGCAGCGAGGCGATCGACTACGACCCCGATGCGCCGGACTGGGACCCCGACCAGGATGATGGCGACGAGGACGGCGACGCGGTGTAGCCCGGCTCGGACCGAGAAACGGAATCCGGGGCCCCGGACGGCAACCGCCGTCCGGGGTTCCGTCGTCTCATCCGGCATGGTCATCAGCCGTCCCGTCCGTCACCATGGTCGACGGAAGACAATCCAGCACCGCGTACGTGGTGTTCCCCACACTTCCCGCGGTTGTGGAACGGGACGAACCGGGCAGGACGTTATGCGGGACTACGGGGACTCTCGGGGTTGATTTTGGGGATTCGGCAACTATGGAGATGCGTGTGATGACGGACAGTATGCGTCGCAAGCGTGGGCGCAGGGGCCTCGCGGCCGTGTCCGCCCTCGTGGGCGGCGTGCTCGTGCTCTCGGCGTGCAGCAGCGACGACGGCGACAAGGCTTCGGGCGGCAAGGAGTCGCAGAACCAGGTCGACGAGGCGGCCGCCAAGAAGTCCTCCGCCGCCCAGATCGAGATCGCCCCGAAGAACGGCTCCGACAACGCGAGCACCAACAGCGCCGCCAAGGTGACCGTCAGCGACGGCACGCTCACCAAGGTGACGATGAAGAGCGACGCCGGCACCGCCGTGGCCGGCCAGATATCCGCGGACAAGAAGAGCTGGAAGCCCAGCGGCCAGCTGGAGCGCGCCACGAAGTACGAGATCTCGGCGACCGCCACGGACTCCGAGGGCCTCAAGGCGCACGAGAACTCGACGTTCACGACCGTCTCCCAGGCCAACAGCTTCATCGGCAGCTTCACGCCCGAGGACGGCTCCACCGTCGGCGTCGGCATGCCCGTGTCGATCAACTTCGACAAGGCGATCACCAACAAGAAGGACGTCCAGTCCGCGATCAAGGTGTCGTCCAGCAGCGGCCAGGAGATCGTCGGCCACTGGTTCGGCGCCAACCGCCTGGACTTCCGCCCCGAGGACTACTGGAAGGGCAACTCCACCGTCACCCTGAAGCTCTCCCTCGACGGCGTCGAGGGTGCCGACGGGATCTACGGCGTGCAGGACAAGACCGTCCAGTTCAAGATCGGCCGCAACCAGGTCTCCATCGTCGACGCCAAGACGAAGACGATGAAGATCACGCGCGACGGCAAGGTCGTGAAGACCATCCCGATCTCCGCGGGCTCGCCGGAGAACAAGACGTACAACGGCAAGATGGTGATCTCCGAGAAGTTCAAGGAGACCCGGATGAACGGCGCGACCGTCGGCTTCACCGACGGCGACGGCAAGGGCGAGTACGACATCAAGGACGTGCCGCACGCCATGCGCCTGTCGAACTCCGGCACCTTCATCCACGGCAACTACTGGGGCTCGCCGTCCATCTTCGGCAGCGCCAACACCAGCCACGGCTGCATCGGTCTGCAGGACGCCAAGGGCGCGGGCGACAAGAGCACCCCGGGCTCCTGGTTCTACGAGAACTCGATCACCGGTGACGTCGTCGACGTCCGCAACACCGGCGACAAGGTCATCGCCCCGGACAACGGCCTCAACGGCTGGAACATGGACTGGGCGCAGTGGAAGGCCGGCTCCGCCGTCTGATCCCACGGCGCCGCAGGGCGCGTACGCGGTGGCCCGCATCCCGAACGGGGGTGCGGGCCACCGGCGTTCCCGGGCCGGAGGCGGGCCGGGTGCGGGTGCGGTGCGGCGGGGCGGCTCCGCACCGAGAGCGGCGGGGCGGACCCGCATCGCGGGTGGTGGGGTGGACTTCCGTGAGGGCCGCGCAGGGCTTCTCATCGTGCTCTCACCCCCGGCTCAGCCCCTTCTTACGCCCGCCTCAGGCCTTCATCACGCCGAGCGCCTACCTTTTCGCGACATGTATCACCTCAGCGGTGTCACCAAGCGGTACCTCCGCGGCGAGGGGGCGGTCGACGCGCTCGTCGGGGTCGACCTGGTCATCGGCGACGGCGAGCGGCTCGTCGTGCGGGGTCCGGCCGGCGGCGGCAAGTCCACGCTCCTGCGGATGCTCGGCGGCCTGGACCGGCCCACCCGGGGCAGCGTCCTGCTGGACGGCACCGACCTGGCCGCGCTGCCCGAGGCGCGGCTCGCCCACGTCCGCGCCGAGTCGATCGGGTTCGTCTGCCGGTCGTCCCGCCTGGTGCCCGCCCTCAGCGCCCGGCAGAACGTCGAGACGGCGCTCCTCCCGCTGGGCCTCGGCCCGGACGCCCGCGGCGAACGTGCCGCCGCCGCGCTGGACTCGGTGGGCCTGCGGGGCCTCGGTGGACGGCTGCCCGCCGAGCTGGACGACGGCGCGATCCGGCGTGTCGTCCTCGCCCGCGCCCTGGTCAAGCGCCCGAAGGTGCTCCTCGCCGACGAGCCGGGCGGCGGTCTCGAAGGGCCCGTGCGCGACGGGATCACGGAGCTGCTCGACGGGCTCCAGGAGGACCACGGCCTCACCCTCGTGCTCGCCACCCGCGACGGCGCCCTCCACCGCCACGGCCCGCGCTTCGTCACGCTGCACGCCGGCCGCGTCACGCGCGGCGCCGACCGTCCCGCGCCCACCGGCAGAGCACCCGCGGCGCAAGCGCCCACCAGGAATGCGACCGACGCACCCACCGGCAAAGCCGTCGCCAATGAGCCGAACAGAAGCGGTGATTGGCGTGATCGGGGCCAACCACTGTTAAGGCGCCATGAATTGCACCCCGCATCAACTCTTGACTTCTGTCCCGCTATTGAGCGGCACATCACCCCTCGGCATACTTCGCTGTCCGAGGGGCGCAAGCCCCTTAACCTCCAGGGGGAGACTTGCACAGACAAGTGAAGAGAGCGTGCGGCGCCACCGTCGCCGCGGCGGTCGCCGTGGCGCTCGCGGCGGGCATGACCAGCCCCGCGGCCGCACAGCCGGAGTCCACGGACCTCACGACCGCCGCGGCGAGGACCGCGGGGGCCTCCCGCGTCACCCTCATCACCGGTGACCGCGCCGTCCTGGACGCCAAGGGCCGCGTGATCGGGCTCGACCGCGCCAAGGGGCGGGAGCACATACCCGTGCAGGTGCGGCGGACCGGCGGGCACACCCTGCTGATACCCGCCGACGCGCGGCGCCTGATAGCCGAGGGCAGGATCGACCAACGGCTCTTCGACGTCACCGAGTTGAACAAGAAGCGCAACCGCACGGCCCAGAAGAAGGGCCTGAAGGTCATCGTCGGCTACAAGGGAGCCGCCACGGCCGCCCGGGCCGACGTCCGCTCCGCCGGCGACACCACGGTCCGCAGGACCCTCAAGGCGCTGAACGCCGACGCCATCACCACGCCCCGGCAGGACGCGCCCGACCTGTGGGCCGCGCTCACCAGCGGCAAGGGCGACGCCCGCGCCGCGTCCGGCGTGAGCCACGTCTGGCTGGACGGCGTGCGCAAGGCGAGCCTGGACAAGAGCGTCAAGCAGATCGGCGCCGACAAGGCCTGGGCGGCCGGGTACGACGGCAAGGGCGTCAAGATCGCCGTCCTGGACACCGGTGTCGACGCCACGCACCCGGACCTCAAGGACCAGGTCGTCGCCGAGAAGAACTTCACGCAGTCGGCGGACGCCAAGGACCGCTACGGCCACGGCACGCACGTCGCGTCCATCGCGGCCGGCACCGGCGCCAAGTCCGGCGGCAAGTTCAAGGGCGTCGCCCCGGGGGCCAAGCTCCTGAACGGCAAGGTGCTCGGCGACGACGGCTACGGCGAGGACTCCGGCATCATCGCCGCCATGGACTGGGCGGCGGCCGAGAAGGCGGACGTCGTCAACCTCAGCCTCGGCGGCGGCGACACCCCCGGTGTCGACCCGCTCGAAGCGCAGGTCAACAAGCTCTCGGCGGAGAAGGGCATCCTCTTCGCGATCGCCGCGGGCAACGCCGGCGAGCCCGGCTCGGTGGACTCGCCGGGCAGCGCGGACGCCGCCCTGACCGTCGGCGCGGTCGACGACAACGACAAGCTCGCCGACTTCTCCAGCCAGGGCCCGCGCGTCGGCGACGGCGCGATCAAGCCCGACGTCACCGGTCCGGGCGTGGACATCACGGCCGCCGCCGCGCCGGGCAGCGTCATCGAGAAGGAGGTCGGCCAGAACCCCGAGGGCTATCTGACGATCTCCGGTACGTCGATGGCGACCCCGCACGTCGCGGGCGCCGCGGCGCTCCTCAAGCAGCAGCACCCCGACTGGAAGTACGCCGAGCTCAAGGGCGCGCTGACCGCGTCCACCAAGGGCGGCGCGTACACGCCGTTCCAGCAGGGCTCGGGCCGTATCGCCGTCGACAAGGCCATCAAGCAGTCCGTGATCGCCGACCCGGTGTCGGTGGGCTTCCCGGCGCAGCAGTGGCCGCACACCGACGACAAGCCGGTCACCAAGAAGGTCACCTACCGCAACCTCGGCAAGGACGACGTCACCCTCGATCTGACGGTGAGCGCCACCGACCCCAAGGGCCGTCCGGCCCCGGCCGGTTTCTTCGCGCTCGGCGCGAAGAAGGTGACGGTTCCCGCGGGCGGCACCGCGGCGGTCGACCTGACCGCCGACTCCAAGCGGGGCGGCACGCTGGACGGCACGTACTCCGCGTACGTCGTGGCGAACGGCGGCGGCCAGTCGGTGCGCACGGCGGCCGCGGTCGAGAACGAGGTGGAGTCGTACGACCTGACGCTGAAGTTCATCGGCAGGGACGGCGCCCCCGCGAAGTTCTACGACGGTGACCTGGAGGGCCTGAGCGGGCTCGCCGCGGGCAAGTCCTACGACCCGTACGACGAGTCCGGCACCGTCAAGGTCCGTGTCCCCAAGGGCGGTTACGTCCTGAACTCCGGCATCTACGTCGACCCCGCCGACTTCACCAAGGGCGCCGACTGGATCGCGCAGCCGAAGCTGAGCATCACCAAGGACACGACGGTGACGCTGGACGCGCGGACCACGAAGCCGGTCGACATCACCGTGCCCGAGCCGGGCGCCAAGCTGGAGTTCGCGGCCCCGGACTACAGCCTCGACACCCCGGAGACCAACTACGGCTTCGGCTGGTTCCTCGACTCGTACGCCAACTTCCGCACCCGGCACCTCGGTCCGCAGGTCACCGACGGCTCGCTGTTCCAGCAGTGGGACGGGCACTGGACCAAGGGCGGCGACACCGAGTACGACATCGTCACCGGCGGCAAGGTCGAGCAGGTCGCGTCCGGGTACACCAAGCACTTCAAGGCGAGCGAGCTCGCCACGGTCAAGGTGGGCCTCGGCGCCTCCTCCCCGGGCAAGACGGGCGCGCTGAGCGCCATGGGCCACATCCCGGGCAGCACGAGCGGCGCCTCGATCGGTGTCCCGCAGCCGCTGCCGGGCACCCGGACGCTGCACCTGTCCACGGCGGACAAGGTCAAGTGGAGCCTCGACCTGGAGCAGCAGGCCGGGCGTGACCCGGAGGGCTGGCCCATCGTCGACGCCGGTTACACGCTCGGCGCCGCGCAGACCTTCAAGGCGGGCCAGACGTACGAGAAGACCTTCAACACGGCCGTGTTCGGGCCGCGCATCGGCGGCGACTTCGGCGTCTTCCGCGACGGCAACGAGATCACGGGCGTCCTGCCGCTGTTCGCCGACGGCAAGACGCACGTGGGCTCCTCGCTGTACACGTCGGTGAAGACGACGCTGTACCGCAACGGCACCAAGATCGCCGAGAACGAGGACCCGCTGGCCGGCGGGGCGCCGCCGTTCAAGGTGCCGTCGGCGGACGCCGAGTACAAGCTGTCGACGTCCGTGAAGCGCAGCGTCAAGGTGGCCGCGGCCTCCACGCGCATCGACGCGAGCTTCACCTTCCGCTCCAAGAAGGCGGACGGCGTCAGGCTCCCGGTCTCCTCGGTGCGCTTCAGCCCGGCGGTCGACCTGAGCAGCCGTGCCAAGGCCGACGCGAAGCAGTCGGTCCCGGTCACGGTCCAGGGCTCGGCGGCCGGCTCCAACCTCAAGTCCCTTTCCGTGTACGTCTCCTACGACTACGGCCAGACCTGGAAGAAGACCACGGTCACCAACGGAAAGATCTCCGTGAAGAACCCGGCGAAGGGCAAGGGAATCTCCTTCCACGCCAAGATCACGGACAAGAAGGGCAACAAGTCGACGCTGTCGATCTACAACGCGTACTACGGCAAGTAGGCGCGTAGGGCGGCTGGCCGACGCGGGTGTCGTCGGCTAGCCGTCGGTGCCTGAGGGCGCGGCGCCGAAAGGGCTGTCGATCGCGTAGCGCCAGATGCCGTCGGTGCCGCGGCGTACCACGTCCGTGGCCGTCGAGCCGGTCTCGTCCGTGCCGATCCGCCAGTCGACGATCAGGAGTGCGAGGTCGCCCGCGACGTGTACGTGGCGGGGGTGCACGGTGATCGGCAGGCCGAGGGCGAGGAAGGGGGCGTTCGCGGCGGCGATGCGCGTGTCGCCGTGGACGGCCTCCCCGGACTCGGGGACGAACGCCGCGCCCTCCTCGTACAGCGCCCGCACGGCGTCGGGATCGCCGCTGTTGAACCGCTCGGCGAACGCGGCGGGGACGTCCTCGGGGCGTGTGGGCAGGGCGGACGGGGTGGTTATCGTCGTGGTGGTCATGACCGCACCGTAGGAGGCCCTCTCGTGACTCACCGAACGGTAAGCGGCGTGCGGCCCGGTCTGCCCGACGACGTCCGGGCCGAGGTCGCCGCGCCGAGCCCCGCCTGCCCCGTGGAGATCACGCTCGCCGCGCTGCGCGGCCGGTGGACCACGCTCGTGGTCCGTGAACTGCTGCGGCGCGAGCGCCACGCGTACGGCGAACTGGCCGCCGCGCTGCCGGAGTTGTCCGACAAGGTGCTCTCCGAACGCCTCGCCCAGCTGGTCGGCGCGGGCGTCGTCCGCCGCACCCGCACGGCCGGCTGGCCCTCCACCGTCTCCTATGAACTCACCTCGCGCGGGCGGGAGTTGGGGCCCGTGATGCAGGCGCTCTGGGACTGGGGTGCCGCGGAGCCGGGCGCGTAGGCGGGGTCCTTCCGCCTACGCGGGGGACATCAGCTCGTAGAGATTCCGGGCCTCGTCGACGAAGAACAGGCCGCGCGGGCACAGGGGATGGTCGACGCGGCCGTTGTCCGGCTCGTGCGGCTCGCTCCCGTAGGGGATGCCGCGTTCCCGGAGCCGGGCCAGGACCCGGTCGAACGTGGCGGGGTCGACGTCGAAGGCCAGGTGGTGACCCTCGGGGTCCGGCACGGCCATGAAGTCGAGGGTCAGCTGGTCGTTCACGCGGACCGGGGCGAAGTGGCCGTCGCGGCCCGCGGGCGGCAGCTGCTCCAGGCCCATCACGGAGGCGAAGAAGCGGGCCGCCTCGCGGTGGTCGACGGCGGGGACGATGGTGTGGTTGAGCGTGATCGTCGTCGTCATGGCGTATCGCTCTCTCGTCGGGGGCCGAGCGCTCCGTTCAGGAGTACGTCGACCAGTTCGGCCGTGGTCGGATCCCTGTCGTCCACCGGGCCGCGGAGCCCGCTGAACAGCATCCCGAGGAAGATCGCGGCGATCTTCTCGGGGGAGTGGCGCAGGGCCGCGCGGTCCGGTTCGAGCAGCTCGGCGAGGCCCTCGAGCAGCGCGCGGGCCGACGCCTCGCGGCCGCCCTCGCCCGGCTGCTCCTCGGCGGAGGGGCCCGAGGGCCGGCCGCGCCGCCGCCCGGTCGCGTGCAGCCCGCCGACCACCGCGCCCATGCGCTCCAGATGGGCGCGCAGCGCGTCGGCGGCCTGCGTCAGACGCTCCTCGAGCGGCTCGTCCAGGGAGATCGACGCGAGCTCGCGCACCACGTGGTCGGGGCTGATCGCCTCCCGCACGCAGGCGTCGAGCACCTCGTCCTTGTCCTTGAAGGCCCGGAAGATCGTGGCCTCCCCGATCCCCGCAGCGCGGGCGATCCGGCCCGTGGTGACGGCGGCGCCGTACTCGGCGACCAGGGGGAGGGCGGCGGCGACGATCATCGCCCTGCGCTGCTCGGCGCTCATGCCGGGCGCGCGGCGCCGCGGCGGATCCGGTGGGGACGGCATGCCCGGCAATGTACGGAGTGAGCGCTCACTCCGTCAAGGGGCGCGGCGGGTCGGTGGCGCTACTGTGGGCCCATGACGAA
Source organism: Streptomyces silaceus (assembly GCF_001419745.1). Taxonomy (GTDB): domain Bacteria; phylum Actinomycetota; class Actinomycetes; order Streptomycetales; family Streptomycetaceae; genus Streptomyces; species Streptomyces silaceus. Next base: position 23,483 of record NZ_LIRJ01000060.1, on the reverse strand, counting down.
GATCCGGGACGATGCCCGCGGCGGCGCCCAGGAACCGCTCCCCAAGGCCGAGTTCGCCTTCCCCGGGCCACTGCGCGACCAGCTCGTCGCGGCCGTCCTCGACGGGTCCAAGACCTCGACGACGGGGCTCCTCGCCGACTACGAGAACGACGGCGACCCGCTGCCCGTCGTCGGGGAGCGCGCCACCGTCGTCGACTCCGGGGACCGGCCCGTCGCCGTCATCGAGACGACCGCCGTCCGCGTCGTGGCGCTCGCCGACGTGGACCTCGCCCACGCCGTCGACGAGGGCGAGGGCCACACGTCCGTCGCCGACTGGCGCGCCGGCCACGAGCAGTTCTGGCACAGCGCCGAGATGCGGGCCGCGCTCGGCGACCCCGCCTTCACCGTCGACGACACGACACAGGTCGTCCTGGAACGCTTCCGCGTCGTGTCCGACCCGCGGGAGGCGTGACCGGCCGTGCCCTTCGCGAAGGCGGCCGACGGCGCCGCGATCCACTATCAACTGCACGGCTCCGGCGAGCCGTTGGTGCTCATCGCCGGACAGTCCAACAACCACCACTGGTGGGACCCGGTGCGCGCCGACTTCGCCGCGCGCTTCACCGTCGTCGACCTCGACCACCGCGGCACCGGCGAGAGCGACCGCCCCGATACCGACACGTACAGCACGCCCGGCTTCGCCCGTGACGTGCTCGCCGTCCTGGACGACGCGGGCATCGGCCGCGCCCACGTCTACGGCACGTCGATGGGCGGCCGCATCGCGCAGTGGCTGGCCGCCGACCACCCGGAGCGCGTGGACCGGCTGGTCCTCGGCTGCACCTCGCCCGGCGGCCCGCACGGCGTCGAGCGCGGGCCCGAGGTCCGCAGGGCCCTGACCCGGGCCGATCCGGACGCCGTGCGCCGCGCTCTGCTGGAGCTGATGTACACCCCGGCCTGGCTGGCCGAGCAGGAGCGCGTCCGCCCCGGGCGGGAGTTCCACACGCTGGGCGACGCGACCATGCCGGCGTACGCCCGCCGCCGCCATCTGCGGGCCAGCGCCCGCCACGACGCCTGGGACGCGCTGGTACGGATCACGGCGCCGACCCTCGTCGTCCACGGCACGGACGACGCGTTCAACCCGACCGCCAACGCCCCGCTCATCGCCGCCCGCGTGCCGGACGCCAGGACCCTGCTGGTCCCCGGCGCCCGGCACGCGTACTTCGAGGAGTACGCGGACGTCGCCACGGAGCCGGTGCTCGCGTTCCTGGCTCAGTCACCGGAGCCGTAGGGCCGGGTGATGATCTCCAGGTTGTGGCCGTTCGGGTCCTCCCAGTAGACGCCCCGGCCGCCGTCGTTCGTGTTGATCTCGTTGACGCGCCGGTGGTACGGGTCCGCCCAGTAGGTCAGGTTCCGCTCCTTGATGCGCCCGAAGATCGCGTCGAAGTCGTCCTCCGAGACGAGGAAGGCGTAGTGCTGCGCCGCGATCGGGGCGCCGTCGCTCTCGTAGTAGTCGAGGGTCACGCCGTTGGGGATCTCCACCGGGCTGAAGGGGCCGTACTGCGGGCCCACTTCGAGCCCCAGGATGTCCGCGAGGAACTGCGCGGACGCCTTGCTGTCCTTGGCGACGACGATCGTGTGGTTCAGCTCGATGGACATCGTGCGACCTCCTGATATGTCCGAACTACCGTTGTCCTGAGGTGACATGGACAACGTTAGGCGCGGACGTCCGGGTGCCGTATCGGTCACGGGGTCCCTCGTGCTGAGCAATGCGGACTAGGCCCTGCGACCCAGTCGGGATCAGGCCACACGCCGCCGCGCGAGGCCTCAGATCGTCGAGGTGTCGATCACGAACCGGTAGCGGACGTCGCTGGCCAGGACCCGCTCGTACGCCTCGTTGATCCGGTCGGCGTCGATCAGCTCGATCTCCGCGCCGAGCCCGTGCTCCGCGCAGAAGTCCAGCATCTCCTGGGTCTCGCGGATGCCGCCGATGCCGGAGCCCGCGAGGGTCTTGCGGCCGCCGATCACGGAGAAGAGGTTCAGCGAGACCGGCTCCTCGGGCGCGCCGACGTTCACGAAGGCGCCGTCGGTGCGCAGCAGGCCCAGGTACTTGTCCAGGGGCAGCGGCGCCGAGACCGTCGAGACGATCAGGTCGAAGCTGCCGGCGAGCGCCTCGAAGGTGGCCTCGTCGCTGGTGGCGTAGTAGTGGTCGGCGCCCAGCTGCAGGCCGTCGGCCTTCTTGCGCAGGGTCTGCGACAGGACGGTCACCTCGGCGCCCATGGCGTGCGCGATCTTGACGGCCATGTGGCCGAGCCCGCCGAGGCCGACGATCGCGACCTTCTTGCCGGGGCCCGCGTTCCAGTGCGCGAGCGGGGAGTACGTGGTGATGCCGGCGCACAGCAGCGGCGCGGCCACGTCCAGCGAGAGCCCGTCGGGGATGCGGACGGTGAATGCCTCGTCCACGACGATGTGCGTGGAGTAACCGCCGTAGGTCGGCTCGCCGTCCTTGCCGCGGCCGTTGTAGGTGGGGACGTTCCCCTTCAGGCAGTACTGCTCCAGGCCCGCGACGCAGTTCTCGCACTCGCGGCAGGAGTCGACCATGCAGCCGACGCCGACGCGGTCGCCGACGGCGAACTTGGTCACACCGGCGCCGACCTCGGTGACGACACCGGCGATCTCGTGGCCCGGCACCATCGGGTAGATGCCCTTGCCCCAGCCGTCGCGGGCCTGGTGGATGTCGGAGTGGCAGATCCCGGCGTACTTGATGTCGATCAGGACGTCGGTCTCGCCGACGGCGCGGCGCGGCACGGTGGTCCGCTCCAGGGGCGCCTCGGGGGCGGGAGCGGCGTAGGCGGAAACGGTGGTGATCTGCTGAGTCATGTCTTCGAGGCTGCCAGCGGACCGGGACGCCACCCAGACACCCACTCTGCCTACGACCACTGTGCCTACCACTGGCGGGGACAGGCTCATGGGCGTACGACCCCTGATACTGGAACCATGGACGAGAACCCCGAGGCAGCGGCCGGGGCCCGGCAGGACGGCCCCGGCGCCGACAGCGCGCCCCTGGACAGCCGGGCCGAGCTGAGCGAGTTCCTGCGCACCCGCAGGGCCCGGCTCCAGCCGCAGGACGTCGGCCTGCCGAACTTCGGACGGCACCGCAGGGTGCCGGGGCTGCGCCGCGAGGAGCTGGCGCAGCTCGCGGGCGTCTCCGTCGCGTACTACACCCGTCTCGAACAGGGCAACGGCCGCAACGTCTCGGGCGAGGTCCTCGACGCCATCGCGCGCGCCCTGCGCCTGACCGACGCCGAGCACAACCACCTCACCCACCTCGCCAAGCCGAAGACCCTCAAGAAGAAGAAGTCCGCGCGCCCCCAGCCCATGCGGCCCGCCCTCCAGCAGCTCCTGGACTCCATCCACGACGTGCCCGCCTACGTCGTCGGCCGCCGCTCGGACATCCTCGGGTGGAACGCGCTCGCGGCGGCGCTCTTCGGCGACTGGGCCCAGCTCGCGCCCAAGGACCGCAACTGGGCGCGGATCTGCTTCCTCGACGCGCGTTCGCGCGACCTGTTCGTGGACTGGGAGCAGAAGGCGTCCGACATGGTCAGCTATCTGCGCATGGACGCGGGCTGCTATCCCAACGACCCGCAGCTGTCCTCGCTGGTGGGCGAACTCTCCGTGAAGAGCGAGGAGTTCAGGAGCCTGTGGGCCACGCACGACGTGAGGGAGAAGGGCCACGGCGTCAAGCGGATGCGCCACGCGCTGGTGGGCGACCTGACGCTGTCGTACGAGACGCTGCGGCTGCCCGACGACTGCGACCAGTCACTGGTCATGTACCACGCGGAGCCGGAATCGGCGTCGGCGCAGGCGCTGCGGCTGCTCGCCAGCTGGGGGCGGGACGCGTCGTCGGTGGGGTCGGCCGCGAAGAAGGGCTGACGGCAGGGGATTTCGCGGGGGCGGCGGAGGATTTCGCGGGCGGCGGAACGCCGCCCGCTGCGCCGGCGGCCGTCCCCCTCCTAGGCTGAGGAAGTGACCAGCCACGAGCCGAACGAAGCCCGCGTCATTCCCCTGCGCCCGCTCAAGGCGGCGCCGAACCCCGCTCGCCCCCAGGAGGCCGGCGGCCCCCGGGAGCACCGGCAGGCCAAGGAACCGCTCTGGCGGGACGTCGTCGGGGACGTCCTGCGCCGCGAGCGCCTCGCCCAGGAGCGCACGCTCAAGGACGTGGCCGACGCCGCCCGGATCTCCATGCCCTACCTCTCCGAGCTGGAGCGCGGCCGCAAGGAGGCCTCCTCCGAGGTCCTCGCGGCCGCCGCCCACGCGCTCGGTCTGCGCCTGACCGACCTGCTGTCCCTGGCGCAGGGGCAGCTGGCCGGCCCCTCCCGCGCACGGCCCGCCAGGGCGTCGTACCAGGGCGAGGTGAGCCTGGCCGCCTGAGCGCGGACGCCCGTCGCCGCCCTCACGCGGCGACGGGCACCGCCCGCCTGCTCAGCACCTGGTCCGCGAGTCCGTACGCGACGGCCTCCTGCGCGGTGAAGACCTTGTCGCGGTCCATGTCGGCGCGGAGCGTGGCCACGTCGTGGTGCGTGTGGTGGGCGAGGACTTCCTCGACCTGCGAGCGGATCCGGAGCATCTCCTTGGCCTGCAGGCTGAGATCGGACACGGTGCCCTGCTGGCCGCGGCTCGCGGGCTGGCCGAGGAGCACGCGCGCGTGGTCGAGCACGAACCGCCGTCCCGGGTCGCCCCCGGCGAGCAGCACGGCCGCGGTCGAGGCGGCCTGCCCGACGCAGAACGTGGAGATCGGCGCGGTCACGAAGCTCATGGTGTCGTAGATGGCCATGAGCGAGGTGAAGGAGCCGCCGGGCGAGTTGATGTAGAGGGCGACCTCGCGCTCCGGGGCGGAGGACTCCAGGTGCAGCAGCTGGGCGATGACGACGTTGGCGACGCCGTCGTCGATCTCGGTGCCGAGGAAGATGATGCGCTCGGACAGCAGCCGGCTGTAGATGTCGTAGGCGCGCTCGCCCTGCGGGGTGCGCTCGACGACGGTGGGAATCGTGTACTGACTCATAGCTGACAACCCCTCAGATCCCGAGCCCGATACGCCGCTTCGACCCGGCGGGCCGCACGTCCTCCAGTGATTCCACGACCTGGTCGACCATGCCGTACTCCTTGGCCTGCTCGGCCGTGAACCAGCGGTCGCGGTCGCCGTCGCGCGAGATCGTCTCCTGGCTCTGCCCGGTGTGCTCGGCGGTGATCCGCTCGATGGCCTTCTTGGTGAACTCCAGGTTCTCCGCCTGGATGGCGATGTCGGCGGTGGTGCCGCCGATGCCGGCCGACGGCTGGTGCATCATGATCCGCGCGTTGGGCAGCGCGAACCGCTTGCCGCGCGTGCCCACGCTCAGCAGGAACTGCCCCATGCTCGCGGCGAATCCCATGGCGAGGGTGGCCACGTCGTTCGGGATGAGCCGCATGGTGTCGTAGATGGCGAGCCCGGCGGTCACGGAGCCGCCCGGGCTGTTGATGTACAGGCTGATATCCGTCTTCGGGTCCTCCGCCGACAGCAACAGCATCTGCGCGCACACGCGGTTGGCGGACACCTCGTCGACCTGTGTCCCGAGGAACACGATCCGCTGGTTGAGCAGCTGCGCGGCGAGATGGTCGTCGAACCGCGACGGAGCGGTCTCCCCGTCCTCACCCCGCGGCGCCGCCGCGCCCCACCCACTGCCGAGCCCTGTCATCGCGCCTCCTCGAAGTCCCGCGACGACGTCTGCCGCGCGGTGACTTCACTGTCGACGGGGACGGAGGCCACCGCCAGAGATCTCGGCTTGCGGCAGATTCGCTGAGGGCAGAGCGAGGCCGTACTCCTCGGCCGGCCACTGCGACACGGATCCGCCAGCCGCCTCGGTCGGTGGGCGGATGGAGACCGAGGCGGTGAGGTCGACGGCGATGCCCCGGGCACCGCGCCGCCGGCGGTACCCGGTCGTGCGGGGCTCGCTCTCCCCGCTCAGCCGTCGGCCCGTGCCACCCCGATCGGGCAGGAGACGCCCGTGCCGCCGATGCCGCAGTAGCCGTCGGGGTTCTTGTCCAGGTACTGCTGGTGGTAGGGCTCGGCGGGCCAGAACGTGCGGTCGTCGGCCGGGAGGACCGTCGTGGTGATCGTGCCGTGGCCCGAGGACGTGAGGACCTTCTGGTAGGCCTCGCGGGACGCCTCGGCGGCGGCCTGCTGCGCGGGGGAGTGGGTGTAGACCGCCGAGCGGTACTGCGTGCCGACGTCGTTGCCCTGGCGGAAGCCCTGCGTGGGGTCGTGCGACTCCCAGAAGAGCTTCAGGAGCTGCTCGTACGTGATCTTCGACGGGTCGAAGACCACGCGGACCGCCTCCGTGTGGCCGGTCAGGCCGGAGCAGACCTCTTCGTAGGAGGGGTTCTCGGTGAATCCGCCCTGGTAGCCGACGTACGTCGTCCAGACGCCGTCCGCCTGCCAGAACTTGCGCTCCGCGCCCCAGAAGCAGCCCAGCGCGAAGTCCGCGACCTCCAGGCCCTCCGGGTAGGGGCCCAGCAGGGCGTTGCCGAGGACCGTGTGGCGCGAGGGGACCTCGAATTCCGGGGTCGCCCGGCCCTTCAGGGCCTGCTCGGGGGTGGGGAGCTCAGGCGTGCGACCGAAGATCATGTGGGTCTCTCCTCGTGCGTGACAGGGGTATGCCTGGTCAACGTACGCAGGCGGCGTGGCATTCCGGACGGACGGCCGTGGGCGGGCTCAGTGCGCGAGCGTCGCCGGGCTGCCGCCGTTCGCCTCGTACCCCGCGACCGCCAGGGCGCGGTAGACCGCGTAGACCTCGGCGGGGTCCTCGGACAGGGTCCAGGGCAGCGCGCCGACGTGGCCGTCGACGTGCACCAGCTGGTTCATGGCCTCCGCCCAGCGCTCGCTGCGGACCAGGAAGAAGACCAGGAGATGGCGGACGTGCGCCAGCATCGGGTCGTCCGCGCGCGCGGAGTGCACCGCGAACAGCGCGCCCTCGACGGCCTTGGTGACGACCTCGCTCTCGTAGAACCCCCGGACCAGATTGACCTCGGGCAGGTGCTCGTGGACGGCGAAGAGCGGGAGCGCGGCGAGCAGGGAGCCGCGGGGCGCGCGGGCGGCGGCCGCCTCCGTGAAGCCGTACGCCAGGTCGCGCGAGCCGTGCCACTTCTCGCACCAGTAGTGCAGCGCCGCCAGATGCGCCCCCATGTGCGCGGGCGCGCGGTCCAGGATCTTCAGCCACAGCTGCTCGAACTCCTCGCGGGAGTACGCCAGTCCGCGCCCGATGGAGAGCTCGATGATGTACGGCACCGGGTCGCCGGGGGCGAGCAGCGCGGCCTGCGCGCACGCCTCCTTGGCCTCCTCCAGGATGATCCGGAACTCGTCCGTGCCCTGCGTGGAGGTGCGCCACGCCTGCTGGACGAGGAACTCCGCGTGCACCGCGGCACCGCCCGCGTCCTTGGGCGCCTCGGCACGCCACACCCGCAGCCACTGCCCGCCGGGGCCCTCGCCGACGCCGCCGGGCCGCCGCGCCAGCTCCAGCGAGGCCGCGCCCGCGAAGGCCTGCACGCGCTGCCAGCGCAGCTCGCCGTGGGTCTCCGTGCCCGCGAGGAGCTGGGAGGCGGCCTTCCACTCCTGGGTGCGCTGCACCAGGTCGAGCACTTCGAGGAGATCGGCGTCCGGTCCGGGCATGCGGATGTCCAGCTCCTCCTGGCGCAGGAAGCCGTAGTCCGCCGGGTCCGCGGCGTCCGGGGAGCCCGGCGCGACCTGCCGGATCCCCCCGCGCCTGCGCAGCAGTACGGGCCCCAGGACCGCACCGATCATGATCACCGCGAACAGGAACCAGAGAATCTCCATGACACAAGCGAACCAGACGCGTCCGACAATTGGCCAACCTGCCGGGACGTACCCGTACCGACCCGGCGGAAGCCCCCGCGCGCGCACTACGCTCAGGCCGCATGAGTGACTCGCACAGCACGCAGAATTTCGAGACCGTGGCGATCCACGCCGGAAACACCGCCGACCCCCTCACCGGCGCCGTCGTCCCGCCCATCTACCAGGTCTCGACCTACAAGCAGGACGGTGTCGGCGGACTGCGCGGCGGCTATGAGTACAGCCGCAGCGCCAACCCGACCAGGACCGCCCTGGAGGAGAACCTGGCCGCGCTGGAGGGCGGCCGCCGCGGCCTGGCCTTCGCCTCCGGCCTCGCCGCCGAGGACTGCCTTCTCCGTACGCTGCTCGCCCCCGGCGACCACGTGGTCATCCCGAACGACGCGTACGGCGGCACGTTCCGGCTGTTCGCCAAGGTCGTCTCGCGGTGGGGCGTGGAGTGGTCGGTCGCCGACACCTCCGACCCGGAGTCGGTGCGGGCCGCGCTGACCGACCGCACCAAGGTGATCTGGGTGGAGACCCCCTCCAACCCGCTGCTCGGCATCACCGACATCGCCGCCGTCGCGCAGATCGCCCGCGAGGCCGGCGCGCGCCTCGTCGTCGACAACACCTTCGCCAGCCCCTACCTCCAGCAGCCGCTCGCGCTCGGCGCGGACATCGTCGTGCACTCCATGACGAAGTACATGGGCGGCCACTCCGACGTCGTCGGCGGCGCGCTCGTCGTCAACGACGACGCCCTCGGCGAGGAGCTGGCGTACCACCAGAACGCGATGGGCGCCGTCGCCGGGCCCTTCGACTCCTGGCTGGTGCTGCGCGGCATCAAGACCCTCGCGGTCCGCATGGACCGGCACAGCGAGAACGCCGGCAAGGTCACCGAGATGCTGACCCGGCACGCGCGCGTGACGCGCGTGCTCTACCCGGGCCTTCCGGAGCACCCGGGTCACGAGATCGCCGCCAAGCAGATGCGGGCGTTCGGCGGCATGGTGTCGTTCCAGGTCGAGGGCGGCGAGGAGGCGGCCGTCGAGGTCTGCAACCGCGCCAAGCTGTTCACCCTGGGCGAGTCGCTGGGCGGCGTCGAGTCGCTGATCGAGCACCCGGGCCGCATGACGCACGCCTCGGTCGCGGGCTCGGCCCTCGAGGTGCCGGCGGACCTGGTGCGCCTGTCGGTCGGCATCGAGTCTGCGGACGACCTCGTCGCCGACCTGCAGCAGGCGCTGGGCTAGCCGCTACCAGCGGGTGAGGGGTGGGGTCGTGTCGGACGGCGGCTCCACCCACGGCCGGGTGATCGACGCCCACACGATGAACGCCACCGCGGCCGTGAACAGCAGGGTCCAGCACAGGCGCCGCACGGCCGTGCGGCGCCGCAGCATCCGCCCGCCCCGGCGCACCGCGTCGTCGAAGAGCTCGGGCGGCACCGCGGGCGAGGTGCCCTCCAGCAGGCGGCGCACCGCGCTCTCCTTGCGCTCGTACTGACTCACGAGGGCGCCGCCCCGCTCAGCGCGCGGGCCGGCGCGGGGCCGCGCGGCGGGTGCAGGGCCGTCGCCATGGCGCGGGCGCAGATCGCGGAGACCCGTTCGGCCGGCAGGCCGAGCAGCGCGGCCGTCTGCTCCTCGGCCACGCCCTCGTACATCCGCAGCACCAGAATCAGCCGCTCCTGGGGGCTGAGCCGGGCCAGGACGCCGCCGTGGCCGCGGCGGTGGCGCCAGGCGGCCCGCGCGAAGCGGACGGCGACCTGCTGGCGGGCGCGGTCGTAGGGGTCCTCGCCGCGCAGCCGGTCCCACGTCGCGTACGTGTGCGCGAGCGCCGCCGTCAGCAACCCACGCGCGCGGGGGTTGTCGTCCGGCGGCTCGGCGGTGAGCAGCGTGGTGGCATGGAGGAGCCGCCCTGCCGCGCCCGCGACGAATGCCTCGAACTCCCGGGCACGGCGGGCGCTCTGGAGCGCCTGCCGTTCTCGCACCGTGCCTCCCGGCCGGAAGGAAGGGGGATCCCGGTCTCATATGAGGCCAGACGCGGGGCCGGGGTCAAGACTCCGGAGTGGCCGAAACCTCTCCACCGGGCGCCGTCTGCGACGTCTGCCGTGCCGAGAGGGCGGAATTGAAGCGTGTGAGGAGCGCACAGAAGCTCTCGCGCTCCTCGGGGGCCCAGTCCTGCGTCAACTCGGCCATCAGCTCGCGGCGCGAGGAGCGCACCTCGTCGAGCCTGGCCTGGCCGCGCGGCGAGAGCTGGAGCACCACGGCACGGCCGTCCTCGGGGTGCGAGGTGCGTTTGACGAGCCCTGTGTCGACCAGCGGGGCGACCTGCCGGGTGACTGTCGAGGAGTCGATGCCCATGCTCGCCGCGAGCGCCTTGACGCCCATCGGCCCTTCCTTGTCGAGGCGGTTGAGCAGCAGATATGCGGCGCGGTCCATGGAGTTGCGGACCTGGCCTACGCCGCCGAGGCGGGTCTGTTCCGCGCGGCGGGCGAACACCGCCACCTGGTGCTGCAGGCTGTCGAGAAGGCCGGGTTCACTGGCGGTCGTCATGTCCGGAGTTGTGGGCATGGCCGGGGGCTCACTTCATGCGAGGGCAATGGATTGGGGGACAGGGTACGCGGACCGGGCGCGGACCGTACCTGCGCTGCGCAAACCTACGGGGAGAACGGTCTCGTCCCTTGGGCATCCCCTGAGGACTCCGGCGGCGGCTGCGAGACTGCCGTCATGAGCTACCCCACGCGTGACTCCTTGCCGGCGGTGACCCTCGACGACGTGCGGGGCGCGCAGAAGATTCTCTCCGGAGTGGCCAGGATGACGGCGATGGAGGGCAGCAGGCACCTGTCGCAGCTGGTCGGCGGGCCGGTGCACCTGAAGTGCGAGAACCTCCAGCGGACCGGCTCCTTCAAGCTGCGCGGCGCGTACGTGCGGATCGCGGGCCTGCTCCCCGAGGAGCGCGCGGCCGGTGTGGTGGCCGCCAGCGCGGGCAACCACGCGCAGGGCGTGGCGCTGGCCTCCGCGCTGCTCGGCGTGCGCTCGACGGTGTTCATGCCGGCCGGGGCGCCGCTGCCGAAGGTCGCGGCGACGCGTGACTACGGCGCACAGGTGAGGCTGCACGGCCAGGTCGTCGACGAGACGCTGGCCGCCGCCCAGGAGTACGCGCGCGAGACGGGCGCGGTCTTCATCCACCCCTTCGACCACCCCGACATCATCGCGGGCCAGGGCACCGTCGGCCTGGAGATCCTGGAGCAGTGCCCGGAGGCGCGGACCCTGGTCGTGGGCGTCGGGGGCGGCGGCCTCGCGGCGGGCATCGCGGTCGCGGTCAAGGCGCTGCGCCCGGACGTGCGGGTGGTGGGCGTGCAGGCGGCGGGCGCCGCGGCTTACCCGCCCTCGCTGGCCGCCGGGCACCCGGTGTCGGTCGTGGACCCCGCGACGATGGCCGACGGCATCAAGGTCGGCCGCCCCGGAGACGTACCGTTTCAGCTCGTCCGTGAGCTGGTCGACGACGTCGTCACGGTCTCCGAGGACGAGCTGTCCAGCGCGCTGCTGCTCTGCCTGGAGCGGGCCAAGATGGTCGTCGAGCCCGCGGGCGCGAGCCCGGTCGCGGCGCTGCTGGGCGATCCGCGGGCGTTCGAGGGCCCGGTCGTGGCGCTGCTGTCCGGCGGCAACGTGGACCCGCTCCTGATCCAGCGGATCCTGCGGCACGGCATGGCGGCGGCGGGCCGCTACCTCTCGCTGCGGCTGCGCCTGACGGACCGCCCCGGGGCGCTGGCCACGCTGCTCGGGGTGCTCACGACGGTCGACGCCAACGTCCTCGACGTGAGCCACGTGCGCACCGACCCGCGGCTGGGGATCGCGGAGGCGGAGGTCGAGCTGCACCTGGAGACGAAGGGTCCCGCACACTGCGTCGAGGTCAGCGCGGCCCTGCGGAGCGCGGGCTACACCGTCATCGGCTGACGCGCGGCGCCCGTCGCGGTCGCCGACCGCCCCGGAGCGGGCGCGGGCGCTCACATCCGATCGTTTCCGAGCACCCCGAAAAAACCTTGGGAAAAGTGGGTGAGCCGACGCGATGTATCGCGTTATGGTGTGTCGCATGTCACCGGTCGCCGGGCGTGCGATGTCCGGCAAATCTAAGCTTTTGCCCAGAAAGTCACCCAAAACACGGGGAGAACCCACATGCCAGGCGCCATCTACGCCGAAGGTCTGGTGAAGACCTTCGGCGACGTAAGGGCTCTGGACGGCGTCGATCTGGACGTCCCGGAAGGCACCGTCCTCGGCCTCCTCGGGCCGAACGGCGCCGGGAAGACCACCGCGGTCCGCTGCCTGACGACGCTCCTCACCCCGGACAGCGGCAAGGCGGTCGTCGCGGGCATCGACGTGCTCAAGCAGCCGAACGAGGTGCGGCGCTCGATCGGCCTCTCCGGCCAGTTCGCCGCCGTGGACGAGTATCTGACGGGCCGTGAGAACCTCCAGATGGTCGGCCAGCTCTACCAGATGAAGGCCAAGGAGGCGAAGGTCAGGGCGGGCGAGCTGCTCGACCGGTTCAACCTCGCCGACGCCGCGGACCGCCCCTCCAAGACGTACTCGGGAGGCATGCGCCGCCGCCTCGACCTCGCGGCCGCCCTCGTCGTCTCCCCGCCCGTGATGTTCATGGACGAGCCGACCACCGGCCTCGACCCGCGCAACCGCCAGGCGCTGTGGGAGGTCATCCAGGAGCTCGTCTCGGGCGGCACCACCCTGCTCCTCACCACCCAGTACCTCGAAGAGGCCGACCACCTGGCGCACGACATCTGCGTCGTCGACCACGGCCGCGTCATCGCCCGCGGCACCTCCGACCAGCTCAAGGCCCAGACCGGCGGCGAGCGCGTCGAGGTCGTCGTGCACGACCGCGACCGCATCCCCGCCGCCTCCGAGGTGCTGCGCGGCTTCGGCAAGGGCGAGGTCGCCGTCGCCGAGCACACCCGCAAGCTGACGGTGCCCGTCACCGGCGGCGCCAAGCTGCTCGCCGAGGTCATCCGCGAGCTGGACGCCCGCGGCATCGAGATCGACGACATCGGCCTGCGCCGCCCCACCCTCGACGACGTGTTCATCTCCCTCACCGGCCATGTCGCCGAGCAGGCGGACGAGGGCCAGGAGGAGGACGCGGACGCCGCGCCGCGGCAGGAGCGCACGAAGGAGGCCGACAAGTGAGCACCGTCTCCGACGCCGTCCGCACGGCGGGCGCCAGGCCCGCCGGCGGCATCGGCCAGTCCGTCAGGGACTCCCTGGTCGTCGCCAAGCGCAACCTCATCAGGATGACCAGGATCCCCGAGATGATCCTCTTCGGGATCATCCAGCCGGTGATGTTCGTGGTCCTGTTCACGTACGTCTTCGGCGGCTCCATCAACATCCCGGGGGCGCCCTCGGGCAGCGCGAGCGCCTACAAGGAATTCCTGATGGCGGGCATCTTCGCGCAGACCGTCACCTTCGCGACCGCCGGCGCGGGCGCCGGCATCGCCGACGACATGCACAAGGGCCTCATCGACCGCTTCCGCTCGCTGCCCATGGCACGCGGTGCGGTCCTGACCGGCCGCACCATCGCCGACCTGGTGCAGACGGCCGTGACGCTCGCCGTGCTGGCCGTGGTGGCCCTGCTCGTCGGCTGGCGCGCCCACGAGAACATGGGCAAGGTGCTGGCCGGCTTCGCCCTGCTCCTCCTGCTCGGCTACGCGTTCACCTGGATCGGCGCGCTGATCGGCCTGTCCGTGCGCACCCCGGAGGCGGCGACCTCGGGCGGCCTGATCTGGCTGTTCCCGCTGACTTTCATCTCGAACGCGTTCGTCCCGGTCGACGGCATGCCGAAGTTCCTCCAGTACGTCGCCGAATGGAACCCCTTCAGCGCCACGGTGGCGGCGGCCCGCGAGCTGTTCGGCAACACGATCGAGGGAGTCCCGAAGTCGGTGACCGGCGCCTGGCCGATGGAGCACCCGGTCTGGGCCTCGCTGATCTGGTCCGTGCTGATCATCGTGGTGTTCCGCACCCTCGCCGTCCGCACGTACCGCTCGGCCACGGCCTGAGACGCGACGAGGCCCCCGGCACGGTGTGCCGGGGGCCTCGTCGCCGAAGCGGTGTGAGGGCTCAGCCCTGGTACGGCTTGGCCTCGAGGATCTTGACGGAGGCGAACTTGCCGTTCGGCAGCTCGTACTCCGCGTTCTCGCCGATCTTCTTGCCGTTCACGCCGGTGCCCAGCGGGGACTGCGGTGAATACGTCTCGATGTCGTCGCTCGCGTACTCACGAGAGGCGAGCAGGAACGTCGTGGTGTCGTCCTCGTCGCCGTCGAAGGCGATGGTGACGACCATGCCGGGCTCCACGATGCCGTCGTCGGCGGGCGCCTCGCCGACCCGGGCGGTCTCCAGGAGCTGGGTGAGCTGGCGGACGCGGAGCTCCTGCTTGCCCTGCTCCTCCTTGGCCGCGTGGTACCCGCCGTTCTCGCGCAGGTCGCCCTCCTCACGCGCGGCCGCGATCTTCGCTGCGATCTCGGTGCGCGCGGGACCAGACAGGTACTCAAGCTCGTCCTTGAGCTTGTTGTACGCCTCCTGGGTCAGCCAGGTGACGTTCTCGCTGGTCTGGGTCACAGGTGCTCCTCGTAGGTACTGGGAATACAAAGCATCGCCCTACCCAGAAGGATGTTCCCTCACGGGTGGGCGAAACCACGAGCCTAACAATTCAGGCGGAGAAGGGGGAGGACATAAGCCATCAGATTTGCGTCAACGCAGGTGAGCGCGGTAAAGCCACCACGAGGGCGGTCAGTCCGAGTGACAGCCCAGCAGCTCGATGCTGGTGGCCCTCTCCTTCGTACGCAGCGTGACGACCTTGTCGATACGGCCCGTGGACTGGTCGAACCGGAAGTCCGCCCGGCCGACCTCGGCGCCGGACTCGGCCTGCGACCGCAGGGTGCAGTAGCCCTTGGCGTCGGCGTCCTTGCGCACTTCGAGGTGCGCCTCGACGGCGCTGTCCGAGACGACGTCGAACTTGATGACCTCGGCGCTCAGTTTCGTACCGTTGATGTAGTCGTAGCCGAACCAGCCGACGAGGCCCAGCAGGAGCACGCCGAGCACGGAGCCGACGATCTTCAGCTTGCGGTCGGCGGCCGCGTCGGCCGAGCGTGCGCGGCCGTACCGCCCCTCGGGAATCCCGCCGGGCCGTCCCTCGGGGAGCTTCGAGCCCACCGCCGCCATGATCGTCCTCCAGGAACAGGGGATGCCGGAATTTTCCGCCCCCCGGTTCCGTCACTATAGAAGCCGCCGAAAGCGCCAATGCACACAGGGGCGCCCGATTACCGAGGATCGAGTCTTGACTGAGCAGCTGCGACTGATGGCCGTTCACGCCCACCCCGACGACGAGTCGAGCAAGGGCGCGGCCACCATGGCCAAGTACGTGTCCGAGGGGGTGGACGTCCTCGTCGTGACCTGCACGGGCGGGGAGCGCGGCGACATCCTCAACCCCAAGCTCCAGGGCGACACGTACATCCAGGAGCACATCCACGAGGTGCGCAAGAAGGAGATGGACGAGGCGCGCGAGATCCTCGGCGTCAAGCAGGAGTGGCTGGGCTTCGTCGACTCCGGGCTGCCCGAGGGCGACCCGCTGCCGCCGCTGCCGGAGGGCTGCTTCGCCCTGGAGGACGTCGACAAGGCGGCCGGTGAGCTCGTCCGCCAGATCCGTTCGTTCCGCCCGCAGGTCATCACGACCTACGACGAGAACGGCGGATACCCGCACCCCGACCACATCATGACCCACAAGATCACGATGGTGGCCTTCGAGGGCGCGGCGGACGCGGAGAAGTACCCCGAGAGCGAGTTCGGCCCGGTCTTCCAGCCGCAGAAGCTCTACTACAACCAGGGCTTCAACCGGCCGCGCACCGAGGCGCTGCACCACGCCATGATCGAGCGCGGCATGGAGTCGCCGTACGGGGACTGGCTCAAGCGCTGGGACGAGTTCGAGCGCGTCGAGCGCACGCTGACCACGCACGTCCCGTGCGCCGACTTCTACGAGATCCGTGACAAGGCGCTGATCGCGCACGCCACGCAGATCGACCCCGAGGGCGGCTGGTTCCGGGTGCCGATGGAGCTCCAGAAGGAGGTCTGGCCCACGGAGGAGTACGAGCTCGCGAAGTCGCTCGTCGATACTTCCCTCCCCGAGGACGACCTCTTTGCGGGCATCCGCGACAATGCCTAGCGTGAACGTACATCTGGCAATGACGCATCTCGTCCCTCTTGCCAAGGAGGTCGACGACGACAAGGTGACTCCCGGCGTTCTGGGCTTCATCGTCTTCGCGGTGATGGCCCTGGCCGTCTGGGGCCTGATGAAGTCGATGAACCGCCACATGGGCAAGGTCGACTTCAAGGAGAAGGAGCCGGTCGGCGCGACGGCCGGCGGCGACGCCGACCGCGCGGCGGACGAGCGCACCGGCGAGAAGTAGCGGCCTCGGGGCCGTCCTCCGGCGCCAGGGCAAGGGGCCTCCCGCCCGTGAGCGGGATCGAGCCCTCACCCTGGCGTCCCCGTGTGCGGCCCGGGCCCGGGTGCCGCCGTGCCCTCAGCGGGGCTGGGGCACCTCCACCCCCATCACCTCCCGCGCGTGCCGGTTCGGCACCATGCCGAGGCGCCAGGCCTGCCAGCCCGCCTCCAGGTCCGCGCCGCGCTCCAGGACGAGCGCGTACGCCTGGACGTAGTCGGCGAGCTTGCCGTCGCGGGTCGGGTGGTCCTCGCGGTCCAGCTGGGCCAACTCCTCCTGGGCCACCGCCGTGCCGATCTCCCAGCCGCCGGGGGACGCGTACGGCAGCAGCGTGCAGCGCAGGAAGCGGGCCCAGTCGCCGCCGCGCCGGTCGCCGTACGAGGCGAACAGGGCGATGGCCTCGTCGCACAGGGTGAGCGCCTGCTGCGCGCGGGTGTTGCCGGCGTCCACGACCACCAGCTCCAGGCACGTCCAGGCCTCGCCGTGCGCGACGCCGATGCGCTGGAAGTCCGCGCGGGCGTCCACCAGGAGCTGGCGGGCGAAGCCGGAGTTGCGCAGCGAGCCCGTCTGGGCGGCGCGCTGGTCGCGGGTCACGCGCGCCGAGTGGTGGCGCGCGCACGCCAGGCCGTACACGTCCCGCATCCGCGAGAACATCGTCCGCGCCCGCTCCAGCTCCCGCACCGCCTGGTCGAGGCTGCCGGTCTCCTCCAGGGCCTGCCCGAGGTAGTACAGGGACCAGGCCTCGCCGCGCGCGTCCTCGTTGTCGCGGTGCCGGGACACCGCCTGGCGCAGACCGTCGACGGCGGGCGACGGGTCGCCGTCCACCAGCCTCGCCCGCGCCAGCTGCGTCATCGCCCAGGCCTCGCCGCGCGGGTCGCGGGTGCGGCCGTACAGGTCGAGGGCCTCGCGCAGCTCGGCCTCCGCGCGCGGCACGTCCCCCCGGCGCAGACAGAGCTGGCCGAGCTGGAAGTGCGTCCACGCCTCGCCGTGCACCGAGCCGCTGCGGCGGTGCAGCTCCAGCGCCGTGTTCAGCATCTCCAGGGCATGCGCGAGATGGGCGCGGTCGCGCTCGACAGCCGCGAGCGCGTGCAGCGTCCAGGCGCGGTCGCCCGCGAGCTCGTCGGCGGCCTGGAGGTCGAGCGCCTCGGTGAGCCGGGCCGCCGCCTCCGTCAGATTGCCCTGGTGGTGCAGCGTGATGCCCAGCGAGCCGAGCGCGCGGGCGGCGGCCGCGTCCTGGTGGGCCTCGAAGTACAGGTCGACCACCGAGTTCAGCGTCGTGCGCGACTGGTCGAGCTCGCCGAGCTGGCGGGCCGCGATGCCGGTGCGCCACTGCACGCTGCGGCCGAGCAGGCCCTGGTCGATGGCCTGCGTCAGTTCGTTGATCTCGCCCAGGCGGTAGAGGTCGCCGCGCAGCAGGCAGTAGTCGCACAGCGCGCCCAGGAGGTTGAGCACGGCCTGCTGGTCGACGCCCTCGGCGTTGCGCAGGGCGGCCGTGATGAACGTCGACTCGTCGTCCAGCCAGCGCAGCGCCGCGTCCAGGGAGGCGAAGCCGTGCGGCCCGAACTGGTCGGCGCGCGTGGACGTCTTGCCGTCGACCAGCCGGATCACCGTGTCGGCCAGCTCGCCGTAGCTGGCGATGAGCCGCTCCTGCGCCGCGGTCCGCTCGGCGGGCTCCTCCTCGTCCAGGAGCCGGGCCTGGGCGAAGGACCGCACGAGGTCGTGCAGCCGGTGGCGGCCGCCCCGCAGCTCGTCGACCAGGCCCGCGCGGGAGAGCGCGGACAGCTGGCGGGCCGCCTCCTGCTCGTCGGTGGCGAGCAGCGCGGCGGCGGCCGCCGCGCCCAGTGAGGCGCGCCCGGCCAGCGCGAGCCGCCGCAGCAGCCGCCGGGCCTGCTCGGACTGGTCGGTGTAGCGCAGCCACAGGACGCGCTCGACGGGGGCGACCTTGTCGGCGGGGCCGTAGGCGGACAGGTCGGAGGCCAGCTGCCGCGGCGTGCGCGGACCGAGCGAGGAGCCCGCGGCGCGCAGCGCCAGCGGCAGACCGCCGCACAACTGCCGTACGGCGTCCGCCGATTCGGCGTCGTAGGGCCCGGAGAGGTCCTCGGCGCTCTCGCGCAGCAGTTCCTCCGCGCCCGCCTCGTCCAGCGCCTCGACCGGCAGCAGATGCACCCAGGCAGGAAGGTCCGCGGGCAGTGCGAGGGGCTCGCGGGTGGTGACGACGACGAGGCTGTCGGAGCGCTCGGGGATCAGCGCGCGGACCTGCTCGGCGTCGCTGGCGTCGTCGAGCACGATCGTCACGGCGAGGCCCGTCAGGTACTGGTTGTACAGCTCGCTGAGCCGCTTGACCTGCTGCTCCTGCGAGGAGCGCTCCCGGAAGAGCAGTTGCTCGCGCGGGGCGCCCAACCGATTCAGCAGATGCAGCAGGGCGTCGCGCGTGGACAGCGGGCTCTCCTGCGGGGCGTCGCCGCGCAGGTCCACCACGCAGGCGCCGCGGAACTGGTCGCGCAGGTCCCGCGCGGCCCGCACCGCGAGCGAGGTACGGCCCGAGCCGGGCACGCCGTGCAGGACGACGACCGTGGGGCGGGTGTCGGTGCTGGCGCGCGCCGCGTGCACCCACTGCGCGATCCGTCCGAGCTCGGCCCTGCGGCCCGCGAACGGACCCGTGTTCTCCGGGAGTTGGGCGAAGGACTGCTCCAGCACGGAGCGCCGCCGCGCCGCCGCGCTCTTGTCGGTGCCGCGCAGCTGCGGCGCGGCCTTCTTCGCCGTCCGTGTGCCGGTCGAGGCGGCGAGCAGGCGCTGCTGGTCGAGGAAGGGCCGGATGCCGCGCACTTCGAGCGCCGTCAGCCACTGCAGTCGCAGCTGCTCGGGCCCGCCCGGCTGGCTGAGCGCCCCTGCGCGACGGCTCGCGGCCGGTACGTGAGAGGCCGTCACCTTCACGACGGTGGCCGCCGCGCCGGCCACGGCGACGATCGCGCCGGTGCCCAGGGCGGTGCCGGTGCTCGTGCCGAACGACAGGTCGGAGATGCCGGCGGCGACCGCCGCGACCACCGCCACCAGCAGGGGAGTTCCCGCGCCCTCGCGTGCGTAGCGCTGTCCGAAAGTGAGCTGACCCGCCTGTGCCTCGTCGAGCGCCCGGGTGTACGCGCCGTACTCCTCGTCGGCCGTCTGCGCCATGGCGTCCAGGGCGCCGCGCGCCCGCGAGAGCAGTACGCCGCCGTCGACGCGCCCGCCCGAACGTCGGACCTCCTCCTCCACGGCCCGTGCCAACAGCCGCTCGGCCTCGGCCCGATGGCTGTCCCGCATATGGGTTCCCCCTCCGAGAGCAACAGTTGCCTGCACTTCACAAGTGTCCTGCGTACGGGCCCGGGAAGCGAGGGCGTGCGCGGATCGGTGACCTTCCGCTCGCGCCGGTGGCCGGGCGGGGTCTCGCGGCGGCCGGGCGGGGCCTTCTCGGCGGCCGGGCGGGGCCTTCTCGCGGAAGGCCTTCTCCGTTATGGCTGGAAATAGCTGTCACCTCTGTGACGTGCCAAGTTCCCTGTTGCGCACGGTGCTTGAAGCATTAACTGTGCTTGACGTGCTCTTGGGGCCCTGTTTAAGGTCGGTCCGCAACGTCGAGTTGCAGACGTTGTGCAGCACGTTCACTCAGAGCGGGCGACGGGGGTGGCAACGTTCGGCACGCCGAGACCATTCGCTCGCATGACCACCGACGAAAGGTTAGTGAAGTGCGATCTGAATCGACTGTGACGCGACCGGATTCCGCCATCCGCCCCGAGGCGCTGGCTGCCCAGGAATTCGCGAACACCGTTCTCAGCGGTGCGGCGCCGGGCTTCCACGCCGACTGCGAGACGCCCGCCATGGCCACGCCGGCCACGCCCACCGCTGCTCAGTTCGTGATCCAGGGCAGCACGATATGCCTCGTCTGCTGAGGTAAGGACTGACCCGTTGCCGGAGAAGCCCGAATGGCCGGGCTTCTCCGGCACACGGTTCCTGCGGTGCTCGATTCGGCGGCCAGGCCTGCGACGGGGGAGACGAAGAATCCGGTGAAATGGAAGCGGTGGGGGCGGCGCGCCCCGAACGCGACTACCGTCCAGGGGAACGGGAATACCGCCCAAGAGGCGGCGGATCGCGTATTCCTGCCGATTGCGATAGGCCAGACCCTCGCGGCCGCGGAGACCTTGTTTCTCCGTGAGGAATTCGAAGAGGACGGCTATCTCCGGGGAACCTCGGCCCAGCAGTATCCGGAAGGCAGCCTGAGGAACCGGATCGGGCGCGTACTCGACCATCCGCGCACCCCCCGGGTGCTCGCGGGAGTGACCCTCGCCGCGTCGGCCGGGCTGCTGCTCGCGCGCGGCAACCGCACGGCGCAGATCGCCGCCGCGACGGTCATCGGGACGTGCAACCGGCTGAGCGAGATCCGCACCCCGTACGGCCGCGACGGCGCCGACCAGATGACGGCGGTCATCACGCAGTACCGCGCCCTGACGGCGCTGATCCCGGACCGGCGGGTCTCCGACGACCTCTTCCTGCGCGCCGTCAACTTCCAGGCCGGGCTGAGCTATGCGGTCTCCGGCATCGCCAAGGCCTTCGGCAGCAGCTGGGTACAGGGCGACGCCCTGCTGGAGGTCCTGCAGACGGAGGCGTACGGCCGGGGCCCGGCCGCGGCCGTCCTGCGCAGGTACCCGCGGCTGTGCCGCGCCCTGACCGTCGGCACGGTCGTGTGGGAGGCGTCCTTCCCGCTCGTCTACCTGCTGCCGCGCAAGCAGGCCTCCCACGCGCTCACGGCCGTCAAGGCCTTCCACGTGGGCGTGGCGACGGCCATGGAACTGCCGCGCTTCGTCTGGGGGTTCTTCGGCTCCCACGGAGCCGTCGGCTACGTCCTGGACACCCGTGGCGCGTCCCGGACGTTCGAGAAGACCGTGGTCGGCATCGCCGGCGGCGTCACCCTCGCGAGCGCGCTGATCGCCCGCGAGAAGCGGCAGATCGCCGAGCAGCGGCGGCTCGGCCCCAAGGGCGCCGCGCGGCTGGCGTACGCGGACGGCGACGTCGAGTAC
Organism: Streptomyces silaceus; assembly: GCF_001419745.1. Lineage (GTDB taxonomy): Bacteria > Actinomycetota > Actinomycetes > Streptomycetales > Streptomycetaceae > Streptomyces > Streptomyces silaceus. The sequence goes on along the minus strand of NZ_LIRJ01000060.1, from coordinate 2,101 downwards.
CGGGTGGACCGCCCCGCCGACGGGACCGCCCCGCGCGCGACCGTCGTCCTGGAGTGCGGCCTCGGACAGTCCCTCGAATCCTGGGAGTGGGTCGCGCGGAGCCTGGCGCGCCACCACACGGTCATCCGCTACCACCGGCCCGGATACGGCCTCACGACCTCGCGCGCGGCGAGCGGGGACCTCCTCGCCGCGGTGCTCGACGAGGTCGGGGCGGAGGGCGAGGTCGTGGTGGTCACGCACTCGATCGGTTCGCTGAGCGCGGCCTCCTACGTGGGGGACCGGCGCTTCGCCGACCGTGTGGACAAGCTGGTCGTCGTGGACGGCACCGACCCGGTGCTCCTGGACGAGGACCGCACGGACCGCAGACGGCTCGGCAAGTTCCTCCAGGCGCAGCTCTACACGCTGGTGGCCGCCGTCACCGGCATCTACGAATGGGCGCCCAACGCCGTGGAGCGGCAGGCGGGTTACACGCCGGACACCCAGTACAGCCACGTGCAGTTCGTGTTCTCGCCGAGGAACATCGTCAACTCGGTGCGCGAGTACCGGGGCATACGGACCGAGGACGCCGTCTCCCGCCTCGGCGCGGTCGAGTCGGTGCTGGTCGTCGCCTCGGACGAGTTCGCCGAGCAGCAGGCGGTGCTCGCCGAGAAGCTCGGGGCGAAGTTCGAGGTGGTGCACGGCTCGGCGCACCGGTCGATCATCGGGTACCAGGAGCACGCCGAGAAGGTCGAAGGCGCTATCAGAAGGTTCATGGATGCTTGCTGACCGGATCAAGGGCGGGGCGGCCACCGTCGCCGTCGGAGCGCTCGCGGCACACCTGGTCGCGACCGTCCTGCAGAACACCCCCGACTCCTACAACCAGGACCTGCGCAAGTTCACGGGCGGCTGGCCCATCCCCGGCTGGCGGTTCTTCGCGCCCAACCCAGGCGTGCAGAACGTACATCTGCTGGTGCGCGAGACCACCGGCGACGGCCCGACGCCGTGGCGGGACGTGACGCCCGTCGTGCCGCACGGGTGGACGCAGGTGCTGTACAACCCGCGCAGCCGCGGCCCCAAGGCGCTGTTCGACGCCATGCAGCAGCTGTCCGTCATGAGCGCGAACCAGGCCGACTTCGCCTGGGTCACCCGGAGCCTGCCGTACGACCTGGTGCTCGCGGCGAGCCGGGCCGCGGCGGCCGACGACGCGCAGGCCCTCCAGTTCCTGCTGATGAACGTGTTCCCCAGCGCGCCGGTGGAGCACCGCATGAAGCCGATCCTCACCTCCGAGTGGATCCCCCTCGGCACCGCCGCCCGCGCGGCCGGAGCCGCCCGGTGAACGTGGAGAAGTACGAGGGCGCGGAGCTGCACGTCCACATCACGGGCTCCATCAGCGCGGCGCTCGTGCCGTGGTGGATCCACTGGCTGCGCGAGCTCCACCCGGAGCTCGTCGTGAACGTGTCGGTGACGCCCGCCGCGTCGCGGTTCCTCGCGGTCCGCGCGCTGCGCCATCTGGCCAACGGCGCGGTGTGGGTCGACTCCTGGGACGAGCCGGACCTGCCGCCCGAGGTCAACTCGGGGAGGAGCGGCGCCTCCGAGTGCTTCCTCGTCTTCCCCGCGACCCTGGACACCGTCATGCGCCTGGCGCAGGGGCGCGCGGACTCGCCCGCCCTGCTGATGCTCCAGGTGACGGACGCGCCCATCGTGATCGCGGACACCTTTCCGGGATCGAACGAGATCGTCGAGAACAACGTGCAGACCCTCAAGCTCCGCCCGAACGTCGAGTTCGCGCCGCGGGTCAACGGCGTACGCGCGAGCAACCGGTCGACGGCCGAGGTGGGGTTCAACCTGCCGGGTGCCCTCGCCGTGGCCAACAGGATGCGGAAGGAAGGGCGCCGTGGTGAGTGACCCGAGCGTGTACGACGAGACGGCGATCGAGGCCTACGACCTGGTGTCCTCGATGCTCTCCCCGGGGGCCGGGCTCGCCGCCTGGGTGTCCTCCCACCGGCCCCTGGCCGGGCGGTCGGTCCTGGACCTGGGGTGCGGCACGGGGGTGTCCTCGTTCGCGCTCGCCGAGGCCGGCGCGCGGGTCGTGGCGGTCGACGCCTCGCGGCCGTCGCTGGAC
>NZ_LIRJ01000006.1 GCF_001419745.1 Streptomyces silaceus | reverse complement strand
GCGGGGGAGTGACGGGTGCGGGGCGGCCGCCGCGACAGGGACGGCTGCCGGGCGGCCGCCCCGCGGCCCGTCAGTGGCTCAGGAGATGCGGCCGGCGGCGCCCACGGGACGCCGCCGGCCGGGGCTCAGGAGATACAGCCCGACTTGCCGGCCGCGCTGATGCAGCCGCTCTTCGGCGTGGCGCTGATGCAGCCGTCCTTGGCGCCCTGCGCGGAGTTGGCGGCCACCCACTTCTGCCACACGGACTCTTCGGTCATGCGCTTGATGAGCTTCTCCATGGTGAAACCTCCATTGTCATCGGGTGGTGGACAAACGGAACTTGCGTGTCACTCAGTGCCTGGCCCGCGCCTTCGCGGGCTCGTCGGCACCGGCACCGGCCACCGGAAGCGTCTTCATGCGTACCGCTTCGGTACCGGAGTCGTTGTGCCGCAACGCCCAGTTCTCGAGCGTCGTGCGGCAGGCGTGGTCCAGATGGCGCACGGCCGTCAGGTCCAGCTCGATGGGCCGGTCCTTGGGCAGGGCCTCCAGGGTTTCGAGGATGCGGGGCAGCCGCAGGAACGTGGCGTTCCCGGTGAGCGTGACGACGAACCGGCCGTCGGTCAGCTCGGTGACGTCCACCTGCACGTGGGAGGTCTCCCAGGCGGACTTGACGACCGCGAGGACCAGACCGAGGACCACGCCCTCGAACATGTTGGTCACCACGATGGCGATCGCCGTGACCGCGAGGATGATGGCCTCGCCGCGGTGGGCGCGGGCCAGCGGGACGATCTCCTTGAAGGGGATCAGCTTGCAGCCCGCGTGCACCAGGACACCGGCGAGCGCCGCCAGCGGGATGATGCCGAGCGCGGCCGGCAGGAGCACGGCGAACAGGAGCAGCCAGACGCCGTGCAGGACGCGCGAGAGCGGGGTGCGCGCACCGGCCTGGACGTTGGCGGAGCTGCGGACGATGACCGCCGTCATCGGCAGCGCCCCGAGCACACCGCACACGGTGTTGCCGACGCCCTGGGCGACGAGCTCCTTGTCGTAGTGCGTGCGCGGCCCGTCGTGCATCCGGTCCACGGCCGCCGCGCTGAACAGCGATTCGGCGGACGCGATGAGCGTGAACGCCAGGACGGTGCCGAGCACCGCCACACTGCCGAGGTCCGCCAGATCGCCGAGGCCCGGCGGCTGGATCGAGTCGACCAGACCGCGCACCGTCACGTTCGCCACGTCCAGGCGCAGCCCGGCGGTCACGGCGGTGGCGAGGGCGACCGCGGCGAGCGGGGCCGGCACCACACGCGCGGCGGCGGGCAGCTTGGGCCACAGCACGAGCACGGCGATGGTGCCGAGTCCGACGGCCGCGGCGGTCAGCGCCGTGGTGGACTGCAGGGTGTCGGCGAGGAGACCCGGCAGGCCGGCGATCTTGTCGATACCGGACTGCGGCTGTTGCGCCCCGGCCATGGTGTACAGCTGGCCGAAGATGAGGACGAGTCCGATGCCCGCGAGCATGCCCTGCACGACGGACACGGATATCGCCCGGAACCATCTGCCGCAGCGCAGCAGCCCGAGGGCTATCTGCAGGGCGCCGGTGAGCAGCACGATCGCGCCGAGCATGCCGAGCCCGAACTCGCGTACGGCCTCGAAGACGAGGACGGTCAGTCCGGCCGCGGGACCGCTGACCTGAAGGGCGCTGCCGGGCAGGATGCCGACGATCAGACCGCCGACGATGCCGGTGACCAGGCCCAGTTCGGCCGGTACGCCGGAGGCGACCGCCACGCCGACGCACAGCGGCAGGGCGACCAGGAACACGACGAGCGAGGCGAGGACGTCCCGGCGCAGGACGCCGGGTTCACGCAGCTCGCGGAAGGGGGTGAAGAGGGGGGAGGAAGAGGACATGAGGGTGGGGAGTCCTGTCGTGGGAGCGGGCCGGGTGAGGGAACGCGGCGGCTCTCACAGCGGACCGAACGCCGGCCGGCCGTCCTGCGACGGGCGGTGGGCGGAAACGGTGCCGGTGTGCACCTCGTAGTACCAGCCGTGCAGCGTGAGCGAACCGTCGTCGGTGCGCTCCCGCACGCAGGGGTAGCCGCGCAACCTCTCCAGTTGGGCGAGCACATGGGTCTGCACGGCCTCGGCCACGTCGTCCGACGTCGGCGTGAGGGTGCGCAGCGGGGCGTCGGCGGCGACGGAGTGGTCGAGCCAGTCGCGTACCGCCGGGACGGCCGACAGGTCTTCCTGGCGCACGACGGCGCCCACCGCGCCGCAGTGCGAGTGCCCGCAGACGACGATGTCGCGGACGCCGAGCACGCACACCGCGTACTCGATGGTGGCCGCCTCGCTCATGGGGTGGCCGGGACGGCCTATGGGGCCTTCGGTGGGGTAGGGCGGTACGACGTTGCCCGCCGTGCGGAGTTCGAAGAGCTCGCCGGGACGCGCTCCGGTGATGAGGGCCGGGACGACGCGTGAGTCGGAGCACGTGACGAACAGGGCTTCGGGCGACTGCCCGGCGCCCAGGGCCTGGAAGGCCTCGGCGTTGCGGGGATCCGCCACGTGGTTCGCGGCGAACGAACGGGCGTTGTCGATCAGTGACTTCAAGGTGGCCTGCCTCCTGCGTCGCTGCGGCGTCAGCCGGGACGCGGTGTGGTCGGGTCGATGGTGACGGTGGGGCGGGTCGGTCCGCGGCGCTGCGGGCGCCCGTTGCCCCGGGAACAGCCTGAGCGGCTGTCGTGACTCTCACTTTGCCATCGCATTAACCTTCCGTGACAGAGCAAAAATCTGCCAAAGAATGAGTAATAAAAGCCCCTGAGCAGGGAGTTGGTCCAGCGCTCAACCGTTGGGTAAAGATCTTGGTGATGATTCTGTGGAGCAGCTGGGGTGATTCCGTTCGCAAGCGATTGCAATCGCATCTGATCCGGTACCGGGCGGGCCGACGGAAAACCCGGTGATCCGCCGCGGGGGCGGCACTAGGGTGCTGCGTGCCGCAGCCAAAGATCCGAGGGAGCAGAGGAACCGTGCCGGAAACCTTCTTCGAGGGCCAGGTCGTCGACGTCGAACCCGCCCCCCACGTCTTTCTCGTCGTCGGCATCCCGGGGTCCGGCAAGAGCTCGGTGTCGGCGGGCCTGGCCCGTCGCTTCCCCCGGGGCGCGCACATCGAGGGCGACCACCTCCAGGACCTCATCGTCTCGGGCGGTCGTCTGCCCACACCGGAGGGCGACGAGGAGGCGGACCGCCAGCTGCTGCTGCGCGCCCGCAACGCGTCGGTCCTCGCCCGCAGCTTCCATGCCGGCGGCGTCGTGCCGGTCATCGACGACGTGGTCGTGCGCCGCGCGCACCTGGAGTTCTACCGCGAGCACCTGAAGGACCTGCCGCTGCGCCTGATCGTGCTCGCGCCGTCGGTGCAGGTCGTCTCGGGGCGGCTCGCCGCGCGCGACAAGGTCCTGCCGGTGGACTGGTCGTTCCTGGACGAGGCGCTGCGCGCCGAGCTGGCGGGCGAGGGGGAGTGGTACGACAGCTCGGCGCTCACCCTCGACGAGACGGTGGACGCGGTCCTGGCGCGCGGCTGACCCCGCGCGCCGGGCCGGCGCCGCCTTCCGTCAACGGCCCTCCGCCGCCCGCCAGTTCCGCCGCAGCTCCGCGTTGACGGCGCCGGGCTCCTGCGTATGGGGATAGAAACCGGGGACGCGCACCAGGCGGGCGGCGAGGACGTCGGTGAGGGTCTCGGCGCAGGCGATCAGCGGGTCGCCGACATACGTGCGGTACAGCTCGGGGGAGTCCTCCCAGGTCCCGCAGATCACCGACATCGGCCAGGGGGCCGCCCGCAGGGGCTCCAGGGGGATGCGGGCCTCCCAAATGGGCCGCTCCCGCATCGAGGTGGCCACCGCCCGCAGCCGGTCCGCCGTCGGCTCCGGCGCGGGCAGCCCGATGCCCTCGGTGGAGGCGCGCAGGAACTCCCGCACTTCCTGTTCGCCCGGTGCGGCCGGAACCTCGGGTGCCGATTCCGCCACTCTGCTCAACAGGGCGGCGATGGTGGGGTGTTCGGCGGCGGCCGTGAACGCGGAGGGCTGGATCAGCGTCAAGGAGCGCACGAGATCGGGCCGGCGGGCGGCGGCCAGCATCGCGATCACCCCGCCGTTGCCGTGTCCGACCAGGTGGGCGCCGCCCGCGCCGCGGCCCGTGCCGTCCTCGCCGCCGTCCGCACCGCCGTCCCCGCCGGCGCGGGACGGGGCCGCGAGGTCGCCGAGCACGCCGACGACGTCCTCGGCGTCGGTCTCGAAGTCGCCCCGCTCGGTGTCGGGACTGCGGCCGTATCCCCGTCGGTCCACCAGGAGCAGACGATGGCTCTCGGCCAACGGCCGCTGGGCCGCGAACCCGTACGCCGCGTCGCTGCCCCAGCTGAAGATGTTGTGCACGAAGACGGCCGCCGGCCCCTGTCCGCCGGTGTCGTCCCATGTCGTCACGTGGATCGGTGCCAAGAGTCGTCACTCCTCTCGATGCCGGGCGACTATGCCTGCCGATCATGCCGCCCGACGTGCCCCTTCGTCCGTCGGACAGCGTTGGTCTGAACCTTGGCAAAGCACCGGAAAAATATGTTCTAGGTACACCAAACTGGCCAGAAAGTGGTCCACATCGCGGACGCCTCAGGAGGAGTCTGTCCCACGTTCGTCGAGAGACGCGCGCCGGAGAAGAACGTTCCGGCGCGCCGACCCCTGAGGGGAGTCGTTGGCGTGGGACGTGGCAGGGCCAAGGCGGAACAGGTCGCGACAGAGGCGGCCGAACGTCTCTTCGCGGCCGGGCAGTTGCTGAGAAGGGCGCCGACCACGCCCGAGGGGCGGGCGGTCTTCCGCACCGACCAGCAGGTCAACGACCAGCCGTACAGGGAGCGTTGGGCGCACGACAAGGTGGTGCGCTCCACCCACGGAGTGAACTGCACGGGCTCCTGTTCATGGCAGGTGTACGTCAAGGACGGACTGATCACCTGGGAGACCCAGGCGACCGACTACCCCTCGGCGGGCCCCGACCGGCCGGACTACGAGCCGCGCGGCTGCCCGCGCGGAGCCTCGTTCTCCTGGTACACGTACTCGCCGACCCGGGTGCGCTATCCGCACGCGCGCGGGGTGCTGGTCGAGATGTTCCGTGACGCCAAGCGCCGCCTGGGCGGCGATCCCGTCGCCGCGTGGGCCGACATCACCGGCGACCCCGAGAAGCGGCGCCGCTACCAGGCGGCCCGCGGCAAGGGCGGGTTGGTGCGCATCGGCTGGGACGAGGCCCTGGAGATCGCGGCGGCCGCCCATGTGCACACCCTGAGCGCGTACGGCCCCGACCGGATCGCCGGGTTCTCGCCGATCCCCGCGATGTCGATGGCCTCCCACGCGGTCGGCGCCCGCTTCCACGCCCTGATCGGCGCTCCGATGCTGTCGTTCTACGACTGGTACGCGGATCTGCCGATCGCCTCCCCGCAGGTCTTCGGCGACCAGACCGACGTGCCCGAGTCCGGCGACTGGTGGGACGCGGCGTATCTGATGCTGTGGGGCTCGAACGTGCCGGTGACCCGGACCCCCGACGCGCACTGGATGGCCGAGGCCCGCTACCGCGGCCAGAAGGTGGTCGTCGTCTCGCCCGACTACGCGGACGCGACGAAGTTCGCCGACGAGTGGCTGCACCCGCACCCCGGCACCGACGGCGCGCTCGCCATGGCCATGGGCCACGTCATCCTGCGCGAGTGCTTCGTCGAGCGGCGGGTCCCGTACTTCACCGACTACGTCCAGCGGTACACCGACCTGCCGTTCCTCGTCGGCCTGGACGCGCGCATGACGGGCGTGACCAGGAAGGACCCGGCCGACGGGACCGGCGCGCACACCCCCGGCGCGTTCGTCACCGCACGCGACCTGGACCTCGCCCCGGAGGCCGACCCCGACGCCCGCCGCTGGATGCCGGTCCTCTACGACGCGGCCACCGAGCGGCCCGTCGTGCCCAACGGCACCCTGGGCGACCGGTGGGGCAAGTCCGGCGAGGGCCGCTGGAACCTCGACCTCGGCGACATCGAGCCGCTGCTCACCCTGTACGGCAGGCCCGGGACGACGACCGCCACGGTGGTGCTGCCCCGCTTCGACGAGGAGGGCGCGACACTGCGGCGCGAGGTGCCGGCCCTGCGCGTCGGCGACCGCCTGGTGACCACCGTCTTCGATCTGATGCTGGCCCAGTACGGCGTCGGGCGCGAGGGACTCCAAGGGCAGTGGCCCACCTCGTACGACGACGCGAGCACGCCCTGCACCCCCGCCTGGCAGGAGGCGATCACCTCGGTGTCCGCGAGCGCGGTGGTGCGCGCGGCACGGGAGTTCGCGAGGACCGCGGAGCAGACCCGCGGCCGCTGCATGATCGTGATGGGCGCGGGCACCAACCACTGGTTCCATTCGGACACCATCTACCGCTCGTTCCTGTCCCTGCTGCTGCTCACCGGCTGCCAGGGCGTCAACGGCGGCGGCTGGGCGCACTACGTGGGGCAGGAGAAGGTCCGTCCGTACGCCGGGTGGCAGCAGACGGCGACGGCGTCGGACTGGGTGCGCCCCTCGCGCCAGATGGCCGGGACCCCGTACTGGTACCAGCACACCGACCAGTGGCGCTACGAGAAGTCCACCGCCGACGCCCTGGCCTCGCCCACCGCGCCGGGCTCCCTGAGCGGACTGCACACCGCCGACCTGATCGCGCGCTCCGTCCGGCAGGGCTGGATGCCCGCCGCCCCGACGTTCGCCGCCAACCCGCTGGAACTGGGGCGGCGCCTGCACGAGTCCGGCGCCGACCCGGCGGACTGGGTGGCCGCGGAGCGCGACGCGGGGCGGCTCTCGTACGCCTGCGAGGACCCGGACGCCCCGGTCAACTGGCCGCGCGTGCTCACCGTGTGGCGGGCCAACCTCATCGGCTCGTCCGCCAAGGGCAACGAGTTCTTCCTGCGGCACCTCTTGGGCGCGTCCGACAACGCGAGCGCGGAGGAGGCACCGCCGGAGGTCCGGCCGAGGGACGTGACCTGGCGGGACGAGGCCCCCCGCGGCAAGCTCGACCTGCTGCTCGCGCTGGACTTCCGCATGACGTCCACGACGTTGTACGCCGACCTCGTGCTGCCCGCGGCCACCTGGTACGAGAAGCACGACCTGTCCAGCACGGACATGCACCCCTATGTGCACGCCTTCTCCCCGGCGATCAGCCCGCCCTGGCAGGCCCGCACCGACTTCGAGATCTTCCACGGCCTCGCCGCCGAGGTCGGCCGCCTCGCCGTGGGCCGCCTCGATGTCGCCCACGACCTGGTCGCCACCGCCCTGCAGCACGACACCCCCGGCGAGGCACCGCCGGACGGGCCCACCGGGCCGCAGTTCACCGTCGTGGAACGGGACTACACCGCCATCGGCGACCGGATCGCCGCCCTCGGCCCCTTGGTCGAGGAACAGGGGATCACGGTCAAGGGCGTGACCGTCCGCCCCCGGCCCGAGGTCGCCCGGCTCACCGCCCGGTGCGGGACGGCCGACCGCGGACCGGTGCGCGGCCGCCCGCTGCTCGACACGGACGTCAAACTCTGCGAGGCGATCCTGGCCCTGTCGGGCACCACCAACGGCCGCCTGGCCGCGGAGGGCTTCGAGCGGCTCGCCGAGCGCTGCGGCATCGACACCGGACTCGCGGAACTCGGCGCGTCGGTGGCCGAGCGGCGCGTGGAGTTCTCCGACACACAGGCCCGCCCGGTACAGGTCGGGGCCAGCTTCGAGTGGTCGGGCAAGGAGGGCCCGGACCGCCGCTACGCGCCCTTCACGATCAACACGGAGCACTTCAAGCCCTGGCACACGCTCACCGGCCGCCAGCACTTCTACCTCGACCACGAGTGGATCGCCGAGTACGGCGAACAACTCCCGCTCTACCGGCCGCCCCTGGGCCTGGACATGCTCGGGGAACGGCCGCCGGGGGACGACGGCGGGCGCTCCGTGACGGTGCGCTACCTCACGCCGCACTCCAAGTGGTCCATCCACTCCGAGTACCAGGAGAACCTGCTGATGCAGACCCTGGCGCGCGGCGGCCCGGTGATCTGGCTCGGCGTCGCCGACGCCGAGGCGATCGGCGTCGCGGACAACGACTGGATCGAGGCGCAGAACGCCAACGGAGTGGTGGTGGCCCGCGCGGTCGTCTCGCACCGCATGCCGGTCGGCACCGTGTTCATGTACCACGTGCAGGAACGCCTGGTGAACGTGCCCAAGTCCGAGGCCACCGGGCGGCGCGGCGGCGTCCACAACGCGCTGACACGGCTGCTGATCAAGCCGACCCATCTGATCGGCGGCCACGCCCAGCTCTCCTTCGCCCCCAACTACTACGGCCCCACCGGCAACCAGCGCGACGCGGTCACCGTCATCCGGCGTCGCGCCCAGGCCGTGTCCTATGAGAAGGGTGGAGAACTGACATGCCCCGTGGCAAGACCACCATCGGACGCTGCATGGCGCAGGTCGCGATGGTGATGAACCTCGACAAGTGCATCGGCTGCCACACCTGTTCCGTCACCTGCAAACAGACCTGGACCAACCGCTCGGGCACCGAGTACGCGTGGTTCAACAACGTCGAGACCCGGCCCGGTCAGGGCTACCCGCGCGGCTACGAGGACCAGGACAAGTGGCAGGGCGGCTGGCGGCTCAAGCGCGGCCGGCTCGTGCCGCGCGGCGGTGGCCGGGCCCGCCGCCTGGCCCGCCTCTTCGCCAACCCCGAACTGCCCGCACTGGACGACTACTACGAACCGTGGACGTACGACTACGAGAACCTGGTCAACGCGCCGCTCGGCGACGACGTGCCCACCGCGCCGCCCCGCTCCCTGATCGACGGCGAGCCCACCGCGATCACCTGGGGCCCCAACTGGGACGACGACCTCGGCGGCGGCCCCGAGCACCTCGCGGGCGACCCGGTGCTGCGGAAGATGAACGAACAGGTGCGCCTGGAGTACGAGCAGGCGTTCATGTTCTATCTGCCCCGCATCTGCGAGCACTGCCTGAACCCGTCCTGCGTGGCCGTGTGCCCCTCCGGCGCCCTGTACAAGCGCGTGGAGGACGGCATCGTCCTCGTCGACCAGGACCGCTGCCGCGGCTGGCGGATGTGCGTGAGCGGCTGCCCGTACAAGAAGGTCTACTTCAACCACCGCACCGGCAAGGCCGAGAAGTGCACGCTGTGCTACCCGCGCATCGAGGCCGGGCAGCCCACGGTGTGCTCCGAGACCTGCGTCGGGCGGCTGCGCTACCTCGGTGTCATCCTCTACGACGCCGACAAGGTCGGCGAGGCCGCCGCCACCGAGGACGAACAGGGCCTCTACCAGGCGCAGCTGGACTGCTTCCTCGACCCCGAGGACCCGGACGTCGTCGCCGCGGCCGAGGCCGCCGGCATCCCGCACGACTGGATCACCGCCGCGCGCCGCTCCCCGGTACACGCCCTGATCAGCACGTACAAGGTGGCGCTCCCGCTGCATCCGGAGTACCGCACCATGCCCATGGTCTGGTACATCCCGCCCCTGTCCCCGGTCGTCGAGACCCTCACCGCCACCGGGCACGACGGCGAGGACCCGGCCAAGCTGTTCGCCGCCATCGACTCCCTGCGCATCCCCGTCGGCTATCTCGCCGAGCTGTTCACCGCGGGCGACCCGGCACCGGTCGAGGCCGCGCTGTGCCGTCTCGCCGCGATGCGCTCCCACATGCGCCGCGTCAACCTCGGGGAGGAACGGGACCCTGCCATCGCCCGCGCCGTCGGCCTGGACACCGCATCCATCGAGGCCATGTACCGGCTCCTCGCCCTGGCCAAGTACGACGAGCGCTATGTCATCCCCACCGGCTACACCGTCTCCCCGCACGAGGCCGACCCCGACGCCGGTTGCAGCCTGGACGGGCACGGCGGACCCGGCATGTACGACGCGGACGCCTTCCACGCCCCGCTGCCCGGCTCACGGGAACCCGAGCACGAAGGCGCCTCGCTGCGCGGCCGGATCAACCTCCTGAACTGGAACGGCCGCGGCCGCCCCGACGGACTGTTCCCGCAGGGCGAGGGCGGCACCGCCCGATGAGCCGACCCGTCGTCCACCAGGCCGCCGCCCTGCTGCTCGGCTACCCCGACCACCACTGGCCCGACCGGCTGCACACCGTCCACACCACGCTGCGCACCGTCCCCGGCCCCGAGACCGGCCTGCTCCTGCGGTTCTGCGAGCAGGTCGCGGGGACCGAGCCGCTCGCGCTGGCCGCCCGGTACGTCGCGACCTTCGACCGCAGCCGCCGCCGGTGCCTCTACCTCACGTACTACACCGACGGCGACACCCGCAGGCGCGGCGCGACGCTCGCCGGGCTCAAGGCCCTCTACCGCGACCACGGCTGGCAGCCGCCCGAGGACGAGCTGCCCGACTTCCTGCCCCTCATGCTGGAGTTCGCCGCGCGCACCCCGGACACCGGGACCCGGCTGCTCGCCGACCACCGGCCCGCCCTGGAACTGCTGCGCTTCGCCCTCGCCGCGCACCGCAGCCCCTACACCGACGTCCTCCAGGCCGTCTGCGACACCCTGCCCGGCTCCGGCCCCGCCACCCGCGAGGCGGCCCTGCGGCTCGCCCGCACCGGCCCGCCCGCCGAGGCGGTCGGCCTCCTCCCGTACCCGCAACGCGCTCCCGACGCCCCGCATGCCAAGGAGACGTCCCGGTGAACCACCTGCGCATCGCCCTGTGGGGCGTCCTGCCCTATCTGGTCGTGGCCGTCCTGGTCACCGGCACCGCCTGGCGCTACCGCTACGACCGGTTCGGCTTCACCACCCGCTCCAGCCAGCTGCACGAGCACCGGCTGCTGCGCGTCGGCGGCCCGCTGTTCCACTACGGCCTGCTCTTCGTGGTCGCCGGGCACGCCATGGGCCTGCTCGTGCCCGAGTCGTTCACCGAACGCCTCCACGTCCACGAGTGGCTGTACCACGCCAACGCCCTGCTCGTGGGCGGCACCGCGGGCCTGGCCACGCTGGCCGGGCTCGCGATCCTGCTCCACCGGCGGCTGAGCGTGCCCGCCGTGCGCGCCGCGACCAGCCGCAGTGACCGGGCGGTCCATCCGGTCCTGTGCTGCGTGATCCTGGCGGGTCTCGTCGCCACGGCCACCACGGTGCGCCCGCACGCGTACGACTACCGCCTCGGGGTCTCCGTGTGGTTCCGCTCGCTGTTCGCCCTCGACCCGGACGTGCCCGCCATGGCGCACGCGCCGCTCGCCTACCAGATCCACGCCCTGCTGGGCATGACCCTGTTCGCCCTGTGGCCCTTCAGCCGACTGGTGCACGCCTTCACCGCGCCGCTCGGCTATCTGGCCCGCCCCTACATCGTCTACCGCTCCCGCGGCGCGCGGCAGGTGCCCGCCGCGCGCCGCTGATCCGTCCCCGGGTCAGGGGGCCGTGGCCCCGGCCGGTCACCAGGCGAACGCCTCGGGGGCCGGTCCGGGGCCCGGGAAGATCTCGTCGAGCGACTCCAACAGGGTGTCCGGCAGGACGAGTTCGCCGGCGCGCACGCCCGACGCCAGCTGGTCGGCGGTGCGCGGGCCCACGATCGGACCGGTCACGCCCGGCCGGGTCAGGAGCCAGGCCAGGGCCACCTCGCCGGGCTCCAGGCCATGTTCGGCCACGACCTTCTCGTACGCCTCCACCTGGGCCCGCACCGCCGGGTCGGCGAGGCCCGTGGCGGACCGGCCGCCGCGGGTGCGGGCGCCGCTGCCCTCCCGCTCCTTGCGCAGCGCGCCGCCCAGCAGGCCCTGGTGGAGCGGGGACCAGGGGATGACGCCGAGGCCGTACTCCTGTGCGGCGGGGATGACCTCCATCTCGGCGCGGCGTTCGGCGAGGTTGTAGAGGCACTGTTCGCTGACGAGGCCGAGGCGGCCGTGGCGGGCGGCGGTCTCGTTGGCCTGGGCGATCTTGTAGCCGGGGAAGTTGGAGGAGCCGGCGTAGAGGATCTTGCCCTGCTGGACGAGGACGTCGATGGCCTGCCAGATCTCCTCGAACGGGGTGAGCCGGTCGATGTGGTGGAACTGATAGATGTCGATGTGGTCGGTGCCGAGGCGCCGCAGCGAGGCCTCGACGGC
>NZ_LIRJ01000599.1 GCF_001419745.1 Streptomyces silaceus | reverse complement strand
TCGTACATCGCGGGCCGCGCGGTCGGCGCCGTCGACCTGACACCGGGACCCGGCGCGGGACGGCCCTTCGTGTTCTTCGCGCGGCCCGCGATGTACGACGACAGCACCACCCGGCTGCGCCCCGTCGGCGCCTGGGTCCGCCCCCGCGCGGCCGCCGCCGCGGCCTGCGTCGTCATCGGGCTCGGCCTCATCGGCGGCGCGGTGACCGGGAGTTGGCTGACCGGCGAGTCCGCGGCAGGCGGTGCCCGGCGCAGCGCCTACACCGTCACCGGCGACCTCTGGCACAGCGTCCCCGTCGACCGCCTCTTCCCGCCCGCCCTCAAGGGCGACGGCGCGGGCCCCGGCGGCGCCGACCGCTCCTGGACCCGGATCGCCGTCGCCCCGGACAGCGGCTGCGGGGCCGCCTTCGACCCGCTGCTCCAGAAGGCCCTCGCGCCCGCCGGCTGTCTGCGGCTGCTGCGCGCCACGTACACCGACGCCACCCGCAGCCATGTCACCACCGTGGGGCTGCTGTTCACCAAGGCGGACGCCGACGCCATGCAGGCGCTGCGGAACCGTTTCACGGAAGAGGGGCTCGACCGGCGCCCCGACCTCATGCCCCGGCCGTACGCCGCCAAGGGCACCGCCGCCGCGGACTTCGGGGACGCCCAGCGCGCCTCCTGGACCATCTCCGTGCTCCCGGACGCGCCCGTCGTCGCGTACGCCGTGACAGGATTCGCCGACGGCCGCACCGTCACCGAACCGGAGCCCGCCACCGAGGCCATGGGGAGCGACACCACGTCGGCGCCCGCCCAGGCCGGTCTCGGCCACGAGGCCAAGGGCATCGCCGACCGCGTCGAGCGGGGCCTGCGCAAGACCATCGCGGCCGCGGAGAAGAAGCGGTGAGCGCCGCGCCGCGGGCCGCGCACAGGACGGCCGCCAACAGGCCCGTGGAGGAGGCCTCATGAGGATCCGTCAGCCGCTCGTCGCCGTCGTGGCCGCCGCCTCGCTGGCCCTCACCGCCCCCACCGCGTACGCCAACGACGGCATCCGCGCCCAGCAGTGGGCCCTCGACGCCATGCACACCAGCCAGGCCTGGCAGACCACCAAGGGCAAGGGCATCACCGTCGCCGTCCTGGACACCGGCATAGACGCCGACCACCCCGACCTCGCGGGCAACGTCCTCGAAGGCGAGGACATGGTCGGCTTCGGCGCGCGGCGCGGCGACCGCCCCTGGGCCCGGCACGGGACCGCCATGGCGGGCATCATCGCGGGCCACGGACACGGCGCGGACCGCGGCGACGGCGTGCTCGGCATCGCGCCCGAGGCGAAGATCCTGCCCGTCCGCGTGATCCTGGAGGACGGCGACCCCGCCCGCAAGAAGGCCCGCAACACCCGGGGCAACGCCCTCGCCGAAGGCATCCGCTGGGCCGCCGACCACGGCGCCGACGTCATCAACCTCTCCCTGGGCGACGACTCCAAGTCCGCCCACCCCGAACCGGCCGAGGACGCCGCCGTGCAGTACGCCCTCAAGAAGGGCGTCGCCGTCGTCGCCTCCGCGGGCAACGGCGGCGAGCGCGGCGACCACGTCTCCTACCCGGCCGCCTACCCCGGTGTGATCGCGGCGACCGCCGTCGACGAGAACGGCAACCGCGCCTCCTTCTCCACCCGCCGCTGGTACGCCACCGTCGCCGCCCCCGGCGACGACATCGTCATCGCCGACCCCGACCGCAAGTACTACGAGGGCTGGGGCACCAGCGCCGCCTCCGCCTTCGTCTCCGGAGCCGTCGCCCTGATCCGCGCCGCGCACCCCGGGCTCACGCCCGCGCAGATCAAGCAGCTCCTTGAGGACACGGCCCGTGACGTCCCGGCGGGCGGCCGCGACGACTCCCGCGGCTTCGGCCTGATCGACCCGGCGGCCGCGCTCACCCGTGGTGCCGAGCTGAAGCCGCAAGGGCTGCGCGCCGCCTCCTACGACAAGGCCTACTTCGGCCACGGCCCCGACACCGCGGACGGCGACGACGGGCCGGCGGGCTGGGTCGGTCCGCTCGCGGGCGGCCTCGGCGTCGGCCTGCTCGCGGCGGGCGTCTACCTCTGGCGGGGCAGGCCGGTCCGCAGGCGTCCGGACGCGACGTTCTAGGACCCCCGCGCGGCCCCGGGACCGGCCGTCGCCGCGGGAGCGGGCCTCTGTAGGGTCGGACCGTGGCGAACATGGCGAACAAGAACATTCCCGACCCGGGCTTCTCCGACGACGACGGCACGGCCGACCCGCGGCTGGCCGCGGCGCTCGCCGCCTGGTCCGCGGACCGCACGGCCCACGGGCCGGTCCTCGCGGCCCTCGCCGGGGCCCGGCTCCTCGTCCCCGTCGTCGCCGTGCTCGGCGAGGTCGAGGAGGACGAGAACGGCCTGCGCCGCGAGAAGACCAGCGACATGGCGGTCCCCACCCTCAAGGCCGGCGACCGCAAGGCGCTGCCCGCGTTCACCTCCATCGAGGCCCTCGCGCTGTGGGACCCGGCCGCCCGCCCCGTCGCCGTGCCGCTGCACCAGGCGCTCCAGGCCGCCGCCCACGAGCAGGCCGACACGATCGTCCTCGACCTCGCCGGACCGGTCCCCTACGAGCTGGGCCGCTCCGCGCTGCTCGCCCTCGCCGAGGGCCGGGCCAGCGCCGACCCGCTCGCCGACCCCGCCGTCACCGAGGCGGTGCGCGCGGCCGTCGCCGCCGAGCCCGCCGTGCTCCGCGCCCACCTCGGCCCCGGCCGCGCCGACGGCACCCTCGCCCTCGTCCTCGACCCGGCCGCGGACCCGGCCGAGGCGGCGCAGCGCGTGGCACGGCTGATCGCCGCCGACGAAACACTGAGGGCCCGCCTGGTGCGCGGCCTCGACCTGGCACTGCTGCCTGCCGAGGCGACGCCACCGGGCGAGCCCCTCTACGTACGTACGGTGTGAAGGCTCAGCCGAAGACCGGACCCGTGTACTTCTCGCCGGGGCCCTGGCCCGGCTCGTCGGCCACCAGCGACGCCTCGCGGAACGCCAGCTGCAGCGACTTCAGGCCGTCGCGCAGCGGCGCCGCGTGGAAGGAGCTGACCTCCGTGGCGCTCGCGTCGAGCAGACCGGCCAGCGAGTGGATCAGCTTGCGGGCCTCGTCCAGGTCCTTGTGGCCCTCGCCGCCCTCGGCCAGGCCGAGGTTCACGGCGGCGGCGCTCATCAGGTGGACCGCCACCGTCGTGATCACCTCGACCGCGGGGACGTCCGCGATGTCACGGGTCAGGGTGTCGAAGTCGGGGGAGCCGCCGGCGGGGGACTCGGGGGCG
>NZ_LIRJ01000598.1 GCF_001419745.1 Streptomyces silaceus | reverse complement strand
GACCAGGGCCGTCGGGAGGAGCAGCCGTCTGCGGGAGGAGGCGGGGCGGCGTGGGGCGGGGAGTGCCGCTTGGGTGGTCGCCTTCGCCACGGAGCCGACCGTGTCGGCGGTGTTCCACGGGTTGCTCGCGTCCGATGGGGTGCCGTCCGACGGCGCCGTGTCCGACGGCCTCGCGTCCCACACCTCCGTGTCCGACGGCGCCGTGTCCGTCCGCTCCGTCGGCGACTTCGACAGGACCGGCCCCGCCGGCATCGCCCCCTCGATCCGCCCCCGCACCACCGCCGCGCTCGCGGGACGGTCCGCCGGATCCTTGGCCAGGAGGTCGAGCACGAGCCGCTCCACCGGCTCCGGCACCTCGGCCCGCGCCCGACTCGGGCGCAGCGGCGCGTCGTTGACGTGGTGGTACATCACGCCCGCCGCCGAACCCGTGAACGGCGGCCTCCCGACGAGGAGTTCGTACAGCACACAGCCCAGCGCGTAGAGGTCGGTGCGGCCGTCGCCCGGCTCCTGCCGGAACCGTTCCGGCGCCAGATACGGGACACTCCCGAACGGCAACTGCCCCGTCTGCGTCAGACGCGAGTCGCCCGCCGCGCGCTCCATGAACGTCGCGATGCCGAAGTCGACGACCTTCGCGGTGCCGTCCCCCGTGATCATCACGTTGCCGGGCTTGATGTCGCGGTGCACGACACCCGCCGCGTGCGCCACCTCCAGGGCGCGGCAGACGTCCGCCGCCCAGCGCAGCGCGTCCGTCACCGGCACCCGCACGCTCTCGCGCAGCACCTGGTCGAGCGAGCGGCCCTGCACCAGCGCCATCACCAGGTACGGGGTGCCGTCGTCCTCGCCGTGATCGTGGACGGCGACGATGTACGGGCTGTCCAGCCCGGCCGCCGCACGCGCCTCCTGGCGGAAGCGGGCCAGGAGTTGGGCCTGCTCCTCCTCACCCGCCGACGTCGACGGCACGAACAGCTTGACCGCCACCTCGCGGCCCAGGCTCGTGTCCCGGGCCCGCCAGACCTGGCCCATGCCGCCCGCGCCGATCGGCGCGAGCAGCTCGTACCGACCGTTCAGCAACCGCCCCTGCACGGTGCTCCCCCTTCGACGCCGCGACGCCGAAGATCCTAGTCGCGGCGCCGGGCTCACCCTCCGCTAGCGGTTGATCGCCTGGATCTCCTGGACCACCACGTCCTGCTCCGCGCCGAACTCGCCGTCGGGCAGCAGCTGTTCACCGTTCACACCGGTGCCCGTCCAGTGGATCTTCCAGGTGACCGTCGCCCTCAACGGGAACGAACCCTTGCCCGACGAGCGCAGGTACTTCACGCCGCAGGGCGGCGTCTCCTTGGACTTGCCCTTCGCGTACGGCGCGCCGATCCTGCCGTCGACGATCTCGCAGACCCCGTCCGCGGGGTACGTCTCGGCGTCCGACGTGCCCGGGTCGATCTTGAGCGAGACCGGTTCGGCGGTGGTCGTCGCCTCGATGTCCAGGACCGGGACGGAGGCCGTCACCGACACCGGCTTGAACT
Source organism: Streptomyces silaceus (assembly GCF_001419745.1). Classification (GTDB taxonomy): domain Bacteria; phylum Actinomycetota; class Actinomycetes; order Streptomycetales; family Streptomycetaceae; genus Streptomyces; species Streptomyces silaceus. Next base: position 5,585 of record NZ_LIRJ01000598.1, on the reverse strand, counting down.
CCGCGCCGTCCAGCCACGCCCAGGTGGGGAGGTTGACCTTCGTCTCCGCCTCGGGGGCCAGCGACACCTTCGTGCCGGGCACGCGGATCTCGGCGTACGCGAGCTTCGCCAGGATCTCCGGGTCGATGGCCTCGGGGGCGTCGGCGGGCGGCGGGTCGCCCTGGTCGACCCAGAAGGTCTCCTTGGTGCACTTGTCCCAGCCGGGCGGGTAGGACTTGTTGGGGAACGACGTCCACCAGTAGCCCTTGCCGGCCTTGTCCATGTTGAAGTCCTTGTACGGCTCGCCCTCGACGTAGCGCTTGCGCTGAGCCATGTCCCACTCGTGCCCGGTGGAGTCGACGGCCCAGACCGCCTCGCGCTCCTTCTTGAACTGGGCGGGCGTGTACGTCGGGCCGTACCAGCAGGGCGGCGGGCTGTAGTTGCCCGTGGGCGCGATGGCGCCCGTCTTGGCGCCGGAGCCGTTCTTGGAACGGTCGTAGACGATGCCGCCCGCTTGGGCGAGCAGGGTGCCGTCCCCACCGTCCTCGGTGGGACCCTGGGCGTCGCCGTTGGCGGACCCGCCGTGGCCGGTCCGCGCGGCCGCGGGCCCCGGCAGCAGCAGCGCCGCGGCCATCGCCAGGGCCCCGGCGGCGACTAGTGGTGTCCTTCTCATGGCTGGCATGTGGCATTCCCCCGGTCAGTGGTGGTCGTCTCGGTGACCCAGACGCCCTTGTCGTTCACGCGCAGTCGGCTGCTGTAGAGCACGAAGTCGTCCTTGGACGGCGCGGGGGCCTCGGCGGTCTTGCCCGTCTTGAGGCTCTTGTTGTGCGCCTTGCGCTGGTCCTCGCAGTAGACGAGGCCCGCCGTCCTGCCGCCCGACATGTCCACCCGGGCGTTGAAGTACCGCTTCGTGCCCGTGATCCGGTCCTTGTAGTCGACGTACTCCTGGACGAACTTCTGGCTCGCCGCCGCCGCGTCGCCCTCGGAGTAGAAGCGGTACGCCTTGTGCGCCGGATCCTGCTCCGCGATGGCGAGGTCGACGGCCTTCAGGTACTGCTCCGTATCGGCCAGGACGGCGTCCTTCTTCTTGTCACCGGTCTTCGCCCACTCGAACGTGTACGTCAGGTCCGAAGGCAACTCGATCTTCGGCCGGTCCGCCACCGCCTGGGCCGGCTCGCTCGGCGTCGAGGACTTCTCCTCGCCCTGCTCCGCGCCGGCGATCTTGTCGTTGTCCTTGGCGGAGTCGTCGCCGCTGCCGCAGGACGTCAGAAGCAGGGCTGCGGACGCGGTGAGCGCGGCCGTCGCGAGGCGGAGAGGGCGGTTCACTGTCGGCTCCTGGCGAAGAGGTGAGGGTCGGCGCGAGCTCAGCACGCTAGTGCGAGCCGACTGCGGGCACCAGAGTGATCCGACGGCACGAACGGGACGCACGGGACGTATCTCCGCGAACTCATGTCACAGTTCTGTGTCCGAAAGACGACTGCGCACATTTCGTACGGAGTCGTCGTACGGAGTCGTCATCCGGAGTCCTCACCCCTTCACCGCCCCGCCCAGCGCGAACCCCCCGCCCAGCTTCCGCGAGACCAGGACGTACAGGAGGATCACCGGCGTCGAGTACAGGAGCGAGAACGCCGCCAGCTGGCCGTAGACCACCGTGCCCTTGTTGCCGAAGAAGTCGTTGATGCTCACCGACGCGGGCAGCTGCTCCGGGGTCAGGAGCAGCATGAAGGGGACGAAGAAGTTGCCCCACATCATGACGAACGCGAAGACCGTCACCACGGCCACGCCCGGCCCCATCAGCGGCAGCACGATGCGGATCAGCGACTGGAAGGACGACGCGCCGTCCGTCCACGCCGCCTCCTCCAGCTCCTTGGGGACGCCGTCCATGAAGTTCTTCATCAGCCAGATGGCGAAGGGAAGTTGGGACGCGGCGAAGAAGAAGATCGTGCCCTGCATCGTGTCGATCAGGTCGACCTGCACGAACAGCGCGTACACGGGAACCATGATCGCCGTGATCGGCAGGCTCGTCGCGAACAGGATCGTCAGGAGGAAGGGGCGGTTGAGGCGGGACGTGTAGCGGGAGAGCGGATACGCGGCCAGCGCCGCGCAGACCACCGTCAGGAGCGTCCCGCCGCCGCACAGCAGAAGGCTGTTCAGCATGGGCGTGAACGTGATCTCGTCGGTGAGCACCGCGTCGAAGTTGTCCAGGGTGACGCCGTCGGGGATCTTCACGCCGAGGTCCGCGCGGGTGTCGAGGGCGGAGAGCACCACCCAGGCGAGCGGCAGCACGAAGGCCGCGGCCACCACCAGGAGGCCCAGGTCCGCGGCGAGCCTGCGTCGGTTCTCACGGGCTGACACTCAGACCTCCGTGCGCAGCAGGCGCATGTAGACGAGGGAGAAGAGCGAGCCGACCAGCAGGAGCAGCAGCGCCACGGCGGTGCCGTAGCCGATCATGCTCTTCTGGAAGGCCTGCTCGTACATGAAGAGCGGCAGCGTCTGGCTGCGGTCTCCCGGGCCGCCGCGCGTCATCACCCAGATCAGGCCGAAGACGGAGAGCGTCTGCAGGGTGTTGAGCATGAGGTTCGTGCCGATCGAACGGCGGATCATCGGCAGCGTGATGTGCCACAGGCGGCGCCAGCCGCTCGCGCCGTCGACCTCCGCGGCCTCGGTGATCTCCTTGGGGATCTCGTTGAGCGCGGCGGAGTACACGAGCATCGAGAACGCCGTCCCCCGCCACACGTTCGCGAACGACACCGCGAGGATGGGCAGGGTGAACAGCCAGTTCTGGGACGGGAGATGGAGGAGGTCGAGGACGGCGTTCAGGGTGCCCTCGCGGCGGAAGAACGCGTAGAGGAGGAAGCCCGCGACGACCTCCGGCAGGACCCAGGCCGTGACGACGATCGCGCCGGTGAAGGTGCGGACCGGCTTGGAGGCGCGCTGCATGAGCGAGGCGAGCGCCAGGCCCAAGGTGTTCTGGCCGATGATCGAGGAGAGGACGGTGAAGACGAGGGTGAGCCAGACGGCGTTGAGGAAGTCCTCGTCGCCGAAGGCCGTGCGGAAGTTCTCCAGGCCCACGAAGCTCGACTCGGCCTGGCCGGTGAGCTGGAGGTCGGTGAAGGCGATGTACGCGCAGTAGCCGATGGGGCCCGCGAGGAACAGCGCGAGCAGGACGACGGCGGGGGAGACGGGCAGGGCGCGCAGCAGGCTCCGGCGGGCCCTGGCCCGCGGGCCGGGCGGCCGGGACGCCGGCCCCGGCGACGTCGTCTTGGCGACGCCGGGGCCCACAGGGGGTGCGGTAGTCACGTACGGGCACTCGCTCTCTGCCACCGGCGGCCCGCGAACGGGCCGCCCGGGGGCGCTACTTGTCGGTGACCGCGCCGTCCGGGGCGCTGGGGGGGCGACGGCCACGCCGTCCCAGGGCGCTACTTCTTGGTGACCGCGCCGTCCGTCGCCGCCGACACCTCTTCGTCGTAGCCGCTCGCCGCCTTCTCCACCGAGGCGTCGCCCGTGGTCACCGACTCCATCGCCTCCTGGATCGCCGTGGAGACCTTCGGGTACGCGGGGTAGGCGGGCCGGTAGTGCGTCGTGGCGACCAGGTCCGTGAAGAACTTCAGGCCGGGCTGGGCCTTGATGTACGACGGGTCGGCGGCGACGTCCTTGCGGACCGCGATGCCCGAGTTGGCGATGTACCACTTCTTGGCGTTCGCCTTCGTCTGCATCGTCTTGATGAAGTCGAAGGCCAGGTCGGGGTTGCCCGCCTTGGCGGGGACCGCCCAGGTCCAGCCGCCGGACATGCTCACCTTGCCGGGCGCCTCGCCGTGCTGCGTCGGCATGGGCGCGAGGCCCAGTTTGTCCGACCACTCGGGCCACTCGTGGCCCGCGCCCTTGCCCCAGTCCTGCGGCAGCCAGGAGCCGTCGAGGTTGATGCCGAGCTTGTCCTTGGGCAGCAGCTCACCGCGCACGCGGGTGGCGAAGTTGGGGTCGAGCGCGTCCGAGACGTCCGGGCCGAGCTTCTCCTTGTAGACCGTCTCCACGAACGACAGGGAGTCCTTGAAACCCTCGCTGCCGGTGACCCACTTCTTCGACTTCGGGTCGTAGAGGGGATCCGTGCCCGTGCCGTACGCGAGCATCTGGAAGCCCTGCATGGAGGCGGCCTCGCCGGCCGGCTTGCCCGTGTAGACGTTGAGGGGGGTGACGCCGGGGACCTTCTTCTTGATGGTGCGGGCGGCGTCGAGGACCTCGTCCCAGTCCTTGGGCTGCCAACTGGCGGGCAGACCCGCCTTCTTGAAGATCGCCTTGCTGTACCAGAGGCCGCGGGTGTCCGTTCCGTCCGGTACGCCGTACGTCTTGCCGTCGTCCGCCTTGGCCGCCGTCTTGGCGGTGTCGATGAACTGGTCCCAGTCCTGCCACTTGTCCAGATACGGGTCGAGCGGCTTCAAGTACCCGCTCGTGATGTCCGAGTTGATGAGGAAGGTGTCCTCGTAGACCAGGTCGGGCGCGGTCTTCGGGGAGCGCAGCATCTGCTGGAGCTTGGTGTAGTACTCGGAGTCCGGCGCCTTGATCGGCACCAGCTCGACCTTCTTGCCGGGATGTTCCTTCTCGAACTGCTTCTTGATGTCCGCCAGATAGGTGTCCATGACCCTGATCTGGTTGTCCGTGGACTGCTTGAAGGAGACCTTCACGGTGTCGGGGTCGTCGCCGGAGCCGCCGCCGCACGCGGTGAGGGTGCCGGCGGCGAGCAGGGTGGCGGCGGCGAGGAGCACGGGAGTGGTGGTGGGGCGCACGGGCACGACCTCCTACGGGCCGACGCGGCTGGGTTGCCGCGCGGGGCTGCGACGCGGGGCTGCGAAGCGGGCTGCCCGGTGAACGTAAGGGCGCGTTCCGAGCAAGGTCAATGCCCGTGCGGTGGCTGGGCGTTGACGCTTGTCATCAACGTGACAACGTTGTTGTCGGGCGTACGTTGATGAGGCGTCCGGGACGGGAAGGGAGGGGCGGCCGGGAGCCGTACGCCGGGAGTCGGCCGGGCGAGGGCGCCCGGAGCTCAGTCGCCCGAGGGGAGCCAGCGGTAGACCAGTTCGGGGCGGCCGACGTGACCGTACTGGGGGCTGCGGGCCGCGCGGGCCGTGTCGACGAGGTGCTCCAGATAGCGGCGCGCGGTGATCCGGGACAGGCCCGCCGACTGGGCGGCCGCCGCGGCGGTCAGGCCCTCGGGGGCGGCGCGCAGGGTGCGGATGACGCGCTCCAGGGTGGGGCCGCTGAGGCCCTTGGGGAGGGCGGCGGGGCCCGGCGCGCGCAGGGCGGCGAGCGCGCGGTCGACCTCGTCCTGGCCGGTGGCCTCGCCGTCGGCGGCGGCGGTGCGGAACTCCGCGTAGCGGGTGAGGCGGTCGCGCAGGGTGGCGAAGGTGAAGGGCTTCAGGACGTACTGGACGACGCCGAGGGAGACGCCCTCGCGGACGACGGCGAGGTCGCGGGCGGACGTCACCGCGATGACGTCCGTGGGGTTGCCGGCGGCGCGCAGGGAGCGGGCCAGCTGGAGGCCGTGGCCGTCGGGGAGGTGGAGGTCGAGGAGGATCAGGTCGACCGGGGTGCGGTCGAGCAGGCGGCGGGCC
>NZ_LIRJ01000597.1 GCF_001419745.1 Streptomyces silaceus | reverse complement strand
GGCGCCGGAGGCGGCGGTGTCCGTGCCGACCAGGGAGAGCCTCGGGACGTACGTCTCCGAGGCGCGCAGGGCGACCTCCGGCTCGTCGGCGGCGACGGCCGCGGCGAGGACGGCGGCCGGGACGTCGGCGGGCTCGCCGTCGGTGTCCACCAGCAGGAAACGGTCCGGGTGTTCGGCGCGGGCCGAGCGCAGGAAGCCCCGGAGGGCGGCCTGCGTGAGGTCCACCGCCTCGGTGTCCGCCAGGGCGACGGCGCCGCGCGTGACCACGGCGAGCCGCGCGTCGGCGAGGGCGTCGTCGGCGAGCCACTCCTGGGCGCGGGCGAGCGCGGCGGTCAGCGCGTCGCGCACCCGGCCCGGCAGGGCCTCGCCGTCGGTGCCGTGCTGCCCGTCGCCGAGCAGGGCGGCGGTGTCCAGGAGCACCAGGCGTACGCCGTCGGCGACGGCGGCCGCGATCTCCTCGGCCGACCGCGTGCCGTCCCACAGGAGCGAACGGACCTCGTCCGCGGGCGCGTCGAGCGGGCGGCGCTCCCAGCGGACCTCGTACAGCGAGCGGGCCGCGACGGAACCCGCGGAGCGCAGCCGGGCCGCGCTGACCGGGCGCAGGTCGACCCGGTCGGCGCCGAGCAGCGGGGTGCCGTCCGCGGCGGTGGCCCGCACCCGTACGGCGCCGTCACCGGCCGGGGACAGGAGGACCCGCGCGGTCCGGGCGTCGTCGCCCGCGTCCGCGCCGGCGGCCGGGTCGGCGCCCAGCCGCACGCCCTGCCAGACGACGGGCTGCACGGGCCCCGCGGCACCGGGGCCGCCCGCGTCCGTGAGGCGCCAGGCGTGGCAGACGGACTCCAGCAGGGCGGCGCGCGGCGCGAGGCCGTCGACGGCCCGCTCGGGCAGCTCCACCTCGGCCCAGATCTCCTCGCCGCTCCGCCAGGCCGCGCGCAGCCCCTGGAGCGCCGGGCCGAACTGCTGCCCCGCGGCGAAGAGTTCGCCGTAGAGGCCTGCCGCGTCCAGCGGGGTGGCGTCGGCGGGCGGCCAGGCGCCCGCGAGCCGCGCGTACGTCTCGTCGGCCGTGTCGGCCCCGGGGCGCAGCTCGGCGGTGGCGTGCAGCGTCCACTCCGCGGCGGGGTCGCCGTCGGGCTGTGCGTGGACGGTGAGCCTGCGGCTTCCGTCGGCGTCGGGCGCGGCGGCCATCACCTGGACGCGCAGGGCGCCCTCGGCGGGCGGGAGCAGCGGGTCGTGCTGCTCCAGGTGCGCGACGCCGGGCAGGCCGAGGCGGTCCGCCGCGTACAGCGCCCAGTCGAGCACGGCACCGCCGGGCAGGACGGGCGTGTCGAGGACGGTGTGCTCGGCGGCCGAGGCCGCGGCCGGGGCGGTGAGCCTGCCGGTGAACAGGATGGTGTCCGTGCCGGCGGGGACGACGGCCGCGGCGAGGACCGGGTGACCGGTCGCCTCCTGGCCGACGCCGCCCGGGTCGCCGAAGTCCTGCGGCGCGTCCAGCCAGTAGCGCTCGCGCTGGAAGGCGTACGTCGGCAGGTCGACGGTGTCCGCCGCCGGGTCCGGGGCGGGGGTGAGGGCGGTCCAGTCGACGCCGAGGCCGCGGGTCCACAGGGTGGCGGCGTTGCGCAGCAGTGCGGTGCGCTCGTCCTCGTCGCGGCGCAGGGTGCCGGTGACGACGACCTCGCGTCCGCCGGCGTTCAGGGCGGCGTCCTCCAGGGCGGCGGTGGTCACCGGGTGCGGGCTGATCTCGACGAAGGTGTCGACGCCGGACGCCAGGAGTTCGGCGACGACTTCGGCGAAGCGCACGGGCTGCCGCAGGTTGCGGTACCAGTACCCGGCGTCGGCCTCGGCCTCCTTGACGTGCTCCCCGGTCACGGTGGAGTGCCAGGTGACCTGGGGCCGCGCGGAGTCGACGTCGCCGAGCTCCTTGAGGAGGCGGTCCTCGATGAGTTCGACCTGCGGGGCGTGCGAGGGGTAGGTCACGGGGATGCGGCGGGCGCGGATCCCGTCGGCCTCGCAGCCGTCGAGGAGCCGTTGGAGCGGTTCCTCGTCACCGGCGACGACGACCGCGCCGGGGCCGTTGACCGCGGCGATGACCACGCCGGTCGCCGGGTCGGCGTCCCCGGTGTGCCGGTCGATGAGGGCCTGGGCCTCGGCGGCGGGCACGGTCAGCGAGGCCATGCCGCCGCGTCCGGCGAGTTCCTCGGCGATGACGCGGCTGCGCAGGGCCACGAGGCGGGCGCCGTCCTCCAGCGACAGCGCGCCGGCCACGCAGGCCGCGGCGATCTCGCCCTGCGAGTGGCCGACGACCACGGACGGGCTGACGCCGCTCTCCTGCCAGACCTTGGCGAGGGAGACCATGACGGCCCACAGCGCGGGCTGCACCACCTCCACCCGCTCCAGGGCCTGCTTGTCGCCGAGCACGTCGAGCAGGTTCCAGTCGGTGTGCGCCGACAGGGCGTCGGCGCAGCGCCGCAGCCAGGTGTCGAACACCGGCGAGGACTTCATGAGTCCGAGCGCCATGCCGGTCCACTGGGCGCCCTGGCCGGGGAAGACGAAGGCGACGTTCGCGCCGGGGCGCACGGTCCCGGAGACGACCCCGGTGGCCTCGGCGTCCTGGCGGGCCAGGGCGCTGAGGCCGTCGGCGAAGCCCTCGGGGGTGGCGGCGAGGACGACGGCGCGCTCGTCGAAGGCGGTGCGCGTCGCGACGAGCGCGGCGGCCGTCGCCGTCGGGTCGGTGCCGGCGGCGGCCAGGGCGCGCAGCCGCTCGGCCTGGCCGCGCAGCGCGGCGGGCGTCCTGGCCGAGACGAGCCACGGCAGTACGGCGTCCTCGGCCGCGGCGAGCACGGGCTCGGGGCGGTCGCCGGCCGGGGCCGGCTCCTCGGCCTCGGGGGCCTGTTCGAGGATGACGTGGGCGTTGGTGCCGCTGATGCCGAACGAGGAGACGGCGGCCCGGCGCGGGCGGCCCGTCTCGGGCCACGCGACGGACTCGGTGGCCAGCTCGACGGCGCCGGCGGTCCAGTCGATGTGCTCGCTGGGCCGTTCGGCGTGCAGGGTGCGCGGCACGGTGCCGTGCCGCAGGGCGAGCACCATCTTCATGACGCCCGCGATGCCGGCCGCGGCCTGGGTGTGGCCGATGTTGGACTTCACCGAGCCGAGCAGCACCGGCTGCCGGTCGGCGCGGTCCTGCCCGTACGTGGCGAGCAGGGCCTGCGCCTCGATCGGGTCGCCCAGGGAGGTGCCCGTGCCGTGCGCCTCGACCACGTCGACGTCGGACGTGTCGAGGCCCGCGTTGGCGAGGGCCTGGCGGATGACGCGCTGCTGGGAGGGGCCGTTGGGCGCCGTCAGACCGTTGGACGCGCCGTCCTGGTTGACGGCCGAGCCCTTGATGACCGCGAGGACGCGGTGGCCGTTGCGCACGGCGTCCGAGAGCCGCTCGACGAGGACCATGCCCGCGCCCTCGGCGACGCCCATGCCGTCCGCGCTGTCGGAGAACGCCTTGCAGCGGCCGTCGTGCGCGAGACCGCGCTGGCGGGTGAACTCCGCGAAGATCGTCGGCGTGGACATCACGGTGACGCCGCCGGCGAGGGCGAGGTCGCACTCGGCGCGCTGGAGCGCGCTGACGGCCATGTCCAGCGCGACCAGGGACGAGGAGCAGGCGGTGTCCACGGTCACGGCAGGGCCCTCGAAGCCGAGGGTGTAGGAGACGCGGCCGGTGGCGACGCTGCCCGCGTTGCCGTTGCTGAGGAAGCCGGCGACGTCCTCGGGCACGGAGCGCAGCCGGGCGGCGTACTCGTGGTACATCAGGCCGGAGAACACGCCGGTCCTGCTGCCGCGCAGCCGCGTCGGGTCGACGCCGGCGCGCTCGATGGCCTCCCAGGACAGTTCGAGGAGCATCCGGTGCTGGGGGTCCATCGTGACGGCCTCGCGCGGGGAGATCCCGAAGAAGGAGGCGTCGAAGTCGGCGGCGTCGTGCAGGAAGCCGCCCTGGTCGACCAGCGAGGTGCCGGGGCGCTCGCCGGTGGGGTCGAAGAACGAGTCGAGGGCCCAGTCGCGGTCCGTCGGGAAGGCGCTGATGCCCTCGCCGCCGTCGGCGAGCAGCTGCCACAGGTCCTCGGGCGAGTCGACGTTTCCGGGGAAGCGGCAGCTCATGCCGACGATGGCGATCGGCTCGTCGTCCGCCACGACGCGGGCCACGGCGCTCTGCTGCCGCGCGGTGGTGCCGGCGAGCAGGGTGTGCAGATGGGCGCCGAGCGCGGCCGGAGTCGGGTAGTCGAAGACGAGGGTGGCGGGCAGCCGGGTGCCGGTGAGGTCGTTGAGGCGGTTGCGCAGCTCCACGGCGGTCAGGGAGTCGAAGCCGAGGTCCTTGAACCCCCGGTCGACGGGGACCTCTTCGGCGCCGGCGTGCCCGAGCACGGCGGCGACCCGGTCGCGCACGAGGTCGACGAGCAGCTTCTCGCGCTCGGCCTCGGGCGTGGTGTCGAACTGGGCGCGCCAGCCTCGGCCCGCCGTGCCGCCGGAGCGGCGTGCGGGCGTGCGCACCAGGGCGCGCAGCAGCGGGGGCACCTGCTGGCCTTCGGCGCGGGCGCGCGTCAGGTCGAGGCGTACGGGCACGAGGTGCGGGGCGTCGAGGGCGAGCGCGTGGTCGAAGAGGGCGAGGCCCTCCTCGGTGCCGAGCGTCTGCAGGCCGCCGCGGTCGAGGCGAGCCTTGTCGGCGTCGCTGAGGGTGGCGGTCAGC
>NZ_LIRJ01000596.1 GCF_001419745.1 Streptomyces silaceus | reverse complement strand
GCGGGCAGCACGGGGGAGGAGGGAGAGGTCACGTCGTCAGCTCCCGGTGCGGCGCACGAGACAGCCGAGCGTCCGCAGCAGAATGCACAGGTCCTGCCAGAGCGACCAGCTGTCGATGTACGCGTTGTCGAAGCGGCACCGGTCCTCGATGGAGGTGTCCCCGCGCAGGCCGTGGATCTGGGCCAGGCCGGTGATGCCGGTGGGCATCCGGTGCCGGTGGGCGTAGTTCGGATACGTCTGGCTGAACTGCGCGACGAAGAAGGGCCGTTCGGGACGCGGCCCGACCAGACTTATATCGCCCCGCAGCACGTTCCACAGCTGTGGCAGCTCGTCGAGCGAGGTGGCCCGCAGGAACCGGCAGAACGCGCTCATCCGCTGCTCGTCGGCGACGCTCCACCGCGTGGCCGCCTCCTGCTGGTCCACGGGCCGGTGCGTACGGAACTTCAGCAGCGTGAACAGCCGCCCGCCCTTGCCGACGCGCTCCTGCCGGAAGATCACGCCGGGGCCCTCCACGGCCCGCAGCACCACGGCGCAGACGAGGAGCACCGGCGAGACCGCCAGCAGCAGGACGCCCGACACCGCGATGTCCAGGAGCCGCTTGCCGACGCTCGTCCTGCGGCTGCGGGCCGGTGCCAGCGGGCTGCACGCGAAGCCGGCCACGTACTGCCGGTGCCCGCCCTGCGAGGGGATCAGGTCCGGGCAGCGCGGGTCGAGTTCCCACAGGTCGCAGCCCAGGCCGCTCAGCGTCGCGGGCCAGGCGGCGGCTCCGGGGCCGCGGTCGGCGAGCAGGAGCACGGTCCGTACGTCGTTCTGGATCACGGCCCGGTGGAGTTCGTCCTCCGTGCCGAGCACGGGCAGCTCCGGTCCCGGCTCGGGATCGCCCTCCTGGTCCGGCGGGGCGCTGCCCGGCTCGCATACGATGCCCACCGGCCGCATGCCGCAGCCCGGCCGCCGCAGCAGCGCGGCCGCCACCCGGCGCGCCTGCCGGCCCGGCCCGAGCACCAGCACCGGACGCGGCCGGCGCGCGGCGCCCGCGCGTCGCTGCCAGTGCACCAGCGCCCGTCCGCCCACACTGAGCAGGCACTGCACCGCGCCCAGGGTGGCCAGCGTGGTCAGGGGCAGCTGGACCGAGGCCGGTGGGGCCGACGCCAGCACCACGGTCGCCGACCAGCCGAGGGCGATCCGCCCCGCGAGCGAGGGCACCTCGCCGAGGGTGGAGGGCAGCGCGGCGTACGCGTACAGACCGCCCTGCGCGTTCAGGGCCAGGACGCCGGCCAGCAACAGGGGTGCCAGGACGGCCTGTTGACGCGGGTCGTCGAGCAGCAGCAGGCAGAGCAGGGCCGCGACGCAGTCGACGGCGACCAGGGCGGCGGCCGAACGCCGTCTGCGCGACGGCCGCCGCGGTGCCGCCTCGCCGCGCGGGCCCCTCGCCTCGCGGGGCGCGATGACGAGGCCGCTCGGCGAGCCGGGGGCGCCCTGCCGTGGCTGACCGGATGAGGAGGCGACGGTTCGTTCCGCACTCACGTGGTGGTGCCCTCCCTGTACTTGGTGGGCGCCGTGCCCAGAAGCTCGCGGTACACCGCGTCGACCGCGGCGGCGGCGCGCCGTGCGTCGTGGTGTTCGAGGACGTGCCGGCGGGCCCGCCGCCCCAGCGCGTCCCGCAGGTCCCGGTCCCGCAGCAGGGCGACCAGGGCCCGGGCCAGCGCGGCGGGATCGTCGGGCGGTACGAGCGCGTGCGCGCGGTCGGCCGGCGGGAGGCTCTCCCGGGCCCCGTTCACGTCGGAGAGCACGACCGGGCGGGCGCAGGCCATGGCCTCCAGGGGCGCCAGCGCCATGCCCTCCCACCGGGAGGGCAGGACGACCACGTCGGCGGCCCGGTACCAGGGGGCGACATCGCCGGTGGCGCCCGCGAACTCCACGCCCGCGCCGGCCGTGGCGCGCAGCGCGGCGTCGTCGGGCCCGTCGCCGACCAGCACCAGGCGGGCCTCGGGCACCTGTGCGGACACCGTGTCCCAGGCGCGCAGCAGGACGTCCTGGCCCTTCTGCCGGCAGAGCCGGCCGACGCACACCACCAGGGGCGCGCCCGCCGGGGCGCCGGGCCGCGCGTCTAAGGCCGGGCCGGGCGCGAACCGGTCCGTGTCGACGCCGTTGGGGATCACGGAGCAGGAGCCGGTGACGCCGGCGCGCCGGCCGGTGGCCCACTCGGCATCGCTGACGCAGACGATGCGCGTCGCCCACCGTGCCGCGCGGCGCTCCCAGAGCCGGGCCAGGAGCGCGGTGGTGCCGCCGACCGCCTCGAAGGACCAGGCGTGCGGCTGGAAGACGGTGGGGACGCGGCCGCGCAGCGCGAGGCGCGCGGCGAGTCCGGCCTTGGCGCTGTGCGCGTGGACGAGCGCGGGTGCCGTCGCGTCGACGATGCGCCGCAGGTCCCTGGTCTCGGTGCGCAGACCGGGGCCGGGGGAGCGGGTGGCCGTCCAGGGCAGGACGCGCACCCCGGCGCCGAGCACGCCCAGCGCCCGGGGCAGGAAGCCCTCCGGGGGGCAGGCCACGTGGACGTCGAGTCCGGCGGCGGCCTGCGCGGTGGCCAGGTCGACGACGACACGCGCGACCCCGCCGTCCACGGGCTGGCTGATGTGCAGGACCCGGGGCGGCGCGGGGGCCGGGGGCAGCGGCGCGCGCGGCTCTCTGGAGTCAGTGCGGAGCACCGCGCGCTATCGCTTCACGTCGATGGCGGTGACGTCGGCACCGGCCCGCGCCGGGTCCCCCGCGCAGGCGTGGACGGCCGCGCCGCCGGGCGGGGCGGCCGAGCCGTTCCCGTACGCCGCCGGACATGCGGCGGGCGTGAGAGGGATGACGAACACGCGGCGCAGACCCAGGGAGTGACGCATGACGGCGTTGGCCTTCCGAAGGGTGAAGAGCTCTGAACCACAACAGAGATGAGGGATTCGCAAAGAATGTAGTTATTCGAACGCGTATGAGTGGAATGCCCTAGGGGGAACGCAACTGTAGCGGCTGTGAAGAGCGGCTCCGTCAACCTCGACCGTGTGTCGGAATGGTGAAGGGCGTGGCGGATTCGTGATCACGCGCATGAGGTGCGGTGGTCCTGGGCAGAGGAGAGCCTCCCCCGCTGCCCCGCGGCGTGTCGCCATCATCGCGACGGATCACCCGTCTGGGGGCACAACTCACCCTCGGGGTCGGGAGTTGAACCTCGTATACGGGCACTCCGCCCGCAGATCGCCCATTACGAGGAGCAGTACTCCATGTCGCGTACCACCAAGGCTCTCGCCCTGTCCGCCGTCGCCGCCGCCGCCATGGCCGGCACCGCCGGCGTGGCCGCCGCCGACAGCGGCGCCCAGGGTGCCGCCACCAACTCGCCCGGCGTGATCTCGGGCAACACCGTGCAGGCGCCGGTCCACGTTCCCGTCAACGTGTGCGGCAACAGCGTCAACGTCATCGGTCTGCTGAACCCGGCGTTCGGCAACCAGTGCGCCAACGACTGACGCACCGTCCGACCGGAACGGCCGTGCCCCTCGCGGGGCACGGCCGTTCCGTGTTTCCCCGGTGTGCCCGCCCGCGGGCCCGGCGCGGCCATGCCCCGAATGGGGGGCTTGTCGCCGCATGTTGAGTGACTGCCACATCTACTTTCTCACCTGCACGGATGCCCTTGAGGCGAACAAATGGACGCTACGTTCCGCAGTCGTTCGGTTGCGTTCGGCGTTCGTCGCTTTCACGGTGATCACAAGATCCGACGCATCACCGAAAGGGATTCACCTATGCGCGCTCTGCCCGTACGGCGTATCGCGACCACCACCCTGTGCGCGACGCTGCTTCTCGGCACGGCAGGCCCCGCCTTCGCCGCCCACGGCGACAGCCCCCGCGACGAGACCCGGACCGCACCTCGCGCGCCCGCCCCGGACGCGGGCGCCCTGCTGGGACAGGTCCAGCAGCTGAACAGCCTCGGTGGTGTCCTCACCCCCGTCACCGACCTGCTCACCGCGGCGCTCCAGGCCAAGGACGGCAAGCTCTCCCCCGAAGAGCTCAAGAAACACACGGACGCGGTGAAGGCCGCGCTCGACGCGGCCGCCAAGCCGCCCGTCGAGGCGCCCGCCGACCCGACCGGCGCGCTGCCGGAGACGCCCGCCGTGCCGAAGGTGCCGGAGGCCCCGGCCGTGCCCAAGCTCCCGACCGGCGGCGCAGAGCGGGACGCCAAGGCGCCGCTCGACGTCAAGGCGGACGCCGTGGCCGCGCTGCAGAAGGCGGTCGACGACCTGGTCAAGGCCGTCACGGCCGGTGACCCCAAGGCCGTCCTCGCGGCGGCCCCGGTGGTCCTCACCAACCTCGTCAACGTCGCCGTCGCCACCCTGCTGAGCGGCGGCCTGCCCGCGCCCAGCCTGCCGGGCCTGCCCGCCCTGCCCAAGCTGCCCACCGACGGTCTCCCGAAGACCCCCGAGCTGCCGACCGGCGCCCTGCCGAAGACGCCGGCGCTGCCGCAGACCCCCGCTCTGCCGGGGGTCTGACCGCGCGGGGCGCCCGCGCCCCGGACGAACAGCCGCACCCGCCGTGCCGGTCCATCCGGTACGGCGGGTGTTGCATTTGCCAGGGTCAACACACCTTCAGAATCGGCCAGTTGATATGAGGATAGCTGTCGACTTCATTCGGGTGGGATCGGGGAAGTTTTAAACCCAGGGGTTTCCCGACCGGCCCGCGCTCGTTAGTCCCGCTGAAGAGAGACGACAGGCAGAAGATGCCTGAACGGTGCTCCCAAAGGCGACACGAGTTGCCAAAGAAAGGAACATGATGAAGTCCCTGAAGGCTGCCGCTGTCCTTGCCGGTTCGATCGCCGTCGCCGGCTCCGCCGTGCCCGCGTTCGCCGCCGACCTGACGCCCACCAGCCTGAACGGTGGTCTCGAGACCATTGCGAGCCAGCCCCTGCTCGACGCGCAGCCGGTGAGCACGAACATGCTCGACACCGAAAACAAGGACTCCGTCGTCAACACGGTCAAGAACACCGCGGACGGCCTGAACTCCTCCGGTGGTCCCCAGCAGCTCCTCGGCGGCCTCCCGCTCGCCAAGTAAGAGCCCTCAATTGCCGTTCCGCGACAGACGCATTGCCCCGGAAGGGTGCAGGGAAATCGCGGGGCGTGTTATTGCCGAGTTTCTTGCAATCGGCTCCATAGTCTGAAGTGAACCCCCTAGGGAAGGTTTGATTATGAAGACTGCCAAGAAGGCTGCCCTCGTCCTCGCCGCCGCCGGTATCGCCGCCGGTGCCGCCTCCGGCAGCGCCTTCGCCGGTGACGGCGACGGTGCCAGCGCGCAGGGCGCGGCCGTCAAGTCCCCCGGTGTCGCCTCCGGCAACGTCGGCCAGCTGCCCATCCACGTCCCGGTCAACGCCTCGGGCAACACCGGCACGCTCATCGGTGGCCTCAACCCGGCCTTCGGCAACGAGGCCGTCAACGACTGACGCTCCTCCGGGACGACGCACGCCTCCGGTGGAGGCGCACCAGGGCCGGTCACCTCTTCCACGGACCGGCCCTTCGTCCTGTCCGGGACGGGGACTGCCGTGCGGGGGAAGGCCAGTTCGATCTCTCGGCCGTCACCGCCGCCCCGGCCGGGTGACCCCATCGTGTGATGGCTGCCCCCGGATCGGCCACATGAGTGACAACGGAGCCGGAGAGGCCCCTCGGCGTCTATACCGTTCCCTCCATGACCTCAACATCCAGCGAACAGCGCGCCTTCCAAGCAAGTGATCTGGGAACCCTGGCTGTTCTCGCCTGGAGTGGCGAACACCCCGAGGACCAGAAGGACATGGCCTTCCTGCTGGCCTACTCCCTCGGCGACACCGAAGGCGGCCCCGAGGGCACCGCGGAGGCGATGCGCGCCCTGCTCCAGGACGCGGGCCTGCCCATCGGCGGTCCCGTCGTCGACGGCGCGCGCAACCCGTCCCTCCCGGTGAGCCTGCTCGTCGAGTCCGACCAGGCCGTCGTCACCATGCCGCACCTCAACGCGCAGTGCGCGGCGCCGCCGGAGTGGCTGGCCGCCGTCCAGCAGCGCGGACACGCCTACTTCATGGCCACCACGCGCGCGTGGCCGGACGGCAAGCCGGGCGAGCCCGTCACGGAGGAGATCCTCAGCCAGTTCGCCGGCGACGAGGAGACCATGCTCAACGCCGCCCACTGTCTGCTGCCCGCGCGTAGCCTGCGCGGCTGATGCGCTCCACCCAACTGCCGCACCGGGTACCGCTCCAGGCCGTCGGCGCACCCGGTGCGGCGGCCACCCCCCTGCTCGCCGCGGGCACCGCGCGCGAGCAGCGGGCCGGCCGGCCGCTCGGCCTGCTCCTGGTGGTCACCGGGGCGGCGGGGCTGCTGGCGGCCTGGGTCATCACCCTCGACAAGCTGAAGCTCCTGAAGGACCCGGACTTCACGCCCGGTTGCAGCATCAACCCGGTGGTCGCCTGCGGGAACATCATGAAGAGCGACCAGGCGGCGGCGTTCGGATTCCCGAACCCGATGCTCGGACTCGTCGCCTACGCCATGGTGATCTGCGTCGGCGCGAGTCTGCTCGGCGGCGCCCGCTTTCCCCGCTGGTACTGGCTGGCCTTCCAGGCCGGAACGCTCTTCGGCGTCGCATTCTGCAGCTGGCTCCAGTTCCAGTCCCTCTACCGCATCAACTCCCTCTGTCTTTGGTGCTGTCTGGCCTGGGCCGCCACCATTCTCATGTTCTGGTACGTGACCTCGCACAACGTACGGAGTGGCTTCCTGCCCGCGCCGCCCGGCCTGCGTACCTTTCTGGGAGATTTCACCTGGGTCCTCCCCGCGCTCCACATGGGAGTTGTCGGAATGCTGGTCCTGACGCGCTGGTGGAGCTTCTGGACCAGCTGAATCACCGCGGCGCCGACGTCCCGGGCAAGAGCGTTCCGGGGCGGGGGAATTGGTGCAGTCGGGCGAAGTTTGCGCTGATGCCGACTCGGCATCGTTGATCCGGTAACGGGGCCTTGTGGTCGCACAGCGAAAGGACGAGTCCAGCAAAATGAAGAAGTCAACCAAGGGTGCCTTCGCCGCACTGATGGCCTGCGCAGCGGCTGTCGGCGGTGCCTCGTCGGCCGTGGCGGCAGAGCAGCCGGAGGTGACCATTCCGCTGAACGGGGTGGAGTACGCCCTGGACATGCAGGCCCCCGAGGTCAGCGCCGGTGTCCCGGTGCCGCTGCCCAGCGGCGGCACGGACGGTCCCCGTTACGTCGAGGGCCACCTGCTGCCCGACCGGACCGTCCCGGGCGTCCCCGTCGACAACAGCCTGCCCTCGGCCCGGGTGAAGGCGCCCATGTCCGACCTGCTCGGCGAGGACACCATCGACTCGGTCGGCGCCGAGGTGCACGCGTCGGACGTCAGTGCCGTCACCCCGAGCGCCGGCCTGGACCTCCCGGTGACCGCCCCGCAGGAGGACCTGTGGGGGCTGCCCGCGCCGAAGCTGCCCAACGCCGGGATCGAGGCGCCCTCGCTGAGCGCCCAGCCCGCCACCGACCTCGGTCTCGTCTGACCGTGGCACCCGTGCTGAACCGTGTGGGCCCGGTCCCGAGCCGGGCCCACACCGCCCCGCCCGCGGCACCGGCGACGGCCCCCGACCGCCGGAGGCTGATCGACCGTGTGTCGCGCCGTCATCTCCTGGGCGCCGCCGCCTCGGTGGTCCTGGCCGCCGCCGGCCTCTTCCGCGCCGTACCGGAACCACCCGAACCGGCCACGGACATCCCGCCGGACGATCCACCCTTCGACCAGATGTACCAAGGTCGGCGCATCCAGGGGGAGCCGATGGCCGCCCGGAGCGGGGACGCTTCCGCGGACTGGCGGGTCACCGTCGACGGGAAGATCCTCGGGCTCATGCGCCGGGCCGACGGCACGTATCTCAGCATGGTGGACCATTACCAGTCGTACGCGACGCCGCTCGCCGCGGCCCGGGGAGCCGTCGACGAGCTCGGCCCCCACGAGGTGCTGAGCGGCCGCCATCACTGAGCCGGACACGAGCCCCGATCGCGGAGGGAATGGACATGGCCCATGTGCGCAAGAACCAGAGCAGCCTCAGCCGCGCGGAGCGGCGGCGCTTCGTCGACGCGCTGCTGAAGCTCAAGCGCAGCGGGGAGTACGACGAGTACGTCCGGATGCACATCGACTTCTATGTGTCGGACGGCGACCACGGGCTCCGGGTCGCGCACATGGCCCCCTCGTTCTTCCCCTGGCACCGCCGTTTCCTGCTCGACTTCGAGCGGGCGCTGCAGCGGATCGACCCGGGCGTCGCCGTCCCGTACTGGGACTGGACCAAGGACCGCAGCCCGGCCGCGTCGCTGTGGGGCGACGACCTGATGGGCGGCAACGGGCGGCGCGGCGACCGGCAGGTGATGACCGGTCCCTTCGCCCACGGCAACGGGCGCTGGCCCATCAAGGAGGGCGTCACCGACGGGGAGTTCCTCACCCGTGACCTCGGGCGCCCGCAGGATCCCATCGACCTGCCCACGCCGCAGGACGTGGCCTGGGCCATGGACGATCCCCAGTACGACGTGTCGCCGTGGAACTCCACGGCGGCCGAGGGCTTCCGCAACAAGCTGGAGGGCTGGACGTCGGCGCGGGGCAAGGAGCGGTGGCGCAACCACAACCGGGTGCACCGCTGGGTCGGCGGGCACATGCTCGGCGGGGCCTCGGTCAACGACCCGGTCTTCTGGCTGAACCACGCCTTCGTCGACCTGCTGTGGGACCGCTGGCAGCGCCGCCATCCGCGCTCGGCGCCCTATCTGCCGGAGAAGCCGCCGGGGCTCGGCTCCGCCCAGTACCAGCGCATCGTCGCGCGCCACGAGCCGATGCCGCCGTGGCGCGCCACACCGGACGAGATGACCGACCACAAGCGGCTCTACAGCTACGGGAGTTAGGCGCGCGGCCGCGATGGTGCCGGCCCGTGCGCGGGGGCTTCCCCGTACGCACGGGGAAGCCCCCGGCGGAACGCTCACCGGGGGCTTCGTGAGGCCTGCTGGAGGCAGGTCTCGGGTTGTTCAGCCGCCGTAGCCGGAGCCACCGTCGACGTTGGCGCACTGGTTGCCGAANNCCACCGAGGACGACGGCTCCGGTGCCGAGGGTGACAGCGGCCACCTTCGCGATGCGGGACATCACGTTCTCCTTTGAGTCGGAATGAGCGGCCGCCTACGTGCAACCGCATCATTTCTAACGCCGGCTGTCACGGTGAGGTCACGCATCTTGTGCTCTCATGTTCAGGAATGCGAAGACGTCTCGGTGAACCCGATTCCCTCCGGAGAGAGCCGGACCTCCTCCGTGGAGAAGTAGGCGGTCCCGTCGGGCAGGAAACCCGAAGCGGTGCTCCGGTGTTTCATCGTGTGCGCGCCCATCGAAAACGAATCCTTCGACCATTCGGGCGCGGAGAATGCGGAGTTCTGTTCGGTGGTCGCGGGGGCGGCCTGGGCCGCTGACGCTCCTGCCGCGATCAGCAGCGTGGAGGCCGCCGCGGACAACAGGAGATGACGTGCCTTCATGAGGCGTCCCTTCTCTGGGTCGTGCCGGGAGAGCTGTCCGACCGGCTCCGTCCTGCCGACTCATTCTGCAAGCCGGTGCGATCTCCCGGCCGAGACGGAACGCGTCATTCGGTCATCCGACCCGATCAGCCCAAAGACGCGGCCGGAGAGGGGACCGCGGCCGGGGCGGCAGGGACGGCCGTGGTGGCAGGGGCGGCAG
>NZ_LIRJ01000595.1 GCF_001419745.1 Streptomyces silaceus | reverse complement strand
GCAGCGGCGCGCCCGGCCGCAGCCCTCTCTCCAGGATCAACTCGACGACCTCACGCCGCACTTGACCGCTCACTCGCCGCTCTCGGATCGGCTCCTGCGCCATGCGCGCCATCGTAGGCACGAGTGACATCCCACGTCCCACCTCCGGCACGACTTCGTCCCGTTCGGATCCCTGCGCACTCTCTTGACCGGGTCCCGCGCCGCTCCTATCGTCGCCACGCCACCCACGACGTAGGACGTGGGACCTCTCAGGGAGGCAAGGGAGACACAGTGAGCGACCTGATCCCCCGGACCGCGACGCGCCACGGCTCACCTCAGACCACGCCGGACCGCCGGTCCTTCCTCAAGTACACCGGCGCGCTCGGCGCGGCCGCCGCCCTCACCACCACGCTCTCCGCCTGCTCGGGGCCCGAGTCCACGAACGAGGCCGACGGCGGCGGCAAGGGCGGCGACGCGACGCTCACGGCCGTCATCGGCTATGGCAACGACGGCAGTTGGGACCCCACCCAGACCGCGTCCGCCTTCGCGATGGCCGGCAACGAGCACATCTACGAGGGCCTGCTCGGCACGGACCCCCTCACCCGCGAGCCCTACGCCGCGCTGGCCACCGAGGTCCCGGACGACCTCAAGGCGACCACCTGGAAGTTCGCGCTGCGGCCGGGCGCCACCTGGCACGACGGCAAGCCGGTCACCGCCGACGACGTGGTCTTCGTCTTCGACCGCATCCTGGACCCCAAGACCCAGACGCTCGCCAAGGGCTTCTTCGCGAGCTGGCTCAAGGAGGTCAGGAAGGTCGACGCCACGAACGTCGAGCTGATCCTCAAGTTCCCCTTCCCCGACGGCGCCGCGCGGCTCTCCCTCGCCAAGATCATGCCGAAGCACGTCTTCTCCCGGCCGGGCGCCTGGGACGACGCGACCAAGGGGAAGGCGGTGGGTTCGGGCCCGTACCGGATGACCGCGCACCACCCGAAGTCGAACACCACCTTCGAGGCGCACGCGGACTACAACGGCCCGCGCAAGGCCGCCTTCAAGAAGATGAACTGGCTGACGATCGTGGACGCCGCGCCGCGCGTGGCGAAGATATCCGGCGGCGACGCGGGCGCGGAGATCTCCGACAACATCCCCTATGCCAACATCGAGCAGCTCAAGAAGGACGGCCTGACCGTCGAGGGCGGCGCGGGCATGAACAACCTCTTCCTGCTCTTCAACACCGCGCACAAGCCGTTCGACGACGTGCGCGTGCGCCAGGCCCTGCACTACGCCATCGACCGCGACAAGATGATCGAGGCCGCGCTCAGGGGCCACGGCAAGGCGTCGACGTCCTTCCTCGACGAGGCCAACCCCTCCTACCGGCCCGCGAAGACGGTCTACGGACACGACCTGGCCAAGGCGAAGAAGCTCCTGAAGGAGGCCGGGGTCGACAGCCTCAAGATCAACCTCATGGCCGTGAACGTGAGCTGGATCGTGGACTGTCTGCCCACCATCCAGGACGGCTGGAAGAAGCTCGGCGTCGAGGTCACCCTCGACCCGCAGGAGACCACCGCGGTCTTCACCAAACTGGACCAGAAGAAGGACTTCCAGATCGTCGCGGCCGCCTCGAACCCCAATCAGTTCGGCATCGACGCCGACCTGATCATGCACTACAACTACGGCCCCGAGAACATCTGGATGGGCTACGCCCGCTGGGCGGACGACCCCGTCGCCAAGCAGCTCTTCAAGGACATGGACCAGGCCACGCGCGAGTCCGACGCGGGCCGGAAGAAGGCCATGATCCAGGACTACATCGACACGGTGGCCGAACAGGCGGTGCTCTACCCCGTCGTCCACAACGAGCTGATGACCGCCTGGGACCCCGACAAGGTCACCGGCATCAAGGCCCAGCCCTACCCGGGAATCAATCTGCTGCAGGCCAAGTGGGCCTGAGAGACGGATAGTTCAGGAGTCCCACGCCGTGACCGCAGTCCTCAGAATCCTGGCCCGCCGGATCGTCCTGCTCGTCCCGCTGCTGCTCGGCATCGTGCTCTTCGTCTTCGTCGTGATGCGGTTCTCGGACGTCGACCCGGCCTCCGCGTTCTTCCAGGGCGCCAACCCGACCCCCGAGCAACTGCACCAGTTCCGCGAGGAGAACGGTCTCCTCGATCCGCTGCCCGTCCGCTACATCGCGTTTGTAGGGGACCTGCTCCAGGGCGACATGGGCATCAGCGTCCTCAACCGCTCCCCCGTCCTGGACCAGGTCGCCACCGCCCTGCCGCTCACCATGCAGCTGACCTTCCTGGGGCTCGGCATCGCCGTGGTGCTCTCCCTCACCCTCGGCGTGACCGCCGCCATCCACCGCGACCGGCTGCCGGACCAGCTGATCCGCGTCGTCTCCCTGACCGGCGTCGCGGCGCCCGGCTTCTGGCTGGCGCTGCTGATGATCCAGTACCTGGCCGTGGAGCTCGGCTGGTTCCCGACCGGCGGCTACATCAACCCCGCCGACTCCTTCACCGGCTGGCTGAAGTCCATGACGCTGCCCGCCCTGGCGCTCTCCCTGCCGGTGGCGGCGGGGCTGACCCGCATCATCCGCACGGCCGTGGTCGAGGAGCTGGACAAGGACTACGTCCGTACGGCGATCGGCAGCGGACTGCCGCCGGTCGTGGTCGTCGGCCGCAACGTCCTGCGCAACGCCCTCATCAACCCGCTCACCGTGCTCGGCCTGCGCGTGGGCTATCTGCTCGGCGGCGCGGTTGTCATCGAGACGATCTTCTCGCTGCCCGGCATGGGCAAGCTGATGATCGACGCCGTGAAGAACGGCGACCCGGCCGTCGTGCAGGGCGTCGTCATCACCACCGCCGTCGGCTTCGTGGTCGTCAACCTCGCCATCGACATCCTGCATCTGCTGGTCAATCCGCGTCTGAGGGGGACCGGTCGATGATCACCTCACGCAAGGCGCTCGCCGACCGGCTCTCCGTGCCGGGCCTGCGGCCGCGCTCGCTGCGCAAGCTCCCCGTTCTCTCCCGTGTCGCGGTGGGCCTGCTCACCGTCGTCGTCCTCATGGCGCTCCTCGCGCCGCTGCTCGCCCCGCACGACCCGCTCGACCAGCAGCCCCAGGCGGGCGGCACCGGCGCGCCCTCCGCCGAGCACTGGATGGGCCAGGACAGCCTGGGCCGCGACATCCTCAGCCGGCTGATGTACGGGGCGCGCTGGTCGCTGGCGATCGGGCTCGGCGCCACGCTGCTCGCCCTGCTGGTCGGCGCGGTGCTCGGGGCCGTCGCGGCGACCTCCCGCAAGGCCGTCGACGAGACGCTGATGCGCTGCCTCGACGTCGTCATGGCGTTCCCCGGGATCGCGCTGGCCGCCGTGCTCGTCGCGGTCTTCGGCGGCGGCATCCTCGTCCTCATCTGCGCCATCGCGTTCCTGTTCACCCCGCCGATCGCCCGCGTCGTGCGCGCCAACGTCCTCGACCAGTACGGCGAGGACTACGTGGTCGCCGAACACGTCGTCGGCGCGCGCACCCCGCACATCCTGATCCGCCACGTCGCCGTCAACTGCGCGGCGCCCATCCTCGTGTTCTGCACGGTGCAGGTCGCCGAGGCCATCGTCTTCGAGGCCTCGCTCTCCTTCATCGGCGCGGGTGTCCGGCCGCCCGACCCGTCCTGGGGCAGCGTCATCGCCGACGGCAAGAACATGGTCCTGATCGGCGGCTGGTGGGCGACGGTCTTCCCCGGGCTCCTGATGCTGTTCACGGTCCTCGCCCTGAACATCCTCTCCGAGGGCGTGTCCGACGCCTGGGCCGCGCCGTCCGGGCGTGACGTCACGGGCGCCGCCCGCGCCCAGGACCGCGTCGAGGCCCCCGAGCCGGGCAGCGGCGAGGTCCTGGAGCTGCCGGGGCTCACCGAGGCGGCCGGGCGGCTGCGCTCACGGGCCCGCCCCCTGCCGGCCGGCGATCCGGTCCTCAGGGTCGAGCACCTGGCCGTCTCCTTCCCGCAGCGGCACGGCGGCGTGGACATCGTCGACGGCATCAGCTTCGACGTGCGCCCCGGCGAAGTCCTCGGCCTGGTCGGCGAGTCGGGCTGCGGCAAGTCGCTGACCGCGCTGACGGTGATGGGCCTGGAGCCGAACGGCGCCCGCGTGCGCGGCAGCGTCACCTTCGGCGGCCGGGAGCTGCTCGGCCTGCCCCTGCGGGCCCGCCGCCGGCTGCTCGGCCACGACATGGCGATGATCTACCAGGACGCCCTGTCGTCCCTGAACCCGGCGATGACCGTGCGCTCCCAGCTCAAGCAGGTCGTCCGCAGGGGCGGCCGGCGCACCCCGGACGAACTCCTCGGCCTGGTGGGCCTGGACCCCGAGCGGACCCTGCGCAGCTATCCGCACGAACTCTCCGGCGGCCAGCGCCAGCGCGTCCTGATCGCCATGGCCCTGTCCCGCGACCCGAAGCTGGTCGTCGCCGACGAGCCGACCACCGCGCTCGACGTGACCGTCCAGGCACAGATCATCCAGCTGCTCCTGCGCCTGCGCGAGGAGCTGGGCTTCGCGCTGATCCTCGTCTCGCACGACCTGGCCCTGGTCGCCGACGTCACCGACCGGGTGGTGGTGATGTACGGCGGACAGATCGTGGAGACGGGCGTCACCGCCGACCTCGTGGAGGCGCCGACGCACCACTACACGCGCGGCCTGCTCGGCTCGGTCCTCTCCCTGGAGTCGGCGGCGCGCCGCCTCACCCAGATCAAGGGCGTCGTACCGTCACCGGCGGACTTCCCCAAGGGCTGCAGGTTCGCGGACCGCTGCCCGCTGGCGAGCGAGGTGTGCCGGCACGAGACGCCCGCGCTCGTGGGCGGCACGGCCCACGCGACGGCCTGCCATCATCCGGCGCCCCGAAGGGGCGCGGGGAACGGCGCGACCAGCCACAGCGGCCCCGCCCACACGACCACGCTCCCCACGGCACGCCGCCCCACCACCGAGGGAAGGCCGAAATGACCCTGCCCATCGCGGAGTTGAGCGACGTGCACGTCGTGCACACGGCCCGCACCGGCGGCCTGTTCTCACGGGACAGGGTCTACGCCCTGACGGGCGCCGGCCTGTCCGTCGCCCGGGGAGAGACCGTCGGCGTGGTCGGCGAGTCCGGCTGCGGCAAGTCGACGCTCGCGAAGGTCCTCGTCGGCGTCCAGCGGCCCACGTCGGGCACGGTGTCGTTCCAGGGCGAGGACCTGTGGACCATGGCACCCGGCGCCCGCCGCACGGCGATCGGCACCCGCACCGGCATGATCTTCCAGGACCCCTCGACCGCCCTGAACCGCAGGCTCCCGATCCGGCAGATCCTGCGCGACCCCCTCGACGTCCACAAGCGGGGCTCCGCCCGTGAACGGGAGGAACGCGTACGGGAGTTGATGGCCCTCGTCGGTCTGCCGAAGGTCCTCGCGGACGGGCTGCCGGGGCAGCTCTCCGGCGGTCAGCGCCAGCGGGTCGCGATCGCCCGCGCGCTGGCCCTGGAACCGGACCTGCTCGTCGCCGACGAGCCGACGAGCGCCCTGGACGTGTCCGTGCGCGCCCAGATCCTCAATCTGCTCCTGGACCTGAAGGAACGCCTGGGCCTCGCCCTGGTGTTCGTGTCGCACGACATCCAGACGGTGCGCAGGATGAGCGACCGCGTCGTGACGATGTACCTCGGCCGGATCGTCGAGGAGTCGCCGGCCCAGGAGATCCTCGACCGCGCCCGGCACCCGTACACGCGCGCCCTGTTCTCCGCCACGCCGGGCCTGCTCGACCCCATCGACCCGATCCCGCTGGCCGGTCCGGTGCCGTCGGCCACCCGGCCGCCGAGCGGCTGCCCGTTCCGCACCCGCTGCTGGAAGGCGGACGACGTGTGCGCCACCGCCATGCCGGATGCGGAACCGGCGGGGGCGGGGCACCGGTTCCGCTGTTTCCACCCCGTGGGCGAGGGACAGTCCACCCACGAGCTCGTCACCCAGGCC
>NZ_LIRJ01000594.1 GCF_001419745.1 Streptomyces silaceus | reverse complement strand
AGGGGGCGCCCCCGGGAACGCCCCGTCCGAAAGCCGCCAGCGGCCTTCTCGCCCGCGCGCGAAGCTCGGTGACATGAACAACAGCGCACCCGACACCGCCACCGCCCCGCACGCCACCGCCTACACCCCGCTCCCCATCGCCCCCGACGTCCTCCGGCAGCTCCGTGACGCCGACGACGCCGGGCGGAGCCGTGCGGGCCACGTCGACCACGAAGGGGGGTCGCCGTTGCGGTGCTGTCTGCGGGCCGTCGCTCCCGGCGAGCGCGTCGCCCTCGTGTCGTACGCGCCGTTGCGTCGCTGGGCCGCCGAGACCGGTGCCGCGCCCGGCGCCTACGACGAGCAGGGGCCCGTCTTCATCCACGCCGACCCCTGCGACGGCCCGGCGCCCGAGCGCGCGGGCTATCCGTTCTCCCGCGCCGGGGCCCTGCGGACGGTCCGTCGCTACAGCGCCGACGGGCGCATCGTCGGGGGCCGCCTCCTGACGATCCCGGCGGCCGAGGAGCAGGGCTTCGACGAGGCGTTCGCCGAGGCCTTCTCCGACCCGGAGGTCGCCCTCGTGCACGTCCGCGCCGTCGAGTACGGCTGCTTCCACTTCGAGGTGCGCAGGCCCGGACCGCGGAGCTAGGCCGGCCCCGCCCCCACCGCCCGCGCGAACTCCCGTACCCGCTCCGTCTCCGCGTCCCGGTGCCACACCAGCCCGAGGACCGAGTCCGGCAGCCCGTCGACCGGGACGAAGACGACGTCCCGGCGGCCGTGGTACTCCGCCGTCGGCGTGCACAGCAGCATCGCGCCCCGGTCCGCCGCGACCAGCGTCAGACCCTCCTGGAGCGTGCGGACCGCGGGAGCGGGCGCACTCGACGGGGCGTGCGCCTCCCGCCAGTACGCGGGGGCCGGCGCGGCCGCCGCGATCAGCGGCGTCCCCGCGAGCTCCGCCGCCGTCAGCGAGGCCCGCCCCGCGAACGCGTGCCGCACCGACACCGCCACGGTCTGCCGCTCGCTGGAGAAGACCGGCCCGAGCACGAGATCCGGCTCGGCGACCGGGAGCAGCACGATCGCCGCGTCCACGTCACCGCGCCGCACCGCGCCGAAGGGATCCGCGAAGGGGATCTCCACGATCTCCGTCGTGCACCCCGGGTGCCGCTCCTGGAAGAGCGCGATCGCCTCCATGAGACGCGCGTCCGCGGTCCCCTGGAACCCGATCCGCAGCGTGCCCTCGACCCCCCGCGCCGCCGCCCTCGCCCGGTCCACGACCGACGTCAACTCCTCGTAGGAGGGCCGGAGTTCGGCGAGAAAACGCTCCCCCAGTGTGGTCAGGCGGACCCTGCGGCTCGTACGCTCCAGCAGGCGCGCGCCGATCCGCCGCTCCAGGGCGGCGAGCAACTGGCTGACGCGGCTCTGCGAGACGTACAGCCGCTCACCCGCCCGCCCGAAGTGCAGCTCCTCGGCGAGCACCAGGAAACACTCCAGCTCCCGGATCTCCAGTCCGTTCCCCGGTCCGCCCATGCCGCGCGTCCCTCTCCCGTCCGCCGATGTCCCGATCGATCAGTCCGGCTCATACAAGGATGAGATCTTCCGCGTTGTTCCCGGGCGGGCACCCCCACAGGGTGGATGCCATGTCTCAGAGCACACGACTCCCCACACGGGAGCCCGCACCGCCCCGCCCCCGGGGCCGCCTCGCCGTCGCCGCGGTGGCCGCCGCCACCTTCTCCGTCGTCACCACGGAGATGCTCCCCGTCGGGCTCCTCACCGCCATGAGCGAGGACCTCGGCGTCTCCGACGGCACCGCGGGCCTCACCGTCACGCTGCCCGGCATCGTCGCGGCGCTCGCCGCCCTGCTGCTGCCCGTGGCCGTGCGCCACGCCGACCGGCGCACGGTCCTGTGCGCGCTCATGGTGCTGCTCGCCGCCGCCGACGTCGCCTCCGCGCTCGCGCCCGCCTTCGGCGTCCTGCTCGTCGCCCGCGTCCTGGTGGGCGTGTGCATCGGCGGCGTGTGGGCCATCGCGGCCGGGCTCGGCGTCCGCCTCGTCCGCACGGAGTCCGCGGGGCGGGCCACCGCGGTGATCTTCAGCGGGATAGCGGTGGCGTCCGTCGTCGGGGTGCCCGCCGGCACGCTCCTGGGCGAACTGGCGGGCTGGCGCTGGGGGTTCGCGTCCCTCGCCGTGCTCGCCCTCGCCGTCGCGGGGCTGCTCGCCGCGGTCCTGCCGGGGCTGCCCGCCCGCGAGGGCATCCGGCTCGGCGCGTTCGCCGGACTCCTGCGCATCGGCCGCCTGCGGGCCGGACTCCTCGCCGTCACCCTCCTGGTCACCGGTCACTTCGCCGCGTACACCTATGTGCGCCCCGTCCTCGAGCGTGTCCCCGGCATCGGCGCGGGCCTGATCAGCGGGCTGCTCCTGGCCTACGGCGTGGCCGGCATCGCCGGCAACTTCGCGGGCGGCGCCGTCGCGGCCCGCGACCCGCGCAGGGCGCTGCTCGCCATCTGCGCCGGGCTCGGGGCCGTGACGTTCCTGATGGTGCCCGCGGGCGGCTCGCTCGCCGCTTCGGTGGCGCTGCTCGTGGCGTGGGGCCTGGCGTACGGCGGGGCCTCCGTCTCGGCCCAGAACTGGGTGATGGCCGCGGCCCCGCACGCCCGCGACACGGCGTCCGCGCTCTTCGCCGGGGTGTTCAACGTGGCCATAGCGCTCGGCGCCTTCCTCGGCGGCCGGGTCGCGGACGGCGGCGGGCCGGGCGCGGTCCTGTGGCTCGGCGGCGGCCTCGCGGCCTGCGCGCTGGTGGCGGTGGCCTGCGCGAAGGGGACGGCCACCCACGAAGGATGACCGCCCCCTTCCACGTACCGGGAGAAGCGTCCGTAGCAGCTTCCGTACGCGGGGTCAGCCCTTGAGCTCGGCCGCCACCAGCTCCGCGATCTGGACGGCGTTCAGCGCCGCGCCCTTGCGGAGGTTGTCGTCGGAGATGAAGAACGCCAGGCCGTTCTCGACCGTCTCGTCACGGCGGATGCGGCCCACGAACGAGTCGTCCTTGCCCGCGGCGCCCAGCGGGGTGGGCACGTCCGTGACGACGACGCCCTCGGCCGAGGAGAGGATCTCGGTGGCGCGCTCGGGGCTGAGCGGCCGCGCGAAGCGGGCGTTGACCTGGAGCGAGTGGCCGGTGAAGACGGGCACGCGCACGCAGGTGCCCGAGACCTTCAGCTCCGGGATCTCCAGGATCTTGCGGGACTCGTGGCGCAGCTTCTGCTCCTCGTCGGTCTCGTTCAGACCGTCGTCGACGACGGAGCCCGCCATCGGCAGGACGTTGTACGCGATGGGCGCGACGTACTTGTCGGGCTCGGGGAAGTCGACCGCGGAGCCGTCGTGCGTGAGCTTCGGCGCGTCGTCGCCGACCTTCTTGACCTGCTCGAAGAGCTCGTCGACACCGGCGAGACCGGACCCGGAGACGGCCTGGTAGGTGGCGACGACCAGCGCCTCGAGACCGGCCTCCGCGTGCAGCGGCCTGAGGACCGGCATGGCGGCCATCGTCGTGCAGTTCGGGTTGGCGATGATGCCCTTGGGGCGGTCCTTGATCGCGTGCGGGTTCACCTCGGAGACGACCAGCGGCACCTCGGGGTCGCGGCGCCACGCCGAGGAGTTGTCGATCACCACGGCGCCCTGCGAGGCGACCTTCTCGGCGAGGGCCTTGGAGGTGGCGCCGCCGGCCGAGAACAGGACGATGTCCAGGCCCGTGTAGTCGGCCGTCGAGGCGTCCTCGACCGTCACGCCGTCCACGACCGTGCCGGCGCTGCGGGCCGAGGCGAACAGACGCAGCTCGTCCACGGGGAAGTTCCGCTCGACGAGGATCTTGCGCATGACCTTGCCGACCTGACCGGTGGCTCCGACGATTCCGACCTTCACAGGGACTTCCTCCGTATGTGCGTGCGGCCCGCGACTGTGCGTCCGGCCTGGTGACCTGGGCCCGGGCTTGCTCCATGATGCGTCTGTCCACGGCCGCCTTGTCCAATCCATTGTCCGAGGTGCGGGACGCCACATCCGTCCGAACGTTTCGGGCGCCCCCGGCGTCCTAGGGGAAACGCGGGGACGGGAGGGGCACATTGCTGCGCAGAAAAGCGCGCCGCGCGCAGGTGGGGACCCGGGGAGCGGATCCACTGGACGCCGCCCAGGAGGACCGGGTCCGGGCGGTGCTCGCGCTCGGCGGCGTGCCGTACGCCGACCTGCCCGACGGGGTGCAGCAGGTCCGGCTGAAGCTCCTGGAGCGGGCCGCGGACGGGCGCGAGGCCCCGCGCGACGTCTCCGCGTGGGCGGCCGTCGTCGCCTCCAACCTCGCCATGGACTGGCACCGGGCCCGGCGCAGGCAGGAGCGGCTCGGCGAGCGGCTCGCGGTGCTGTGGCGCGAGTCCGCCGACGAGGACGGCGCGGAGGCGCGGGCCACCTCGCTCGCCGTCGCCCAGGGCCTCGGCGAGCTGCCGGACGCCCAGCGCCAGGTCGTGGTCCTCCGCTTCTACGCCGACCTGCCGGTCCGGGCCATCGCCGAGGAGCTGGGCATCCCGGAGGGCACGGTCAAGAGCAGACTGCACACGGCGGTCCGGCTCCTGCGGGCCCGGCTGCACGAAGGGGAGGTGGTGTGACGATGCCGGCCAAGGACAGCGACCACGACGCGCTGATGCTGGCGCTCACGGACGACCCCGTGCCCGACGAGGCACGCGCCGACCCCGACTTCGCCGCCGA
>NZ_LIRJ01000593.1 GCF_001419745.1 Streptomyces silaceus | reverse complement strand
CTCGGCATGCTGCTCGCCGCCACGGTCGTGGGCGCCCTCGCCCGCCGCGGCGGCGACCGCTCCGTGCTGCGCACCGCGGGCACGATGGTCCTCGGCTCCGCGATCATCTACGCGGTCGGCGTCCCGTACCTGGCCGCCGCCACCGGCATGTCGCTGACCCAGGCCGTCGCGGCCGGCCTCACGCCGTTCCTGATCGGCGACGCCCTCAAGGCCGCGCTCGCGATGGGCGCGCTGCCCACGGCCTGGAAGCTGCTCGACCGCTGAGCGGCCGCGAGCGCGCGGTGTCCCGTTGACGCGGCACCACCCGCTCAACCGACGTCGTAGTTCCGCCTGAAGAGGTTCGCCGGGTCGTACGTGGCCTTCAACTCGGCGAGCCTCTTCCGCGTTTCCGGCTCGTAGATCCCCTCCGGCCGGTCGCCGCCCCCGAACGCGAAGTTGAGGAACCGCCCCACGGCCTGCGGTGCCACCCGCCCGAACGCCTCCGCGTGCAGCTCCCGCACCGTCGCGACGTCCGTCCCGTCCAGCGGCGAGAGGATCATCGCCACCCAGCCCGCCCCGCGGTGGGACACCGCGTTGCGCGCGGGCCGCGCCAGCGCCCCGCCCAGGTGGTGGATCTTCACCACGTGCATCGAGGCCGCCTCCGGCCCGGTCAGCGCGAGGAGTTCGGCGGCGCCACGCACGTCGAGGCCGTCGAGGACCACGCTGTCGCCGTAGTAGGCGTGCGGGAAGTCCGGGTCGCTGTGGATGGTGCGGCTCTCGGTGTACGGCATCTCCCGCAGCGTGTCCGACACGGCGGGCCCGAGCGCCCGCAGCGGCGCCACGAGCCGCTCGCCCTCCGCCGGCGTACCGGTGAACGCGACGTGGACCGAGACGAGATAGCGGCCCCGCAGATGCGGCGGGAGCTGGGGGATGTCCGGGTAGGCGAGGGCCGAGAGCGACTAGGTCAGCTCGTCGGGCACGGTCCGCGTCCACTCCTCGTAGCCGCGCAGCAGGGCGGCCGGGTCGACCTCCCGGCCGTCGAACGCGACGGCCCCGCCGTGCACCCGGGTGACCGGCACCAGGCCGATCTCCAGCTCCGTGACCACGCCGAGGTTGGCGCCGCCGCCGAGCAGGCCCCAGAAGAGCTCGGAGGCGCCCGGCAGGCCGTGCCCGGTGGCCTGGACGCCGACGGGCAGGGCGCGTGCGGTGGCGTACGACACGGCGGCGACGACGTCGGCCGCGGTCTCCGCGCCGAACACGACGGCGGGCCGCGCCGCGAAACCGGTCTGGAATCCGGCGAGTTCCTCGTCGTATCCGGCGTCGCCGGGCCGGAACGCGATGCGCTGGGCGGTGATGTCCACGGGGAGCCTCCGTCGAGACCATGAGCTGCGTGTTTCTCTCTGACGGGGGAGAGCGTCCCGCAATAACCTGACATCCGCCGTCAACATTTCCGGCGCCCCCCGGAACGCGACGAAGCCCCCGCGGTCCGCGACCACGGGGGCTTCGTACGAAGGGGCTGTGCGATCCGGGATCAGGCCTCGACCTGGTCCTTGGCCTCGTCGGCCACGGGCCGCTCGCGCGAGCGGCGCTTCTCCCGCACCAGCGAGAACGCGACCACGAACGCCGCGGCGAGCAGCGAGAGCAGGATCTGCTTGCGGCCGGCCTCGTCGACGAGCATGTAGACCAGCACGAACGAGATCATCGCGATCGTGACCCAGGTCAGATACGGGAACAGCCACATCTTCACGACGAGCTTCTCCGGCTCCTCGCGCAGGATGATCCCGCGCATCCGCAGCTGCGTGAAGCAGATGATCAGCCACACGAAGAGGGCCACCGCGCCCGAGGAGTTGAGCAGGAAGTCGAAGACGGTGTCCTGCCACTGGTAGTTGAACCAGACGGCGAGGAAGCCGAAGACGACGGAGCCGAGGATCGCGGCCTGCGGCACACCGCGGGCGTTGGTCCGCGCGAAGGCCTTGGGCGCGTCGCCGCGCCGGCCGAGCGAGAAGGCCATGCGGGAGGCGGTGTAGAGGCCGGAGTTGAGGCAGGACAGGACGGCGGTCAGCACGATGACGTTCATGACCTGGCCGGCGTGCGGGATGCCGATCGAGTTCAGCGCGGCGACGTAGGAGCCGTCCTTGGTGATCGACTCGGCGTTCCACGGCAGCAGCGTGATGACGACGAAGATCGAGCCCAGGTAGAAGACGCCGATGCGCCAGATGACGCTGTTCGTCGCCTTGGTGACCGCGCGCTGCGGGTCCTCGGACTCACCGGCGGCCAGCGTGACGATCTCGCTGCCCATGAAGGAGAAGACGACCATCAGCACACCGGTGAGGATGGCGCCCGCTCCCTTGGGGAAGAAGCCGCCCGCGTCGGTGAGGTGCGCGAAGCCCGCGCCGGGGTTGTCGGAGCCGGGGAGCACGCCGAAGACGGCGAGCAGGCCGATCGCGACGAACGCGCCGATCGCGACGACCTTGATGCCGGCGAACCAGAACTCGAACTCGCCGTAGGAGCCGACCGAGACGAGGTTCGTCGCGGTGAGCACCACCATCACGATGAGCGCCCAGCCCCACTGCGGGACCGCCGGTATCCAGCCGTTGAGGATCACCGCGCCCGCGGTGGCCTCCACGGCGAGGACCACGACCCAGAAGAACCAGTACAGCCAGCCGATGGAGAAACCGGCCCAGCGGCCGAGTGCCTGGTCGGCGTAGGTGGAGAAGGAGCCGGAGGTCGGCCGTGCGGCGGCCATCTCGCCCAGCATCCGCATCACGAGGACGACCATCGCGCCGACGAGGGCGTACGAGATGAGGATGGCGGGTCCGGCCGCGGCGATGCCGGAGCTGGAGCCGACGAAGAGACCGGCGCCGATCACACCGCCGATGGCGATCATCGAGAGGTGGCGGTTCTTGAGACCCGCTTTCAGGCCGTCGTCGGCGCCACCACTGTCTCCAGACTGCGGATCCCCAGGCGATGCGGGGGCGCTGTCTGCCTTCGCAAGGGAGGGTTGCGAGGTCATGGACGAATCCTTAAGTTCTCGGGTCACGAGCCCCCGCATTCAAACTCAGGGGTGAACGGGACGGAAGTCCTGAATCCGGATCGTTGTATTCCGACCAAAGGCCTGGACCAAGGTCCTGAACAGGGAGATCAACTCCCTGCCCCGGTCGCGGCTACCCGCCCCGGGACGTGCCACACTCGGACGCATGCGCGTGTACCTCGGCTCGGATCATGCCGGCTACGAACTCAAGAACCACCTGGTCGAATGGCTCAAGAGCCACGGCCACGAGCCCGTCGACTGCGGGCCCCACATCTACGACGCCCAGGACGACTACCCGCCGTTCTGCCTCCGTGCCGCGGAGAAGACCGCCGCGGACCCGGACGCCCTCGGCATCGTCATCGGCGGCTCGGGCAACGGCGAGCAGATCGCCGCGAACAAGGTGAAGGGCGTGCGGGCGGCCCTGGCCTGGAGCGAGCAGACCGCCGCGCTCGGCCGTGAGCACAACAACGCCAACGTGATCTCCATCGGCGGCCGCATGCACACCCAGGACGAGGCGACGACGTTCGTCGAGATCTTCCTGGCCACGCCGTACTCGGGTGAGGAGCGTCACACGCGCCGCATCGAGATGCTGTCGGCCTACGAGGAGACGGGCGAGCTGCCCCCGATCCCCGCCGGACACCCCCAGCAGTAGCGAGGCCGCGGGGCGCCGCCCCGGACCCCGCACCTCGATCGCCGGAGGGGCTGATCTCCCAGCCCCTCCGCACTCATTTCCGGAGGGACCCGTGCCGGAGGGGCACACGATTCATCGCCTGGCCGCCGATCACCGGGACCGTTTCGCGGGCCGTCCCGTCCGGGCGACCAGCCCGCAGGGCAAGTTCAGCGACAGCGCGGCCCTGGTCACCGGCCAGGTGATGGACGGCGCCGAGGCCCACGGCAAGCACCTCTTCCTCGGCTTCGAGGGCACCGGCTGGATCCACGTCCACCTCGGCCTCTTCGGCAAGTACGCCCTCGGCGAGGTCCCCGCCCCGCCGCCCACCGACACCGTCCGCCTCCGCCTGGCGAACGACACGTACTACGCCGACCTGCGCGGCCCCACCACCTGCGCCCTCGTCACCGACGAGGAGAAGCAGGCGATACACGACCGGCTCGGCCCCGACCCGCTCAGGGACGCCGACGGCCCGGAGAAGGCCTGGCGCCGCGTCTCCCGCAGCCGCACCACCGTCGCCGCCCTCCTCATGGACCAGAAGGTCATCGCGGGCGTCGGCAACGTCTACCGCGCCGAGGTCCTCTTCCGGCACGGCATCGACCCGTACACCCCCGGCAAGGACCTCACCGAGGCCCAGTGGACCGCGATCTGGGCCGACCTCGTGGAGCTGATGCGCGAGGGCGTCCGCCTCAACCGCATCGACACCGTCAGGCCCGAGCACACGCCCGAGGCGATGGGCCGCCCGCCGCGCGTCGACGACCACGGCGGCGAGGTGTACGTCTACCGCAGGGCGACCATGCCCTGCCACATCTGTGGCGGCGAGATCCGCACCGCCGACCTCGCCGCCCGCAACCTCTTCTGGTGCCCGACCTGTCAGGGCCGGGCCTGAGCGCCGCCGCGCCCGAGGCCTCCGGCTAGAACCCGTGTGGCAGCCACGGTGCCGCGTCCGAACCGAACGCCACCGAGGCCTCGGTCAGCGCGCCATGGCGCAGCTCGCGTACCCGGCCCGCGCCCGCCAGTGACGACAGGGACACACCGCCGAGGTAGGCCGCGCCCAACTCCTTGACGGACAGGGCGAGATCGGCCGCGTCGTCCGTGCGCTCGCACGAGGCGCCCTTGGTGTCGCCGGTGAGCCGCCAACGCCCCTCGTTCCAGGGGCAGAACGCGTCCTCGACCTCGAACACCACGTCCACGGGCGCCTGATACGTACGGGCCGCGAGCGCCGCGCCCACCTCCACGAGCCGCACGTGCAGCGAGTCGCGCACCGTGAGGTCGCAGCGGCGGATGTCCGACACCAGCTGCAGCAGCGGGTCGTCCACCGGACGGTTGCGGGCGACGACCGACGACGTCAGGTCGATGCCGAAGAGGAACCGCCACAGCGCCGCGTACGCCGCCGGGTCGAGGGCCTCGATGTCGCGGACGTGGACCGAGCCCTTGGGGCCCTGCCAGTCCCACTCGGGCTTCACGGCGAACCGCACGTACCCGACGAGCTCGCCCGCGCGCTCGGCGACCACGCACCGCAGCGGCGACGAGCCGCTCCGCTCGCCCGGCGGGTCGAGCAGCCCGAGCCGCTCCCAGCCCGGCTGCCGGGCCAGCATGCCCGGCCGCTCCGGCACCCGTCGTGCGTAGAGCGCCTCGCACGCGGCGTGGACGTCGGCGGGCCCGGCGTACCGCAGATGTACGTCGTCCGCACCGGCCGGCATGGACAGACTCACCCGGGTCGTGTCGATGTCGGCCTTCATCTGCTGCGTGGCCGCGCCGTACCCGAACCGGCCGTAGATGACCGGCTCGGAGGCGGTGAGCACGGCCAGCGGCTCGCCCCCCGCGCGGACGTCGTCCAGCTGCCGCCGCATCATCGACGTCAGGATCCCGCGCCGCCGGTGCGTCGCCGCCACGCTCACCATCGTCACGCCCGCCGCGTCCACCAGGGCGCCGCCCGGCACCGCGAGGCGGAAGGAGAACGCCCCGGTCGTGCCCACGCACGCGTCCCCGTCCCACACGCCGATCGACCGGTCCACCTCGGTGAGCGCGCGCCACAGCTCCCGCTCCTCGTCGGACTCGGCGACGCCGCCGAAGGCGAGCTCCAGCGCGTCGTACCACGTGTTCCAGTCGTCCTCGGCGAGCACCCGCACGTCTTTCGTCATATGCCATGCCTACCAGCGCGCCGAGGGCCGGTGCGACCGTATTTCCGCTCCCCGCGAAGCCGCCGGGCCCTTGTCCGGCCCCGCCCGCCGCCCGTCGCCACCCGTCCTTCGGCATGCCCCTGACGGGGGACAACTGGGACCTCCCGTGCGAAGTGCCCGGCCCGCTGGATAGGGTCCACGAGCAATGGCAGTACGAGGAGTACGGCGCGCGCGACGCGAACGGCGCGCGGAAGCCGAGACGTTCACGGCCCGGATGAAGAAGAGGGTGCACCGGGCCCGCATCACGCTGCGCAAATCCGGGGTCGACTACTTCCGCGGCGACGGCTCGGACTGGGTCGCGCTGGCGGGTCTGCTCCTGACCATCCCCGTGATCACCTGCTGCACCATCGTCAACAACGTCTGGTGCTCACCGGCCGCGCTCGTGCTGCCCATCGTCGCGGGCGGCCTGCTGCTGCGCCCCGCCAGCCTGCTCGGCCTGTACGCGGCGTCGGCGGTCGCCCTGATCGTCGAGTCGATCAAGCTCGGCCCCTACGCGGAGGGCCCCTCCAGGGTCACCCCGGGCGTCGTCCTCGTGGTCGCCGCCTGCGGTTTCTTCGGTCTCCTGATCGCGCAGTTCCGCAGCCGGGTCGGCGTGCCCTGGCGCGGTGGCGGCACCATGCTCTTCGACCTGCGCGAGCGCATCCGTGTCCAGAGCAAGCTCCCGAAGCTGCCGCGCGGCTGGCACCGCGAGATGGCGCTGCGCCCGGCCGGCGGCCAGTCCTTCTCCGGCGACTTCGTGGTCGCGGCCCGCACGAACGGCGGCCGCACGCTGGAGGCCGTCCTCACCGACGTCTCCGGCAAGGGCATGGACGCCGGGTCGCGCGCGCTGCTCCTGTCCGGCGCCTTCGGCGGCCTGCTCGGCTCGCTGCCCCCGCACGCCTTCCTGCCCGCCGCCAACGGCTATCTGCTCCGCCAGGACTGGGACGAGGGCTTCGCGACCTCCATCCACCTGGTCCTCGACCTGGAGACCGGCGACTACGAACTCTTCTCGGCGGGCCACCCGCCGGGCCTCCAGCTGAGCGCGGGCAGCGGCCGCTGGGAGGAGAAGTCGGGCCAGGGCCCGCTCCTCGGCGTCTACGACGGCGCGCAGTTCGACCCGGTCAAGGGCATGCTGCGCCCCGGCGACGTCCTGATGCTCTTCACGGACGGCCTCGTGGAGACCTCCGACCGCGAGATCGCCGAAGGAATGGACCGCCTCACGGGCGAGGCCGACCGCTACGTCGCCGGCGGCTTCCACGGCGCGGCCTGGCACTTGATCGAAGCGGTGGCCAAAGACGTGAACGACGACAGAGCCCTCCTCCTGATCTGCCGGGAGGCGTAGGGGAGGGCGCAGGGGAGAGGCGGGATTGCAGAAAAGCCCCGACCATCTGCCCGTTTTGGGCTGATTTGGTCGGGGCTTTTCTGCAAT
>NZ_LIRJ01000592.1 GCF_001419745.1 Streptomyces silaceus | reverse complement strand
CCGGTGGGGTTGACGGGCGTTCGAGCGTGCAGGATGGCGGCATGGATCTTCGAATCTTCACGGAGCCCCAGCAAGGGGCCACCTACGACACCCTGCTCGCCGTCGCCAAGGCCACCGAGGACCTCGGCTTCGACGCCTTCTTCCGGTCGGACCACTACCTCCGCATGGGTTCCGTCGACGGGCTGCCCGGTCCCACGGACGCGTGGATCACGCTCGCCGGTCTGGCGCGCGAGACCAAGCGGATCAGGCTGGGCACCCTCATGACGGCCGGCACCTTCCGGCTGCCCGGTGTGCTGGCCATCCAGGTGGCGCAGGTCGACCAGATGTCGGGCGGCCGGGTCGAGCTGGGCCTGGGCGCGGGCTGGTTCGAGGACGAGCACAAGGCGTACGGCATCCCCTTCCCCAAGGAGAAGTTCGCCCGCCTGGAGGAGCAGCTGGAGATCGTCACCGGCCTGTGGTCGACGGAGGTCGGCAAGACCTTCAGCCACGACGGCACGCACTACCAGCTCACCGACTCCCCGGCCCTGCCCAAGCCCGCACAGGCCAAGGTCCCGGTGCTCATCGGCGGCCACGGTGCGAAGCGCACCCCGCGCCTGGCCGCGCAGTTCGCCGATGAGTTCAACATCCCGTTCGCCTCGATCGAGGACAGCGAGCGGCAGTTCGGCAGGGTCCGCGCCGCCGCCGAGCAGGCCGGACGCAAGGGTGACGACCTGGTGTACTCCAGCGCGCTGGTCATCTGCGTCGGCAAGGACGACGCGGAGGTCGCCCGGCGGGCGGCGGCGATCGGCCGCGACGTGGACGAACTGAAGGCCAATGGCCTCGCCGGTTCCCCGGCCGAGGTCGTCGACAAGATCGGGAGGTACGAGGCGATCGGCGCGAGCCGCGTCTACCTGCAGTTCCTGGACCTGACCGACCTCGACCACCTGGAGCTCATCTCCTCGCAGGTGCAGTCACAGCTCTCCTGACAGCGCCGTCCCGCCTTGCGGGCGGCCCCAGTTCGTGGCCGCCGGGCTCACCCCTCCGGTGCCCGGCGGTCACTCCTCACCCGGAGGCGCGCGACGTGCCGTCAGCGGCCGGCCGAGCGCAGCCGGGTGAGGTCCACCGAGCCCTGCCCGGTGTCCCGGAGAGCGTGAAGAAGAGCGCCCGGTGACGGCGGCCGGGAGGGCTGTCATCGGGCGCTCATGGAGCGGGGGAGGTGACCGTCACACGGCGCGCGCGTGACGGTCACCTCCCCCGGTGCCGGGGCCGTGCCTACTGGGCCGACCGGCCGAAGTACTCCATCTCCGCGATGGCCACCTGACGGTCCTTGCCCGCGCCGTACGCCGAGCGCACGATCAGGCGGGCGCTGACCGCGTCGCGCACGCGGACGTCGATCTTCTGCGCGCCGCCGTCGTTGATCCGGCGCTTCATGATGTGCTCCTTGCCCGCGGAGTCGTTGACCACCAGGTCGAACTCCATGGGCCGGGCCTGTTCGGCGGCCTGCGCGCTGCGCCCCGAGGTGCCGGGCGTGATCAGCAGGTTGAGCAGGTCGGTGGGCTGGCCGAAGTCGGCCTGGAGCCACTGCCCGGCCGAGTCGCCCGCGTAGCCCGTTCCCCACCAGGTGTTGGAGTAGCCGTCGAAGGCGAGCTTGGCGGGCTGCTTCGGCGCGGAGTGCGACGCGCTGTACTTCGTGGGGTGCACGGGCACCCGCTTGGCGAAGTGGTCCTGCACGGCCCGCGCAGCCGGGGGACCGCCGAAGATCCCGCCGACGATCAGGCCCGCGACCACCGCGATGCCCACGGCGCGGGCGATCCACCGGGTGCGGTCGCGGTGCAGCCGGGGCCGCTGACCGGCGAAGGGGCCCTCCGAGGTGCGGTCCGCGGAGTCCTTCAGCGGGATCGCGCAGCTGCGGCAGAAGTGGCGGCGGGGCGCGTTGGGGGCCCCGCAGCTCGGGCACGGCACGCCGTACTCGGGGTCGGCGGGCGCGGCGGCCTGCCGGACGCGGGGCCGCGCGGCCTCCGGCCTGCCCGGCAGGACGCTGCCCGGCGCCCCCGCGGGCGCGACGGGCTCGGCGTCCGGCACCGGCACGAGCAGCGAACGGATCGCGGTGTCGGAG
>NZ_LIRJ01000591.1:8880-9142 GCF_001419745.1 Streptomyces silaceus | reverse complement strand
GGCGGGGACCGGGGGTGCCGAGGCACGGGAAGCCGGGATCCCCGGGGCCGGAGCGGAAGCCGGCCGCTCCCGCGCGGGGTCCGCCGGCATCAGGCGGTGCCCGCTTCCTGGGCGCGGAAGTACGGGATGACCTTCTCCCCCCACTGCCGCAGCGTCTCCATGCAGGCCTCCTGCGGGACGGTGCCCATCTGGATGAGGCACATGATCTCGTCGGCCCCGGCGTCGCGCAGCCGCTCCCCATAGGCGATGGCGTCGTCCGCGG
>NZ_LIRJ01000591.1:0-8802 GCF_001419745.1 Streptomyces silaceus | reverse complement strand
CGACGACCTGCTCGGCGGCCCTGCGCATCTCGGCGGCCTCGTCGCTGCCCTCGACGACCGCCTCGTCGGGGATGCCGGCGCCGCCGTACCAGTGCCCGATGGACTGCGCGAAGAACCGCTGCCCCCGGATGCCGACGCGCCGCGCCCTCTCCCGGTCGTCGAGCACGATCGTCGGGCAGAGCACGGAGAAGTGGTCGTTGACGACGCTCGACACGAAGCGGGCGTCGGTGCGGGCCGCGATGGCGTCGTCGTACGCCCGGCGCATGTCGGCGATCGACTCGGGCCCCGCGAAGCCCATCACCAGGGCGCCGATGCCCAGTTCGGCGGCCTGGGCCAGCGTCTCGGTCCTGCTGCACGCGAGGAAGAGCGGCGGGTGCGGGGTCTGGTGCGGGCGCGGCAGGATCGGGTGCGGGTCGATGTCGAGGAGCGCGCCGTGGTGCTCCAGCTCCTCCTTCTCCCAGGCCTTGCCGATGATCTGGAGCGCCTCCTCGACCTCCTGGGTCGTACGTTCCTTGTCGACCCCGCACAGCGACGTCTCCTGCGTCGTGCCGCCCCGGCCCGCGCCGAGGTCGAGGCGGCCGCCGGAGAGCAGGTCGAGCATCGCGGCGCGCTCGGCCACCCGCGCCGGATGGTTGAAGCGGAACGGCATGCAGACCACGCCGTGCCCGATCCGGATGGTGCTGGTGCGCGCGGCGACCCAGGTCAGGAAGATCTCCGGCGCGCTCATGTGCGCGTACCACTTGAGGGAGTGGTGTTCGACCGCCCAGACGCGGTCGAACCCCATCCGCTCGGCGAACACGGCCTGCTCGACGCTGTCGCGGATCACTTGGTGCTCACGCTCGACGGTCGGGTCGGCGAGCTGTGCTTCGAAGATGACGGAGAACTTCACGTGCCCTCCAGGAGGTGTGCCGTTGCGGCATGGTCCTTGTTTCGATTCGCCATATGACTAGTCGTCATATCGTGAACTCGCAAGAGGTATCGCTCATGAGCTCGCACGGTTCCGGTCATGAACTCGCGTGAGGTTCCGCGAACGCTCCGGGCGTCTCGCGCGGGCGGCCTCGCGCACTCCGTGAGCGAGGTCACATGGCCGGATTCATGCGCTGCACAACCTGTCGGCGGACCGGCAGGTCATGCATGTGCCCCCCCCTTGATCGCACAGAAAAGGCATCCATGAAGGTCAACCGCGCCCTGGCGGCCGCCGCCGCCCTCACCGCCGTCGGCTCCGCCTCGCTCCTCGCCTCCCCTGCCGCGTACGCGACGGGCGACGCCCCCGCGGACAGCGGCGCGCCGTCCGCGTCGGCCACCGCGGAGCCGTCGGCCGAGCCGTCCGCCGGCAGCGGGGACGCCGACGAGGCCGGCACCCCGGCCCGGGCGACGGGCGACGCGGCGGGCGAGCGGGAGCAGGCGGGGCAGGGCGGGAGGAGCGGGCCGAAGGACGCCACCGCTCCGTCGGCGGACAAGGCCGGGCCGACGCCGTCCCCTTCGTACACCCGCCCGACCTTCTGCTCCGGCATTCCGGACGAGGAGCGGGGCAAGACGGAGCTGCGCGACCTGCCGAGCAGGATCGTCGCCGGTTCGGGATGGCACGCGTTCACCTATCGGGTCACCAACGTCTCCGAGGTCAAGGTGATGGAGACCGACCTCACGGTCTACCTGGGCACCGCCGACCCGGAGCTCGACGACGTGGCCGACCTCGGGGTCACCCTGGAGTGGTTCGACCCCGGCACCGAAGCCTGGCAGCCCGTCGAGGGCGAGGGCGCCGAGTGGGACGACAACCAGGACTTCGCGACGCTGGGCGTCCTCGCGCCGGGTGAGCACCAGGACGCCAGGATGCGGATCAGGATCGCCGCGGACGCCACGGCGGGCTCGGGCTACTTCTTCACCACGGGTCACTCGTACGGCGAGGACGGCCAGTGCGGCTTCGACGAGATCAGCCGGTTCGACTTCACCGTCCTGGCGGCCGGCAGCGAGCCCGGCAAGGTCGAGGACGCCAAGGGCAGACCGGGCGACAAGGCGGACCGGGCCGAGCTGACCAAGGAGCGGGAGAAGAGCGGCAAGGGCGACCACCGGCCGCAGGGCGGTCGCGCCGAGCCCGCCGCGGACGGCGGCCTGGCCGAGACCGGCTCGTCGAGCGCGCTGCCCACCATGGCCGTGGCCGGCGGCGCGGCGATCGCCGCGGGCGCGGCGGCCGTCTTCGTCGTACGGCGCCGCAAGGCGGCGTCCGGCGAGTAGGACCGGCACCGCGCCCGGCACACACCGGCGCATGAGGAAGGCCCCACCGGTCCGCCGGTGGGGCCTTCCTCATGCCGCCGTGACGCCGCCAGGCGCCGTGACGTCGCGAAGCGCGGTGCGCGGGTCAGACCGTCCGGGCGAGGCGGTCCGCGAGGAGCTTGGCGAAGCGGGCCGGGTCGGACAGGTCGCCGCCCTCGGCGAGCAGGGCGGTGCCGTACAGGAGCTCGGCGGTCTCGGTCAGGGCCGCCGCCCGCGAGTCCGGGGCCGCGTCCGACGCCGTCTTCGCGTCGGCATCCTCGGTCGCATCCGCGGTCGCGGTCGCGTCCGGTTCCGTGGTCGCGGCGTACCGCTCGTGCGCCGCCTTCAGGCCGCTGACCAGCGGGTGCTGCGGGTTCAGTTCGAGGATGCGCTGGACCGACGGGACGTTCTGGCCCATCGCCTTGTACATCTTCTCCAACGTCGGCGTGAGGCCCTCGGCGTCACTGACGAGGCACGCGGGCGAACTGGTCAGACGGGTCGTCAGACGCACGTCCTTCACGTCGTCGAGCGTCTCGGTGAGCCAGCTCAGCAGCGGCGCGTACGCACCGGACTCCTCCTGCGACGGCTCCTCCTGGGAGGGCAGGTCGACCGCGCCGCGCGCGATGGACTGGAACCCCTTGCCGTCGTGCTCCGGCACCGCCTCCACCCAGATCTCGTCCACCGGGTCGGTGAGCAGCAGGACCTCGTACTCCTTGGCCTTGAAGGCCTCCAGGTGCGGGGAGTTCTCGACCTGCGCGCGGCTCTCGCCGGTCATGAAGTAGATCTTGTCCTGGCCCTCCTTCATGCGGGAGACGTAGTCGGCCAGGGTCGTGGGCTCGTCGCCCGCGGTGGAGGCGAACGACGCGATGTCGAGGATCGCCTTCTGGTCCTCGGGCCCGCCGAGCAGCCCCTCCTTGACGGCGGCGCCGAACTCCCGCCAGAACGTGCGGTACTTGTCCGCGTCGTTCTTCATCAGGTCCTTGATGGTCGACAGGACCTTCTTGGCGAGGCGGCGGCGGATCAGCTGGATGTGCCGGTCCTGCTGGAGGATCTCGCGGGAGATGTTCAGCGACAGGTCGGCCGCGTCCACGACGCCCTTGACGAACCGGAGGTAGTCGGGCAGCAGTTCACGGCTGTCGTCCATGATGAACACGCGCTTCACGTACAGCTGGATGCCGTGCCGGGCGTCGCGCTGGAACAGGTCGTGCGGGGCACGCGCGGGCAGGAAGAGCAGCGCCTCGTACTCGAAGGTGCCCTCCGCCCGCATCTGGATGACGTCGAGCGGGTCCG
Source organism: Streptomyces silaceus (assembly GCF_001419745.1). Lineage (GTDB taxonomy): Bacteria > Actinomycetota > Actinomycetes > Streptomycetales > Streptomycetaceae > Streptomyces > Streptomyces silaceus. The sequence continues at coordinate 5,262 of NZ_LIRJ01000591.1, read as the reverse complement.
ACCAGTCGTGGCTGATGTGCCGGTAGAACTCGCGGTACTCCTCGTCCTTGACGTCCGAACGCGGGCGCGCCCAGAGCGCCTTCATCGAGTTGAGCGTCTCGTCGCCCAGGCGGATGGGGAACGAGATGAAGTCCGAGTAGCGCTTGACGATCTCCCGGATCTTCCGGTCGTCGGCGTAGTCGAAGAGCGCGTCCTCCTCGTCGGCGGGGCGCAGGTGGACGGTGACCGAGGTGCCCTCCGGCGCGTCCTCGACCGTCTCGATCGTGTAGGTGCCGCCGCCGTCGGACTCCCAGCGCACGCCGGTCTCCTCGCCGGCCTTGCGCGTGAGCAGGGTGACCTTGTCGGCGACCATGAAGACGGAGTAGAAGCCGACGCCGAACTGGCCGATCAGCTCGGCCGCCTCCTTGTTCTCCTTCAGGCGGCGCAGCGTCTCGGCGGTGCCGGACCGGGCGATGGTGCCGATGAGGCCCACCACGTCCTCGCGCGACATGCCGATGCCGTTGTCCCGCACGGTCAGCGTGCGGGCCTCGCCGTCGGCCTCGACGGCGATGTGGAGGTCGTCGGCCCGGAGGCTGTCGTCCTGCAGCCCGGCCAGACGCCGCTTGTCCAGCGCGTCGGAGGCATTGGAGATCAGTTCACGCAGGAAGATGTCCTTGTTCGAGTAGATCGAGTGGACCATCAACTGCAGGAGTTGCCGTGCCTCGGCCTGAAACTCCAGCGTCTCGGTGCTCATTGCTCCCCTTCTGGTCAAACCTTCTGGTCAAACGGCGTGCGCAAGCGCATGCCACCGAAATCTGGCACATCGGGAATGGCCCACACAAGCGTTCCCGGCAAGGGCTCGCGCCGACCGCCGGACCGTCACCGGTGCGAGTGGCTCCCGGTGTCCGTCAGGCGTTCAGATAGGCGAGGACCGCGAGCACGCGCCGGTTGCTGTCGCTGGACGGCGGGAGCATCAGCTTCACGAAGATGTTGGAGATGTGCTTGGCGGCGGCGCCCTCGCTGACGCAGAGGCGCTGTGCGATGGCCGTGTTGGAGCAGCCCTCGGCCATCAGCTCCAGGACGGTGCGCTCGCGGGCGGTGAGGCTGGCGAGGGGTTCGTCGCGGGAGTGGCTGGTCATGAGCTGGGCGACGACCGCGGGATCCATGGCGGTCCCGCCGTCGGCGACGCGGCGCACGGCGCCGATGAACTGCTCGTCGTCGAAGACGCTGTCCTTGAGGAGGTAGCCGATGCCGCCGGTGCCGTCCGCGAGGAGCTCGCGGGCGTACATCTGCTCCACGTGCTGGGACAGGACGAGAATGGGCAGGCCAGGACGCTCACGGCGGGCCTTGAGGGCCGCCTGGAGGCCTTCGGTGGTGAACGTCGGGGGTAACCGTACGTCCACCACCGCGATGTCGGGCTGATGTTCGGTGATGGCGGCGGCGAGGTCCTCGCCGTTGTCGACGGCCGCGGCCACTTCGAAGTCGTAATCCTCCAGAAGCTGGATGAGCCCCTGCCTCAGGAGGAAGAGGTCTTCCGCGAGGACAACGCGCACGGTATCTCCATTTTCGTCACGGTGGGTCCGCCGGAGGGACTGTTGATCTCCAACGTCCCGTCAAAGGTTGCCAGGCGGCGGCGGATTCCCTCCAGTCCGGTCCCGGCCGCGCCGTCGGCACCCCCCTTGCCGTCGTCGATGACCTGCGCGTACAGCACGCCGTCCGTGTAACGCGCGGTGATCTCGACGTGTTCCGCTTCGGCGTGCTTGAGCGCGTTGGTGAGCAGCTCCGACACGGAGAAGTAGACGGCGGACTCGACGGGCGGGGGCAGGTCCGCGGGCAGGTCCGCGTCGACCGTGACGGGCAGCGGGCTGGCGATGCCGAGGGCCCGTACAGCGTCGGCGAGGCCGCGCTCGGCGAGGACCGGCGGGTGGATGCCGCGGACCAGGTCGCGCAGTTCGGTCAGGGCGAGCACGGAGGAGGCGCGGGCCTCGCGCAGCAGGCGCCGGGCCTCGTCGATGTCGTGGCCCATCTTCCGGTCCACGGCGCCGAGTTTGAGGCCGAGGCCCACCAGCCGGGCCTGCGCGCCGTCGTGCAGGTCCCGTTCGATGCGGCGCAGTTCGGCGGCCTGGGTGTCCAGGGCGCCGGAGCGGGTCTCGGCCAGGTGGCGCACCCGCGAGGCCAGGCGGGTGCGTTCGGTGGGGCCGATCAGGAACCGGCAGAAGTACGCGTACCCCTTGAGCACCACGGGCCCGGTGAACAGCCAGACGCCGAGCAGGCCCACCGCGATCGCCGCGGCCGCCAGCGCGGCGGGCCAGGAGTCGACGGTGACCAGGGCGTACATGCGGCCGTCGCCGTCCGCCGCGAGGGGCCGCCACAGCCCGCACGCGAGGACGAGGCCCTCGCCCGCGTAGTAGAGGACCCCGGCCGGCAGGAATCCGAGGAGCCCTACGGCGGTGTTCAGGAACAGCCACAGCAGGTCGCGCCAGGTGGCGGGGTCGGTGAGGATCCACTTGCAGCGGCGCATCCAGCCGACGATGTCCTTCTCGACCTCCTGCGGCGCCGGCTGGTAGGGCGCCTCGAAGGGCACTCCGGAGCGGGCGGCGGCGGTGCGGGTCAGGCCGGTCAGCCGGCGGGTCGCCCGCGTGAGGTAGGGCAGGGCGACGAACCCGATCCCGATGAGGCAGAGGATCACGAAGTACGTCGTCGTGAGGAACAGCGCGAGGGACGCCATCGCCCCGACGGCGATCAGCACGCCGACCGCCGTGTCGGACACTGCGCGGCGGGCCAGGGCGCGCCACGGGACGGGCACGGTTGTCATGCCGTCATGCTCCCATCGCGTGCGGTGTACAGGAAAAGCTGTGGTGTACGGGACATGAAAGGGCAGCCCCTGCCCGGGGGATGGCAGGGACCGCCCAGCTGGGGGAAGGCTCAGGCGGCCTTCACGGTGTCCACCGCCGGCTCGCGCATCCCGCGCCACGAGGGCAGCAGGGTGGCGCCGAAGACCAGCAGCAGGGATCCGCCGACGATGGCGAGGTAGATGCCGATCGAACCGGAGGGCAGGATCGAGTCGTTCTTCACGAGGCTGTACGGGACGATGGTCGTCGCCGAGGCCGCCGTGCCGAGGACGGTGGCGATGACGGCGATCAGGGCGCCCTCGACACCGAGCATGCCGAGCACCTGGGCGCGGGTCGCGCCGGTCAGCCGCTGCAGTCCGAACTCCGCGCGCCGCTTGCGGGTCACCGCCACCAGGGTGTTGACGACGGTGATGGCCGCGTAGCCCACGATCATCGCGACGATCGTGTAGTTCGCGGAGACGAGGATCTGCTGGATCTGGTTGTTCCGTCCGGCCAGCGAGGAGCTGTCGTCGAGTTCGGTGCCGGGCACGGCACCCGCCACGTCGGCGAGGCGGGCGTGCAGGCCCTCGGCGCCGGACGCGGCCGTCACGAGGATCTGGTGCGGCAGGCCGTCGGTGGTGTGCGGGGCGAGGGTGCGTGCGGGCAGGACCAGGTACTGCTGCTTGGGGTTGTCCTCGAAGAGCGCGACGACGGTGGGCCTGGTGCGGAACCCGTCGCCGAGGTGCATGGGCAGCCGGTCGCCGACCTTCACGCCGAACTCGTCGGCCTTCTTCTCCGACAGGGCCACGGTGTCGCCCGTGAGGCCCGCGAGCCTGCCCTCGGTGACGCGCAGGTCGAGGGTCTTGGCGACGCCGTCGGCGCTCACGCCGCGCAGGTCGAGGTCGGCGCGGCCGTCGGGGGCGTCCACGAAGCCGCGGCTGGTGACGAGTTCGGAGGCGCCGGCCACGCCGGAGGTGGTGCGGACGGTGTCGACGACGTCCGGGGCGAAGCCGCCGGTGGTGGAGTCCAGGACGTAGTCGGCGAGGATGTTGGCGGTGTACGAGCGTGCGGAGACGTCGTCCTCGGTGGACTGCATGTAGAGGGTGCCGGTCGCGATGCCGATGAGCAGGACGATCGGCGCGATGGCGCCCGCCATGCGGACGTTGGAGGTCGTGGCGTTGCGCAGCGCGAGGGCGCCGGGCAGACCGGACAGGGCGCGCACCGGCAGGCGCAGCAGCGCGACCATGGCCTTGGTGATGCCCGGGGCGAGGAGCGCGAGCCCGATGCAGAAGAGCACGGAGGCGGGTCCCGCGGTGCTGGCGAGGGTCGGGCCGTCCTCCATGACCGTGGCGGTGGCCACGGCGAGACCGATGCCGTTGGCGATGAAGAACAGGGCGAGCAGCAGCCTCGGCACGCTGAACCAGTTGGTGCCCGCGGTGGATTCGGCGAGCGCCGCGACCGGTTCGGTGCGGGCGGCGCGGCGGCCCGCGAAGCGGGTGGCGAGGGCCGCGGCGACGACGGTGGTGACCGCGCCGACGGCCATGGGGAGCCAGCCCGCGCGGTAGACGATCGCGTCGGACACCACGCCGCTGTCGCTCAGGACGCCGAACAGCAGCTTGCCGACGGCGTATCCGGGGGCGAGCGCCAGGGCCACCGAGGCGACCGACAGGACGGCGGTCTCGCACAGGATCATGCGGCGCAGTTGCTGGGAGGTGGCGCCGACCGCGCGGAGCAGCGCCATCTCCCGGGCCCGCTGCTGGAGCGAGAGGCCGAGGGTGGAGGCGACGCCGAACATCACGATGAGGACGACGGAGCTGCCGAAGATGGCCGCGAGGATGACGATGGTGCGCTGGCTGGAGAGGGTGCCGGGCAGTTCGGCCAGGCCCCGCTGCGCGCCGGCGAGGACCTCGGCGCGGTCGCCGACCGCGGACTTCACCGCGTCGGTGAGGGCGGCCGTGTCGGTGCCGGGGTCGGCGATGACGCCGATGTTGTCGATCCGGCCGCCGGCGCCGGCCAGCGTGCGGGCCTTCTCGTCGGTGAAGAAGACGGCCGCGTCGGGGTTGTGGTCGCCGCTCTGGGCGGCGATGCCGCTGACACGGACCTTCTCGGTGGTGCCGCGGACGGCGACCTCGACCTCGGCGCCCGGCTTCGCGCCGAGGCGGTCGGCCAGGCTCTGGTCGAGGACGATCTCGCCGCCGGCGGCGGGGGCCTCACCGGCGGCGAGAGTGTAGGGGGTGAGCTGGGCGCCGGACCAGCCGTGGCCGTAGGACGCGGACTCACCGGTGACGGGCTTGCCGTCCTTCAGGACCGCGGCGGGGAAGGACACGTCACCGACGGCCTTGCGTACGCCGTCGACGGCGGCGACCTTCGTCACGAGGCCCTGGTCGATGTGGTGACGCTCCGTCAGGGCAGCGCCGTCGTAGGACTGCTGGCCGGTGACGACGACCGTGGC
>NZ_LIRJ01000590.1 GCF_001419745.1 Streptomyces silaceus | reverse complement strand
GCCTGTTCGCCAAGGCGACGGGCCTCGCGGGCTGGGAGGTGGTCAAGCTCTCCGGGCCGCTGAACCTGCTCGTCCTGCTCACCGGCATCGGCCGCTTCGTGCGCACCCTGACGTCCCGTCAGTGGGCCCCGGTGCTGGCGCTGTTCGCGATGGTGCTGCTCTGGGGCACGCGCATGGCGTGGTGGAGCGGCTATCTGGGCCTGATGTCGATGACGGGGAACCTCGGCTATCCGTCGACGTTCGCGATCGGCCTGGCGTTCTGGGCCTGGGCGTGGGCGGGCGCGCTGGTCCGGGGCCCGCGGCGGACCCCGTGGGCGTACGTGGGGCTCGGCGCCCTGTGCGGACTGATCCTGCTCGTCCACCCGATCTCGTCGGTGGCGGCGGTGATCGGCGTCGTCGCGTTCGCGGCGTCCGGGCGCGCCGTGCGGCCCTGGGCGGCGACCGCCGCGACCGCGGCGGCCCTCGCCGTGGTCTGGCCGTACTACAGCGTCTTCTCGCTGGTCGGCGACCCGTCCGTCGACGGGATCCACCGCCAGCTCTACACCGAGATGCCCCAGCGCTTCTGGCTGGCGCTGCTCGGGCTGCCGGCCCTGTGGCTGCGGCTGCGCAGGGACCGCAGGGACCCGCTGGTCCTGATGTTCGCCCTGGACTGCGCGGTCGTCGTCTACGGCTGGGTCAGCGGCCACTACACCTACGGCCGCATCCTGGGCCTGACCCTGGTCCCGCTCCAGTTCGCGCTGGCGATCGAACTGGCGGCGCCCCGGCCCTGGGGCTGGCGGCGCGGCGCCCTCGCCGGGGCCGCCGCGCTCGGCGCCTGCGTGGGCTTCTGCCAGCTCCAGGCGGGCGCGGTCGTGCCGCGCGCCCTGGACCCCGTCGGCTTCGACCAGCCACCGCGCTGGCCCGGCTACACCTGGGCGACCGGCCACATGCGCCGGGGCGACGTCGTCCTGACCGACGGCTACCGGCCCACCCGCTCGGTGCCCGGCTACGGCGCCAACCTCGTCGCCCCCGCCTGGCCGGACCCCTCCCTCGACGAGTCGGTGCGCGACGTACGCCTGAAGGCCGTGCGCGACTACCTCTCCCCCGGCTCCACGCGCGCGCAGCGCACGGAGATCGTGCGCCGCTACCACGTGCGGTGGCTGCTGCTCGAACCCGAGCAGAAGGCGCCGCCCGAGGCGGTGGTCGTGGACTGGAGCCCGCACACCGGCGAGGTGCTCGCACGGGTGAACGGCGCGGGTCAGCGCCGGGCGTAGAGGCGCAGGGTGGCGCCCGGCACGACGAAGGGGGCGGCGCGGGGCGTGAACTCCCTGTGGAGTAGGGCGAGTTTGATCTGTTCGGTCTTGAGGTCCTCGGTCTTGAGGTCCCTGGTCTTGAGGTCCCTGGTCTCGCGCAGGTCTGTCTTGCGCAGGTCCGTCTCGCGCTGATCCGTCTTGGGCGCCCCTTCGGCCCCGGCGATCCGCCGGCGGGTCTCGCGCAGCACCGGCGGTTCGGTCAGGACCCAGACGCGGTCCGCGGCGGCGAGTCTGCGGCGCAGTTCGGCGGGGCCCACCTCCGTGCCGTAGAGCGTGCCGGAGGCGGCGGGCGAGGTGCCGAGCGCGAGGTCCCTGGCGCCGCGGAACCCGTCGGGGTGGGCGAGGGCGACGCGCCGGGCCATGGCGGGCAGGAACAGGACGGGTTCGCCGGGGCGCAGCACGCGCGCGGCGACGGCGGAGGCCGCGGCGGGGTCCTCGCGCCCGTGGCCGACGGCACGGTCGAGGCGGTGCAGGGGCAGCTGCCACCACAGGGCCAGACCGACGGCGGCGGCGCCGAGGACGGCGACGGCTCCCCGGGGACGTACGAAGCGAAGACGGCGCACGAAGCCGGGACTCACGAGGCCGGGACGCACGAAGCCGGGACGCGCGGAGCGACGACGGCGTACGGGGCCGAGGCCGCGTACGAAGCCGGGACCGCCCACGAACCGGGCACGCGGGAAACGTGCCGTCCGCGGCAGACCCCCGGCCCCGCGCACCACCCGGTCCGCGCCCGCCGCCACGAGCA
>NZ_LIRJ01000059.1 GCF_001419745.1 Streptomyces silaceus | reverse complement strand
GGGCCGGGGCGGGCGAGCGGCGCAGCGGCACGACCAGTTCGGTCACGTGAGGCGCGCCGGAGGCGTCCCGCAGCCACGCGTCGGGCAGTTCGCCTCCGCCGGGCGGTTCCTCGGCGAGCAGGTCGGGCTGCTTCGCGACCGCGTCGCGGAGCACGTCGAGATGGTGCCGGCACTCCAGGTCGAGCCGGAGCCTGCGGTCGTACCGGCCGACCACGAGGTGCCGGGGCACGGACCAGCGGCGACGCCAGTCCGCGACCGCGTCGCGCCACGCGGCGTCCCCGTCCTCGGCCGCCCCCGCGTCGTCCGGCGCGGCGCGGCCGCCCGCGGCCGGCTCGTGCAGCTCGTCGAGGCGCCAGCGCGCGGGAGACAGGACGGTCCTGCCGTAGCGGACGCGGGGCAGATACGGCAGGTCGTCGAGCGGACCCCAGGTCCACGGGCGCGGATAGTGCCGCCCGAACCGCGCGATGTCGAACAGCAGCCGCGCCGCGTTGGGGGCCTGCCCCTGGGCGTCGAGCGCGTGGTGGGCGCGTGGCCGCAGCCTGCGCCCAGAGGGCAGGTGCACCGCGTACAGCGTCTCGGGGTCGGCGCCGACTCCGATCTCGTCGAGGCCGACCTCGTACTCCGCCGGTCCCGGCGGGACGCCGAGGGAGAGGCGATGGGACGCGGTGGGCGGGCAGTTGGAGACGTTGCGGCCGCGGCTGAAGCGGGGCTGGTAGGCGACGGTGAGCGGGAGTTCGGCGGCCGGCAAGGGCTCGGCGTGGACGAGGTGGCCGGCGTCGACGCGGTGGTCGTCGCCCGACAGGGGCGTTCCGCCCTGGGCCGGCGGCGACACGGCAGCGGAGATCTCGTCGGCGAGCGTGCCCAGGAGCCCGGCGAACCGGCCCGCGGTCGCCCCCGCCTCCAGCGGGCCGGGCCACGGCCCGGCCGTCAGCAGAAACGCTCCCCGCGACAGCTCCTCCTCCGACGCGGCCACCAACTGCACATGGAACTCGCAGGACTCCGGCGCCTGCTCCGTGCTCAGTGTGCGCGGCACGAGCCGTTCGACGGCCGCGTCGTTCAGCACCACCTCGCGCGTACCGTCGCGCAGCGCCCGCGCGGCGATCCCCGCCAGGAACCGGTCCCGTTCCGGCGCGGCGGCAGGGGCGGGGACGGAGCCGGCAGCGGCGGAACGCGCGCCGTGCCGCGGCCACGTGTAGCCGGAAGGGGCACCGAGCCCGCGGGTGTCGTCGAGGAGCTCGGGCAGCGGCACGGTCCGGTCCACGCCGTAGCGCTCCAGGAACGCCGAGTGGTAGGCGCGCAGTTGAGGGTCCCCCGGTGTGGGCGGCGACAGGCGCCACAGCACACCGGCCGCGCGTGCCGCCTCGTCGAAGACGTCGGCGGGCAGCAGGACGTCCGCGCCGAGTGCGAGATCCACGTGCAGGGGCTGGTCCGTTGCGCGCACATCCCGTATCCGGGAGGTGAGGTCGGTCAGAGCGTCGCGGCGCTGTCCCAGAGGTGTGGCGTCGTACCGGGCGCGCGCGTCCGCGATCGACCGCAGCGCGGCCAGCGGGGCGTGGGCGGCCGGGCAGTTCTCGGCCACACGGTCGAGCACGGCGACGACCTGGTCCAGGGCGTCGGATCCGTCCAGCGCCGGGCGCAGCTCCGTGAGCAGGAACTCCTGCTCGACCAGGGCCTGGACGACCCGCTTGGCCGCACCTGGCGGCGCCTTGGGGAACCTCTCCTCCAGGTCGCGGACGACATCGCCCGCGAGGGCGCCGCCCGCCGCCTTGTCCAGGGCGGCAAGCACCACCGCCGTGCGCCGGATCGAGACCTCGTCCCTGCGCCGCTCGCCCTGGCTGAGGGCGGTGTTGGACGGCGCGACGGCCACCAGCCTCGGGCCGCGCGTGACCAGCCCCGCGTGGGAGCGCACCACGAGATGCTCCAGCAGGTCGCCGTCGCTCTCCCAGGTACGGACGAGCCCGGGCAGCCAGTCCAGGTCGACCTGCGTCCGGCTGGTGGGAGACGTCCGCCACCGCACCTTCGCCGCCCGACCCGCACGGACCGGGGCGACGCCGGCGAACAGCCCGAACGGTGTGCATCTGGTCCGGATGCGGCTCTCGTAACGTGCCACCGACACGACGGCCTTGGCCAACCGGCCGTCCTGCATCGGGGCCGCCCGGCCGGGGTCGGCGGCGAGGCCGACTGCGTCGGCGAGCGAAGGGCTGGCGACGCGCAGCGCGTCCATGAGGACCGCGTCCCCGGCCGCCGCACGCAGCAGCTCGGCGCGTGATGGGGCGGCGAGCCACGCAGGGGGCTCCGAGCCGCGCAACGGCGCGCGCAACAGGGCCGTGTGCACCGGCCGGAACGGCCCTTCCTGCGGCGCTCCCGACGGCATCGGAGTCCCCGGCGACACGCGGTCAGCAGGTGATGCAGATGAGGGGATTGATGACGGTCTGACAGCTCGACGTGCAACTGGTGGTCGGGAAAGCCGAGTCGGGCCCGGACTCGCTCAGCCGAATCTCGACGTCGAGGTCGAAGACGTCGTCAAGGGCGAGGTCCTCAGCGCGTTCCTGGATGACGGGGACATGGATGACACTCCTTCAGATAAGGGAATCCGCCAGGTCAATGCCGAAAGTGCGCTGGGACGCTAGCAGCGCGTTTGTAAGATCCACAACTGATCGTCCTTCGGTCATGGCTCAATAGATCCCCTGCGGAAAAAGGGAACTGGATATTCGAAGGAATGAATTCCGTTTATCGCCCCGACCGGCCGGCCGGTCTTTTCGGGAAATGACCGGCCGAAAAGGGGAGCGGGGCGGCGTCAGCGCGGCCTCTCCTCCCGCGGCCCGGGCAGCGCGAGCGCTCCCGCCACGACGGCGACGAGCATCCCGGCCATGGCGAGGAACGCTCGGCCGTAGTCGTCGGAGAGTGCCGCCGCGGTCTGCCCGCCACCGGCGGCGACGGCGACCAGGACGGCGAGCCCGACCGAACCGCCGATCTGACGCGTGGCGTTCATCAGGCCGGATGCGGCGCCCGCGTCGGCGTCGCCGATGCCTGAGGTGACCGTGGTCGTGATCGGGGTGATCAGCAGGCCCATGCCCGCGGACATGACGACGGCCGGACCGAGCAGCCCGACGAGATAGCCGCTGTCGGGCGTGGCCTGACTCTGCCAGAGGAATCCGGCCGCGGAGAGGGCCGCACTGATGACGATCACCTTGCGGGCCCCGACGTACTCCATGACGCGCGGTGCCGAACGCGCCCCCACGATGCCCACCAGGGTGTGCGGCAGGAAACCGAGACCGGTCTTGAGTGCGCCGTAATGCAGCACGTTCTGCATGTACAGCGAAAGGAAGTACCACATGGGGATGAAGCAGGCCCCGGCCAGCAGCATCACCGTGTTGCCCACGGAGATGGCCCGCGCGCGGAACAGTCGCGGCGGGATGAGGGGTGCGGGCGCGAAGCGCGCCTCGACCACGACGAAGGCGGTCAGCGCGAGGACGCCGGCCGCGAGCGCCGCCCCGGTCACCGGGCTGCTCCAGCCGCGGCTCTCGATCTGCGAGATGCCGTAGGTGAGCGCGCCGACCCCGACGGTCGCCAGCGCGGCGCCCGGGACGTCGAGGCGCTGCCCGCGCCCGCGCTCGCGGTCGCCCGGCAGGAGGGGGAGCGCGGCGGCGAGGGCGAGGGCGCCGATCGGGACGTTGATCAGCAGGATCCAGCGCCAGGACAGGGACTCGGTGAGCACGCCACCGATGAGGTTGCCCGCCGCGCCGCCTGCCGAGCTCACGGCCGTCCAGGTCGCCACTGCGCGTGTGCGAGCGGCTCCTTCGGCGAACGTGGTGGTGAGGATCGTCAGTGTCGCCGGAGCCAGGACGGCCGCGCCGAGCCCTTGCACCGCGCGGGCGGCGACGAGGAGGGCCGGGCTGTTGGCCAGGCCGCCCACCAGGCTCGACGCCGTGAACAGGAAGAGCCCGAGGACGAAGACGCGCCTACGGCCGTAGAGGTCGGCGAGCCGGCCGCCGAGCAGCAGGAAGCCGGCGAAGACCAGCGCGTAGGCGTTGACGACCCACTGCAGGCCGGCCGGGTCGAAGCCGAGAGCGCGCTGGATCGAGGGCAGCGCGACGTTCACGACCGAGACGTCGAGCACCACCATGAACTGCGCGGCGCAGGCGAGCGCGAGAACCGCCGATGTGGCTCCGCGGCTGCCGGGGCCGCGCTTGTCCCGGTCGCCGCCCGGTGCGTTCGTCAGTACGGAGTCGTCCGGTTCGAGCTGTCCCATGGGCCTCTTGTCTCTCTGGCGATCTCGCGTAGCTTTTTTGGATACGGGCGTATCCTAAAAGCACCCGGGTCCAGGAGGAAGACCGTGCCGAAGATCGTCGACCATGCCGAGCGCCGTGTTCTGATCATCGAGGGGCTGGTGCGCCTCGCGGGGCGGGAGGGTCTGCACGCCGTGACGATGAGATCGGTGGCCGCCGAGGCGGGCGTTTCGCTCCGCGTGGTGCAGTACTACTTCGATGGCAAGGCCGAGTTGATGCATGCCGCGCTGCAGCATCTGGAGCGGCGGAGCAGCGAGCGGTGGGCGGACCGCATGGCCCGCTCGCCGCGGCCGGAGACGACGCGCGCCTACGTCGAGGAACTGCTCGAGGAGTCGTTCCCCACGACCGAGCAGAGCCGCACCTTCCGCCTCGTGTGGACCTCGTACGCCGTGCTGGCGATGACCGATCCGGACCTGGCCGCGAAACCGTTCGTCGAAGGGCCCAACCGCTTCGAGCGCCAGCTGGCGGAGGTGCTCGAAGAGGCTCAGGAAGACGGGGAGCTGGACCGGGGTCTGGACGTCACCGTGGAAGCGGCCCGGCTGCTCGGCCTCAGCCACGGCCTCGGCACGAGCGTGCTGGTGGGCCAGCGGACCGCCGAAGACGCGAAGGGAGTTCTGAGGTACCACCTCGACGGCGTCTTCGGGCCGGGTGGGCCACCGGCACCTCCGGCCCTGAGCGCGGGGAGTGCCCATGACCACCGGTGAGGCGGCACCCCGGACCTTCCCCTTCGCCTCGGCGCCCGGCCTGGAGGAGGAACCGGAGTTCGCCGCCCTGCGCGCGAGCGAACCTCTCTGCCGGGTGCGGCTGCCGTACGGGGGCGACGCCTGGCTGGTGACGCGGTACGAGGACGTGAAGCGGGTGCTCGGCGACCCCCGCTTCGGCCGCGCGGCGACGACGCACGCCGACGTGCCCCGATTGCAGCCGGTCCCCGCCGGCGAGGGGCTGCTGATGTCCCTCGACCCGCCCGACCACACTCGGCTGCGCCGCACGGTCATGGGCGCGTTCACCGTGCGCCGCATGAACGACCTGCGGCCCGCGACGGAGGCGATCGCGCACGAACTGCTCGACGCCATGGAGGTCTCGGGCGCGCCCGCGGACCTGGTCACCCACTTCGCGCTGCCCCTGCCCGTCCGCGTGATCTGCGCACTGCTCGGCGTCCCGTACGCCGACCACGCGAACCTGGTGCGCCGGTCCCACGCCCTGCTCTCCACCACGGCCTGCGACGAGCGGGAGATGGCGGCGGCCGACGCGGAGCTGACGCGCTACTTCGCCGGTCTGGTGGCCCGGCTGCGAGAAGAGCCGTCCGACGGGCTGCTCGCCGAGCTGGTGCGGGTGCGGGACAGCGAGGACGGCCGCCTCGACGACGGCGAAGTCGTGGCCCTCGCGCGGGACCTGCTCATCGCGGGCCACGAGACCACCGCCGCCCAGATCACCAACTTCACCCACGTGCTGCTCCACCACCCGGACCAGCTGGCCGCATTGCGCGCACGGCCGGAGCTGATGCCCGCCGCCGTGGAGGAGCTCCTGCGGTACGTCCCCCTGGGCTCCGGGGCCTTCCGGTCCAGGGTCGCCCTCGAAGAGGTGGAGCTGTGCGGTGCGCGGATCCGCCCGGGGGAGACCGTGTTCGCGCCGACCGTCTCGGCCAACCGCGACCCCGAGGCGTTCGACGAGCCGGCGCGACTGGATCTCGGCCGGGAGCGCAACGTGCACATCGGCTTCGGACATGGGATGCACCACTGCGTGGGTGCCCAACTGGCCAGAATGGAGCTGAACGTCGCCCTGACGGCGCTGCTCGCCCGGTTCCCCGCGCTGCGGTCGGCCGCCGACGCGCGCGACATCGCGTGGAGGTCGGGGCTCCAGGTACGCGGACCGCGGCGACTGCCCGTGCGGTGGTGAGAGCGGGGCGCGGCACCCTTCTCGCAGATGACCGGCTGTCCCTCCGGACCCGCTTGCTCCTGACTGGAGCCGCACTTGACCGCCTGGCGACACATTGCCGTGAGACGCAAGCAGATCGACATCCCTGCAACAGGTCTTCACGGCAACTCAAAGGACGCAAACGTGACATTCGTCGTAGAGTCAGGGGAACGTGTCCGGCTTCACCAGGTCGAGAACGTCGCCGAGCAGCGCACTCCCGTCGAACTCGCCGCTCCGGTACGGGCGCGGGTCCACTCCTCGCGGGAGATCCTGGAGAAGTTCGTCGAGGACGAGCGGGTCATCTACGGGGTCAACACGAGCATGGGCGGCTTCGTCGACCACCTCGTCCCCGTGACGCACGCCCGCCGCCTCCAGGAGAACCTGATCAACGCGGTCGCGACCAACGTCGGGGAGTACCTCGACGACACCACGGTCCGCGCCGTCATGCTCTCCCGTATCGTCTCCCTGGCCCGCGGCAACTCCGCGGTCACGCCCGCGAACCTGGACACGCTCGTCGCCGTGCTCAACGCGGGCATCGTGCCGTGCGTGCCGCAGAAGGGCTCCCTGGGCACCAGCGGTGACCTCGGCCCGCTGGCGGCGATCGCCCTCGTCTGTGCGGGGCAGTGGAAGGCCCGGCTCGGCGGTCGCACCCTGCCCGGAGCGGAGGCGCTGGCCGAGGCGGGGATAGCGCCGATGGAGCTCGGCTACAAGGACGGCCTGGCGCTCATCAACGGCACCTCCGGAATGGTCGGCCTCGGCACGATGGTCTACCGGGCCGCCCAACGGCTCGTGGACACCTACCAGATGGTCTCGGCGCTGTCCGTCGAGGGCCTCGCGGGCATGATGAAGCCCTTCGATCCGCGTGTGCACACCGTCAAGCCCCACAAGGGGCAGCGCGAGGTCGCGCGGCGCCTGTGGGAAGGGCTCGCCGACTCCGGGCTCGCGGTCAACGAACAGGACACCGAGCGCACGCTCGCCGGTGAGATGGGCACGGCCGCCAAGGCGGGCTCACTGGCGATCGAGGACGCGTACTCGATCCGCTGCACCCCGCAGATCCTGGGCCCCGTGGTGGACTGCCTCGCACGGATCGCCGAGACGTTGGAGGACGAGCTCAACTCCTCCAACGACAACCCGATCGTGCTCCCCGAAGAGGCCGAGGTCTTCCACAACGGCCACTTCCACGGGCAGTACGTGTCCATGGCGATGGACCACCTCTCGATCGCCCTGACCACGGTGACGAACCTCGCCAACCGCCGTGTGGACCGCTTCCTCGACAAGAGCAACAGCAACGGCCTGCCCGCGTTCCTGTGCAGTGTCGATCCCGGCCTGCGGCTCGGCCTGATGGGCGGCCAGTTCATGACGGCGTCGCTCACCGCCGAGACCCGCGCGCTCACCGTGCCGATGTCCATCCAGTCCCTGACCACCACCGCGGACTTCCAGGACATCGTGTCCTTCGGTTTCGTCGCCGCGCGCCGTGCCCGCGAGGTCCTGACCAACACGGCGTACGTGGTCGCCTTCGAACTTCTCTGTGCCTGCCAGGCCGTCGACATCCGGGGCGCGGACGGGCTCTCCTCGTGGACCCGGCCCCTCTACGAGCGGACCCGCAAGATCGTCCCCTTCCTGGACCGCGACGAGACCATCACGGACTACGTCGAGGCGCTGGCGGCCGACCTGCTGGCCGCGGATTCCGCGGGGCCGTCGCCGAGCGGCAGGTGAGCCGCACCCGACCCGCACTCCCCATCAGCGCCGAAGGAGCTTGTATGGCAACCACCACCGCAACCGAACGAGCCGTGCTGAACCTGGTCGAGGACTGGAGCGCGGCCGAACTGGCCGGTGACTGGGCGGCACTGGGCGTCCTGCTCACCGACGACTTCATCGGCGTCGGCCCCAAGGGCTATCTGCGCGCCCGGGACCAGTGGCTGGCGCGCTACCGCTCGGGCGCCGTACGCACCACCGCCTTCGAGGTCGGCGACACGCAGGTGCGGGCCTACGGGGACACCGCGGTCGTCCTGGTCGCCCAGAGACAGCAGAGCACCAACAACGGCGACGACGCGAGCGGCGCGTTCCGCTTCACCTTGATCGCCGTGCGGCAGGACGACCGCTGGCGTCTGGCGGGACTGCACGTCAGCCCCGACGCCGCTGCCGCATAGCCGGGTCACGCATCCGGAATACGTCAACGGAGCCCGCCGCACTCGCATACCCGCACGACGTACCCGTACCGCCCGTAGCCGCCGCCACGGGCGGTACGGGTACGTCGTGGGGCCGCCGCGCCTCCGCGCTCCTCAGGCGACCCCGCGGTCCAGTCCCCACGCACGCAGCTCGAACCGGCGGATCTTGCCCGTGGCCGTCTTGGGCAGTTCGCCGACGAACTCGACCGCGTGGGGGAACTGGTAGCGCTGCAGGTGCTCCTTGCACCAGCGCTGGAGCTGCGCGGCAAGCTGATCCACATGAGCGGCGTCCAGCGGCACGACGAACGCCTTGATCCTGCTCAGCCCGTCGGCTTGCCGCACACCGACGACGGCCGCCTCCAGGACCCGCGGGTGGTCGAGGAGCACGTCCTCGATCTCCGTCGGCGCGACCCACAGCCCACCGACCTTGATCATGTCGTCGTCCCGGCCCTCGAACCAGTGGAATCCGTCCTCGTCCACCCGGTAGCGGTCACCCGTGCGATACCAGTCGCCGTGCAGGGCGGCCCGGGAGCTCTCCGTGCGGTGCCAGTAGCCCGAGAGCGCGCTCCCGCCGCGCACGTGCATCACTCCGCTCCCACCCGGTTCGGGACGCCGTCCCTCGGCGTCCACCAGCTTGATCTCGTAGCCGGGCACGGCCCTGCCGGCCGAGCCGGGTCGCTCCGCCCCCGGAGTGTTGCTGCAGTAGATGTGCAGCATCTCGGTGGAGCCCACGCCGTCGAGGATCGACAGCCCGAACACGTCGTGCCAGGAGCGCCAGACGGACGCCGGCAGCGACTCGGCGGCCGAGACGCACAGCCTCACCGACGACAGGTCACGCCCGGCCGCGCCCGGCGTGTGGAGCATCGCGTTGTACAGCGTCGGTACGGAGAAGAAGAGCGTGGGCCGGAACCGCTCGACGGTGTCGAGGACCGCGTCCGGTGTCGGTCGGCCGCGCATCAGCACGGACGAACCCCCGAACCAGAGGGGAAAGGTCAGGCCGTTGCCCAGGCCGTAGGCGTGGAAGAGCTTCGTCGAGGAGAAGTGCACGTCCTGGTGCGTGGCCCCGAGGACCTGCCCGGCGTACTGACGGCAGGTCGACACAACGTTCCGCTGCAGATGGACCGCGCCCTTGGGCCGTCCCGTCGAGCCGGAGCTGTAGAGCCAGAACGCCACGTCCTCACCATGGGTGTCCGCGGGGGTGAGCTCGCCGGAGTCGGCGGCGAGCAGCTCCGGCAGGGACAGGGCCCCTTCACCGGCCCGTGTACCGATGACCGTGACGCCCGTGCCCTTCAGCACCGAGGACAGGGTGTCGCTCAGCGGCGTGTCGGCGATGACGACCTTGGCGTAGCTGTCGTCGACGAAGAAGCGGAAGTCCCCGGTGCGGGAACGCGGATTCACCGGCACCGGCACGGCACCGATCCTGATCGCACCGAGGAAGGCGGCGACGAAGTCCGGTGAGTCGTCGAGCGCGAGCAGCACCCGCTCCTCGCGCCGGACACCCAGCGCGCCGAGCGCCCGGCCCATCGCGCACACGCGGCCGAACAGTTCGTCGTAGGTGACCGCTTCGTCGCCGCAGTGGAACGCGGTCTTGTCACCGCGGCCGTCGTCGAGATTCCGGTCGACGAGGGTGGAGAGGTTGAAGCGCTCCAACGGCATGGCTGCTCCTTGGGATCGGCGACGTGACATCGCCCCGGGCCACGGGAGAGTGGGGGATCTCCGGCGGGCCCGGGGCGACAGGTGTGCCCGACGCGCTAGCGCGTGGCAGGCGTGATGTTGGGATTGAGGCGGAACAGGTTGTCGGGGTCGTAGGCGGCCTTGAGCGCCTGGAGGCGGGCGAACTTGGCCCGGCCGTAGGAGTCCTCGGTGCGTTCTCCCTCGGTCGGGTTCATGAAGTTCACGTATCCGCCCCTGGTCAGGTGCGGGCCGAACGCCTCGAACCCCTCGCGTGCCCACCGGACGTGCTCGGCGTCGTCGGTGGGTTTCATCCAGGCAGAGGCGAAGTTGAGGACGAACGGGGAGCGGCGGTTGTTGTACGCGGTGGCGTCGTCCGGGACCCGCGCCACCGCACCCGCCAGATACAGCAGCTCCAGCTGGGAGAACGGCGAGTTCAGCCGGGCGGCGCTGCCGAGGGCGACGTCGATGGCCTCGTCCGTCAGCTCCGCCATGTAGCCGCTCTTGGTGTATACGCGGTCGGGCACGACGGCGCCCGGGAAGGAGTACGCCTGCAGACTGCGGTACGGAAGCGTCGCCTTGGTCACCCCGTATGCCTTGCCGCACGTGAGGAAGGACTCGATCCGCCGTTCGCCCTCGTGGGGATCGCCCACCCAGCAGCCCATCGCGCAGATCACCGGCTTGCCCCGGAGCTCGTCGGGCAGCTCGGGCAGCGGAGGGGCGAGGCGCAGATAGCACGCCCACGTCAGCTCGTCCGGGGCCTCGGCCATCTGGTCCCGCCAGGCCCGCAGCACCTGTTGTCCCTCGTCGAGGGAGAAGTACGCACTGGCGAAGCGGACCGGCCCCACCTTGTACAGCTTGAACTCGAACTCGGTGACGACGCCGAAGTTTCCGCCGCCGCCGCGCAGCCCCCAGAACAGCTCGGCGTTCTCCGTCTCGGACGCCGTGAGCACCCGCCCGTCGGCGGTCACCAGCTCGACGGAGAGCAGATTGTCGATCGACAGGCCGTACTTGCGGCTGAGCCAGCCGAATCCGCCGCCCAGCACCAGACCGCCGAGGCCGGTGTGGGACACCACGCCGGCCGGGGTCGCCAGCATGTGCGCCTGGGTCGCCGTGTCGAAGGCCCCGAGCAGGCAGCCTCCTTGTACCCGGGCGCGCTGTCGCGCGCGGCTCACCCTGACCGAACTCATCGGTGAGAGGTCGATGACGATCCCGCCGTCACAGGTCGAGTGCCCGGCCATGCTGTGCCCGCCGCCGCGCACGGCGACGAGCAGGCCGTTGGTGCGGGCGAAGTTCACCGCGGCGACGACGTCGTCCGTCCCCGTGCACCGGGCGATCAGAGCCGGGTACTTGTCGATGGTGCCGTTCCAGATCCGGCGGGCCTCGTCGTAGTCGAGGTCACCGGGCAGGACCACCTCCCCGCGGAACGCCCTTCTGAAGTCGGACAGGGCCAAGTCGTCGATCGTCGTGGACGCCATGTCGTACGTTTCCTCCTGGGCTCGTCGCCGCGCTCGGCGGGAGTGGCCGGTGTCAGCTGAGCGGAACCGCCGCGCGGGGCGCGTGCCCGTGGCTCCTCAACTGTTCCAGGGCCGTGGTGAACGTGTGCAGATCGGCGCCGTCCGCCCCGCGGCGGGGCGGCAGGGTGGGGACGGCGAGCGAGCGCCCCGAGGCCACGGCGGAGGTCCGCCTGGCCAGCGTCGTCAGACTCTGTCCGGGTCCCGCCTCGACGAGGACGTGGTCGCCGGAGGCGAGCAGTCGCCGCAGTGCGGGAGCGAACAGCACGGGCCGGGCGGCCTGCCCCGACCAGTACGTCCAGTCGGTCGCTTCGTCGTCCGTCAGGACGTCACCGGTGCAGGCCGAGAAGATCACGGTGTGCGGGGGCCGCAGCCGCGGCCGGGCCGCCGTGGGCCCGTGCGTGTCGAGCACCGCCCGCATCACCGGGCTGTGGAACGGCTGGCGCGCTCGGGCCCGGGTGCAGGTGAACCCTGCGTCCACCAGGTCGAGTTCCACGTGACGCAGCGCGGGATCGGTGCCCGCGAGGAGCAGCTGCCGCGGCCCGTTGACGGCGCCCACGACCACGTCGTCCCGCAGGTGAGGGGCCACCTGCTCCTCCGTGGCGGCCACCGCCAGCATGCCGCCCGGCGGCGCGTGGCGGTGGATCCGTACGAAGTCGCGCAGGTAGCGCAGCCCGCTCTCGAAGTCGATGACTCCGCCGAGCGTGCCCGCCGCGAGCTCTCCGACGCTGTGGCCCAGCAGGGCGTCCGGCCGGACCCCCGAGTCCAGGAGCAGGGCGCCCAAGGCGCAGTTGACCGCGTACAGGAGTGGCTGGGAACGGGAGATGTCGTCGTACGAGGACGACGGCGACGCGGCGAGCCACTCCTGCCGGATGGTCCGGCCCGACGGCCCGAAGGCGTCGAACGCCTGGTCCATGGTCGTGGTGAAGCGCTGGGAGACGCCGTAGAGGTCCGCTCCCATCCGGGGGTGCTGCGCGCCTTGCCCCGGGAAGAGGAACGCGACCATCCTGGGCTGCGGTTCCGAGGATTCCGGTCCCGTGCCGAGATCGGTTGCGCTGCCGGGACCGGTCGCCCTGCCGGGATCAGTGTCCATGCCGGGATCAGTCCGCGCTGCCGGCGGACGATCCTGCCGGGGCGTTGGCGTACTCCAGGATGGCGCGCGCCGTCTTCAGCTCACGAACCACGTCCTCCGGGATGTCGATGCCGTGCCGGTGCTTGAGCTGTGCCGAGGTCTCCAGCAGCACCAAGGAGTCGTACCCGAGTTCCTCGAAGGGACGGTCGCTGATGTCCTCGTCGGAGAGCTCCTGCGGATCCTCTCCGGCGCATTCCGCGAGGATCCGGCGCAGGTCTTCGAGCGTCAGCATCTGAGGCCTTCCTGTTCGGGGCGGATCGCACGGGCGCGACACCGCCTGGGGGAGGGGGGGGATCAGGGCATGCCCTGGACCACCAGGGCCGAGTTGAATCCGCCGTGCCCGCGAGCGAGCACGAGGACCGAGGAGATCGCGCACGCGCGTGGCTCGCCCACGACCAGGTCCATGTCGTAGGAGTCCGCGGCACGGTCGACATGCACGGCCGCGGGAACGACGTCGTCCCGCAGGGCGAGCAGGGCGTACACCACGTCCAGCGGACCGCCGCCGGCCATCAGACGGCCCACCATCGACTTCGGCGCGCAGACCGGCACGCCCCGGGGGCCGAACACCGCGCGCAGCACGGCCGCTTCCTCGGCGTCGAGCCCGGGCACACCGGCCGCGTCGGCGACGACCAGGTCGATCTGGTCGGGCCGCAGACCGGCGTCCGCGAGCGCGGACTCCGCCACCCGCCGCAGGCCGCGGGGCCGGCCGGAGCCCGGCGGCGGGTCGAAGGTGGCCGCGTAGCCGGTGATCCGGCCGTACGGGGATCGGTCCGTCCGCCGGCGAGCGGCGTCCGCGTCCTCGAGGGTGAGGATCGCGCCGCCCTCGCCGGGGACGTAGCCGTTGGCGCGCGAGGCGAACGGAAGGTACGCGTCCGCGCTGTTCGAGGCCTCGCTGACCGTGCCGGACGCCAGGTGCGACACCCAGCCCCACGGGTCGAACGACGACTCGACGCCACCGGTCAGCATGAGCTGACCGCGGCCGCGCCGGATGAGGCGGCGCGCATGGCCGATGGCGTCGAGTCCGCCCGCCTGCTCGGCGACGACGACGCCCCCGGGGCCGCGCATCGTGTGGCGGATGGAGATCTGCCCGGTGTTGACGGCGTAGAACCAGGCGAAGCACTGGTAGACGCTGACGTGCTCGGGCCCGAGCGTCCACAGCTTCTGCATCTCGCGGTGCGAGAACTCGAACCCGCCCGTCGCGTTGGACGTGACGACGCCGCAGGCGAACTCGTCCAGCTCCGCCATCGTCACCTCGGCGTCGGACAGCGCCCAGTCCGCGGCGACCAGGGCGAGGCGCGTCACGCGGTCGGTCTGCGGCAGCAGGCGCGCGGGCAGGTGCTCGCGTGCCGTGAATCCGCTGATCCGGCCCGCGAGACGGGCAGAGTAGCCACCGGCGTCGTAGTCCTCCGACGCGGTGATGGCGCAGGCGCCGTCGAGAGTCGCCTTCCAGAAGTCGTCGACGCCGAGGCCGTTGGGAGCGACCACTCCGAGGCCGGTCACGACGGTGTCCACGGTCATCGCTGCCTCCCAGGCCGTTTCTCCAGGAGCATCGCGCTCTGGAATCCGCCGAATCCGCTGCCCACGGTGAGCACGGTGTCGAGCTCCATGTCCCGTGCCTCCAGGGGGACGTAGTCCAGATCGCACTCGGGGTCGGTCTCGTGCAGGTTCGCCGTGGGCGGCACGGCGCCGTGCCGCATCGCCAGCGCGCACGTGGCCACCTCGATCGCCCCGATCGCGCCCAGCGAGTGCCCGATCATCGACTTGATCGAGCTGACCGGGATCTCGTACGCGTGTGCGCCGAGGCTCTTCTTGATGGCGCCGGTCTCGTGCAGGTCGTTCTGCTTGGTGCCCGAACCGTGCGCGTTGACGTAGTCGACCGCCGTCGCGTTCGTGCGGGCCTCGGCGAGGACCGTGTCGATCGCGCGTGACATCTCCGTGCCGTGCGGTGTCAGACCGGTCATGTGGTACGCGTTCGAGTGCGAGGCGTAGCCCGTGATCTCGCCGTAGATGTCCGCGCCCCTGCGCTCGGCCCGCTCGCGCTCCTCCAGGACGAGCATCGCCGCGCCCTCCGCGATCGCGAACCCGTCCCGGGTGCGGTCGAAGGGCCGGGGCGCGTGCGCGGGGTCGTCGTTGCGCCGCGTCGTCGCCTTGATGGCGTCGAAGCACGACACGGCGATCGGCGTGATCGGGGCGTCCGTGGCCCCTGCCAGCATGACGTCCGTACTGCCCTCCTGGATGAGGTGGAAGGCGTGCCCGATGGCGTCGATGCCGGAGGTGCAGCCCGCCGACACGATCGAGACGGGCCCCTCGGCCCCCACGGCCCAGGCCGTCTCCCGCGCCATCGAACCCGGCACGAAGTAGTCGAACAGGTGCGGCGACGCGTACGCCTCGTCGACGAGCCACTCCTTGCCCTCGTCGGAGAGCACCACGTACTCCCGCTCGATGCTGGTGGCGGAGCCCACCGCCGTTCCGACGCTCACCCCCAATCGGCCCGGATCGACGCCGTCCCCGGCCCGGATGCCCGCCTCGGCGGCCGCGCGCCTGGCGCACGCGACCGAGAACAGGCTCGCCCGGTCCAGCCGCCGCACCTCTCTGCGGCGGAAACCGGACGCCAGCGGGTCGAAATCGATCTCACCGGCCACTTGTGAACGGAAGGCCGCGGGGTCGAACGCAGTGATTCTGCGGATCGCACTCCGGCCCGCCGTGATCATCTCCCAGAAGCCCGTGGTGTCCGTCGAGCCAGGGGCGAGGACACTCAGGCCCGTAATGACTACTTGTCGGCTCACGGTTCGAGACCCTGCCGGGCGGCGGTAGAG
Source organism: Streptomyces silaceus (assembly GCF_001419745.1). Lineage (GTDB taxonomy): Bacteria > Actinomycetota > Actinomycetes > Streptomycetales > Streptomycetaceae > Streptomyces > Streptomyces silaceus. The sequence goes on along the minus strand of NZ_LIRJ01000059.1, from coordinate 20,241 downwards.
CCGCGGTCCAGGCGGAATCCGGGCGAGAGCAACGAGCCAGGAGGGCTTGCGGGCGGCACGAGCGCCGCTGGACCGCCACTGCATCGCCGGCCACGACCCTCGGTCTCGGCCCCGGGCGAACCATCGCGGGGCCGAGCAGGCTGCCACGCAGCACAGAGCTCCGGAAGAAGGGTCCTGATGCCTACGACAGCGGGGAGCAGTCCCCAGGACATCGCCTTGGTCACCGGCGGCACGAGCGGGATCGGCTTCGCGATCGCCCACGCCCTGGTGACGGACGGCTACAAAGTGATCATCGTGGGCCGCGACGCGGGCCGCCTCCACCTCGCGTTGTCCTCGCTGCGCGCGGAGGACGACGCCTTCGACGTCGACGGGTACACCTGCGACGTCCGTGACCGCGAGGCCGTGCAGACCATGGTCAAGGAACTGGTGCGCGACCACGGCGCGCCGCGCGTCCTGGTCAACAACGCGGGCCGCGGCGGCGGGGGAGTGACCGCCGAGCTCTCCGACGACCTCTGGCTCGACGTCATCGAGACGAACCTCAACAGCGTCTTCTGGGTGACCCGCGCGGTCGTGGGCGCCAGCGAGCCGATCCGGCGGTCCACCGGACGCATCATCAACATCGCCTCCACGGGCGGCAAACAGGGCGTGCCGTTCGGCGCCCCCTACTCCGCCTCCAAGGCCGGCGTCATCGGCTTCACCAAGGCACTGGCCAAGGAGTACGCGGCCACCGGGCCCACGGTGAACGCGGTGTGCCCCGGCTATGTCGAGACGCCGATGGCGCAGGACATCCGCAGGAGCTACGCCCAGCTCAACGACGTGAGCGAGGAGCAGGTCCTCGCCGACTTCGAGGCGAAGATCCCGCTCGGCCGGTACACGACTCCCGAGGAGGTCGCCGCGATGGTGCGGTACCTGGTCGGGCCGCAGGCGGCCTCGGTGACGGCACAGGCGCTCAACGTCTGCGGCGGGCTCGGCAGTTACTGACCACAACGACCGTCTCAAGGGGTACGCATCCATGACCGTGCAGGTACCGGAATCGGCCTCCTCCCCGGAGGAGACAGACGGACAGCCCTACTACGAGGAAAGGCGCCTCAAGCTCTACGACGCCGTGGTGGTGAAGGCGTCGAACCGGCTGCTGTGGCGCTGCCCCAAGGCCCGCCTCGTGGGCCACTACAACTCCTGGGTCAGCTCGTCCCACCTGGAGGTGGGCCCCGGATCGGGCTACTACCTCGACCACTGCCGGTTTCCGACGGCGGCACCCGACATCACCCTGCTCGACCTCAACCCCGACCCGCTGCGGTTCGTGGCCCACCGCCTGCGCCGCTTCGCCCCGCGTACCGTGCGCGCCGACGTCCTCGAACCGCTCCCGGACCTCGGCGGCCCGGGGTTCGACTCCATCGCGTTCAACTACGTGCTGCACTGCGTACCGAATCCTCCCGAGGGCAAGCAGTTGGTGTTCAGGCACCTCCGGCAGGTCCTGGCGCCCGGCGGGGTGCTGTTCGGCAGCACCGTGCTGAGCCGGGGCGTGCACCACACGCCGGTCTCGGACGCCTTCAACAGGCTGTACCAGCGCCAGGGTTCCTTCCACAACGAAACGGACAGCGTGCCGATGCTGCACGACGCGCTGGAGCGCTACTTCGACTGGCACTGGATCGAGGTCCGGGGCAGTGTCGCGCTGTTCGCGGCGAAGGCTGCCAAGGGCCAGGCCATCGACCCGGGTGACCGCGCGCCGCGGACCCTCGACAGCTGAGGCGGGACGCATGGCTTTCGGTGTGACCTACCGGGACGCGGCGCTCCCGCTGGGCGGGATCTGGTCGTCGCCGTTCGCGCGGTGGGGCGGCACACTCGCGGGGTGCTCGAGCCTCGACGTCGCCGTGGCCGTCACGGACCGGGCACTGGACGAACGGCACGTCGACCGCGGTGAGGTGGACGGCCTGGTGCTCGGGTGGACGGTGCCGCAGCCCGCCATCTTCTACGGCGGACCGACGCTCGCCACTCGGCTCGGCATGCCCGCGGTCACCGGCCCCATGATCAGCCAGGCCTGCGCGACGTCGGTGGCTGCGCTGCACCAGGCCGCGGGCTTGGTGGAGAGCGGCGCGGGCCCGCAGCTGGTGGTGGTGACGGACCGCACGAGCAACGGGCCGAAACTGGACTGGCCGAACCCGTCGGCGCCCGACCGTGCCCCGGTCCACGAGGACTGGGTACGGGACAGCTTCGCGCGCGATCCCTGCACCGGTGAGGACATGCTGGCCACGGCGGAGAACGTGGCGGCGGAGGGCGGCTTCACGCGTGGCGACACCGACGCGCTCGCCGTGCTGCGCTCCCAGCAGTACGAGCGGTCGCTGGCCGACGACCGTGCCTTCCAGCGCCGGTACATGATCGACGTCGTCCTTCCGCAAGGCGACGGCGGGCCGGTCCTCCTGACGGCCGACGAAGGGGTGCGCGCGGTGGAGCCCGTACGCGCGGGGCGCCTCCCCACGGTCCGGCCGGGCGGGGCCCACACCGCGGCCTCGCAGACCCATCCGGCGGACGGGGCGGCGGGCGCTCTGGTGACGACGGCCGCGCGGGCCGGTGAGCTGTCGGGCGGACGGGGCCGCGTACGTCTCCTGGCCGTCGGATTCGCCCGCGTGGCTCCCGTGCACATGCCACAGGCCCTGGTGCCGGCGGCGCGGGCCGCGCTCAAGGCGGCGGACCTGGACATCGGGTCCGTCGCCGCCGTCACCACGCACAACCCCTTCGCGGTCAACGACCTGTACTTCGCGCGGGAGACGGGGGTGCGCCTGGAGTCGATGAACGCGTACGGCTGCAGTCTCGTCTTCGGCCACCCGCAGGGGCCGACCGGCATGCGCTCCCTGGCGGAGCTGGTCGAGGAACTGCGGATGCGCGGCGGGGGTGTCGGTCTGTTCGCGGGGTGCGCGGCCGGTGACACCGCCGCCGCCCTGGTCGTCGAGGTGACCGACTGACGGAGACCGAGAACGACAGGCAGGGTCGTTGGCCGCTCTCCTGGTGGCCAACGACCCTGCTTCGTAGGGCAGGTCGGTGCGCTCAATGCCTGGCGCGCCGCCGGGACAGGAAGCGATCGATGCCCGCTCGCGCGCTGCCGATCTCCTCGGTCCGCCGCACGGCTTCGGACTCGCGGGCCATGGCGGCCTCGACGGCGTCGCGCCGCGGGCGGAGAAGGGCGAGGTGCTCGGCGGTCGCCGCGCCGGGGCGGTTCCATCGGTGGATACGCCTGATCGCGGCCGGGACGAGGTCGGCTGCCGGGTCCACGATCCCGTCCAGGAGCCCCATGTCCAGCGCCTGTCGAGCGTTGAGCCTGGCGCTCCCCAGGACGAGCTCCAGCGCCGGGCCGACGCCGACCAGTCGCGGCAGCAGGACGCTCGCCGCGTTGGTGACGGTCAGACCGATGTCGTTCTCCGGGAAGAAGTAGCCGGCGTCCGGGGTGCCGATGCGGGCGTCGAAGCACAGCGTCAACTCGCCGGCGCCGCCGACGGCGATGCCGTTGAGGGCGGCGAGGGTCGGCACGCGAGTCCCCAACGCCGCACGGGTGATGTCATGGAACAGCTCGGCCTCGGCGACCAGGCCGTTCGCGGCGGTCGAGGCGGCCTCGCGCAGGTCTTCCCCGGCGCAGAAGGCCCGGCCGGTGCCCGTCAGGACGATGCCCCGGGCGAGAGCACCGTCCCCGAAGTGGCGCAGTACCGCGGCCAGTTCACGACGCATGGTCGCGGTCAGTGCGTTGAGCCGGTCCGGTCGGTCGAGGGTGATGACAGCGACCTCGTCACGTACGGAGACGTCGATGTGGCCGGATCGGGACGTCCAGGCGCCCATGGTGAACTCCTCATTTCTGCTGGTGTGATTCCTCGCTGATGCGCCGGGTCATGCCCACGCGTCGCGCGCCGCGTCGAACGACCCCGCGCGCTGGTCCCTCTCGGGTTCCACGAGCCTGCGCTTCTGGATCCGGGCCGAAGGCGTCAGTGGGAACGAGTCGACGAACTCCAGATACGCCGGCACCTTGAACCGCGCCAGCAGCCGACGGGCGTGTCCGAGTACGCTGCGGGCCACGTCGGTCCCGGGGGAGTGCCCGGGGCGCAACTGCACGAATGCCTTCGGCAGTTCCTCGAACAGCTCGTCAGGAATGGCGACGACGGCTGCCGCCAGGACGGCCGCGTGGCCCTCCAGCACACTCTCCACCTCGGCGCACGAGATGTTCTCGCCGCCCCGGCGGATCATGTCCTTGAGGCGGCCCGCGTGATGGACGCGGCCCGCGACGTCGCGGTGGCCGAGGTCTCCCGTGTGATACCAGCCGCCCCTGAAGGCCTGCGCGGTGGTCTCGGGATGGTTCCAGTAGCCGTCCATCATCGGCTCCCCGCGGACGACGATCTCCCCTGTCTCCCCGACCGGAAGCACGGCCCCCCGCCGGTCGACGACGAGGACGTCCTTGCCCTTGGGCGGATGCCCCATGGCTCCGCTGCCCACTGTCTCGACGGCGCCCGGCGCGACGATCAGGTCGAGCCCGCTCTCGGTCGAGCCGTAGACCTCCCGCCATGGTGCGCCCCAGCGCTCCTCGAAGGCGCGATGCCGCGCGGGGGCGATGCCCGAGCAGAGCACGAGCCGCATCGAGTGGTCCCTGTCGCCCGCGCTCCGGGGCTGTTTGAACATCAACAGAGGCATCGTTCCCAGTACGTAGGTCAGGGTCGCGCCGTGTTCCCGCACCGAATCCCAGAAACCGGATGCCGAGAATCTGGGCAGCACCACCAGGGGAACGCCACCCATGAGACACATCACCGCATTCCATTGCGGATCCATGTAGGAGAACGCCTGCGCCGTCAGTACGACGTCGTCCGCGTGGAGTTCGGCGCCGACCGCCATCAACCACGCTGTTCTGAGCCAATAGTCTTGGGAGAGCATGCACGCCTTGGGGAACCCCGTGGTTCCCGAGGTGTACTGGAAGTTTGCGATGTCCGACGGTGCCACCGGAATTTCCGGATCGAGGGGAGAGGAATCCGCCAGCTCCTCGGCCAGATCGTCCAGCGCATGCACTTCCCGGAGGGAATCGACGTCGCCGGCGACCTTCCGGACGAGCGCCACGCACTCTTGGGAGGCAAGGGCGAGAACACTCCCGGAGTCCTTGAGGACGTACGCGAGATCTGCTGGACCGCACCGCGCGTTGACGGGGACCGCGACAGCCCCCGCTCTGGTGACGGCGAGCCAGCTCAGCGGCCATTCGGGCACGTTCCCCATCATCAGGGCGACCCGGTCGCCGCGACCCACGCCGTGCGCCCGCAGCACCCGGGCCAGTCGGCTCACGTACGCGTCCGCCTCGGCGAAGCTGAGGGACCCCTCTGGAAAGCGGAGGAATTCCCAGTCGTCATAACGCCCGGCCGCGTCCCTGAGCAGTTCGCCGATCGTTCTCCACCGCGGCCGTGAACCGGCGCGCGCGGGGTCGAACAGCACCGCGCCCTCGGCATGGGAAAGGTTCACGAAAATGCCTCCGTCGCCTCGACTGCCTGATGTGCAGCGGACTTTCGGCTGCACTGCACCACGGCGCGGTCGAAGGCGGAGCAAGGGAGCCTCGAATGCCCGCGAGATCCTCCCTTTACCGCCGCTGGACCGAGGGGTGCCAGCCTCTGCGGGAAGGTTCGGGAGTGGAATTCGCCGGGAGGACGAGAAAGCATGACAACGGTCGAGAGCCTGCCCAACGGAATGGAATCCCTCGCGCTGTACGTGGAGATCCTGCAGTTCTACGGGCGTCATATGCGGGCCATGGACGAGTGCCGTGTGGCCGACTGGACACATGACTTCACCGAGGACGCGGTGTCCCGGACCAACGCACGTCCGGGGCCGCACGTCGGCCGGGCCGAGATCGAGGCGGGAGCCGAGGCGGCCGCGCGCAAGCTGCTGGCCGACGGCGTGCTGAGGCGGCACTGCCTGAGCACCCTGCACGTCGAGGAGGCCCCGGACGGCACCGTCGTCGCCCGGTCCTACGCCCAGCTCGTCACCACCCCGAAGGGTGGCGCGTCCGAACTGGAGCTCTTCTGCACCTGCGTGGACACCTTCGTGCGCGAGGGCGGACGCCTTCTCATCAAGCACCGCCAGGTCCACCGGGACGACCTCCCCAAGGACTGACACGAGGGGCCTGGGGCGTCAGGGCGTCCAGGACAGCTGAAACCGGCCCGTACGGGAGAGCTCCGGGGCGGCGGCGAGGATCGCTCGCTGCAACCGCTGGAGCTCCCCGGAGGGTTCGAGCCCCAGGTCCTCGACGAGCCTGCGGCGCAGCCGGTTGAAGGTGTTGAGCGCGCCCGGACGCTGGCCGCACCGGTAGAGGGCGAGCATGAGCTGGCGGTGGAAGCTCTCGTGCTGGGTGTGCTGTGAGGCGAGGCCGTGCAGTTCGCCGAGGAGTTCATGGTGGCGTCCGAGGGCCAGCTCCGCCTCGATGCGGGTCTCCAGCGCGCTGAGCCGCGCCGCTTCCAGACGGACGATCTCGGCTTCCAGGTGGCGCCCGGGGCGGATGTCCGCCAGCGCGGGCCCTTGGAAGAGCCGCTCGGCGGCGCGCAAGTGCTCGACGGCGGACTCGTGGTCGCCCGCCGAGAACGCCCGCCGGCCATCGCTCACGAGGATCTCGTAGCGGTGCAGGTCCAGAGCGTCGGGCCGCACATGGATCGCGTAGCCGTTCGGCGTGGTCGTCAGGATGTCCTTGGGGCACTCCTCGGGCAGCAAGTGGGCGAGGAGCCTGCGCAGCTGGAACACATACGTCTGCAGCGTGCTCAGGGCGGTGGCCGGCGGCCGTTCGTCCCAGAGTTCCTCGATGAGGGTGGGAACGGTGACCAAGTGGTTCGCGTTGACCAGCAGAAGGGTCAGGACCTGCTTGGTCTTCGCGGCGCTGGGGGTGACCCGCTTCCCGCCGGCCGACAGTGACACGTGTCCGAGTACTTCGACTTCCATGGAACTCCTCATGCGATCGGCCGAATCGGCCTGACAGTCAATGGGGATCTTCCGGCGTGGGACGCTCGGTGAGTGCCCGTGCGTGAACAACTTCAGCACAGCGCTCATCGTGCGAGAAAGCCGTCCCGGGAGTCAGCTGCGTCAGTTGGGTGAGCATGGTCAGTTCGGTCAACTCACGTTTGATTCAACAACACATCGGGAAAGCTGGCCGCTCTCGGCGACCTCAGGAGTCGGTTGCTCCCGAGGCGTTCGGGGGCAGAGAATCGGATCGGAGGGAGGACCCGGGGGCCATGCCGACAAATCCCCCGGATAAGACATCACATGTAGTGCTCATGTGTCTCTGATCACAGATTTGCAGAAATTATTCATGGGCAGTTCATCCATCATGGGGAGGTTGTCTGCGATGGCTCGCGCGCCCCGCCTGAGCGCCGCCTTCTTCACCTGCCGATGTTCCGTCGAGCATTGCTGAGGTCAAGGTTGCCAGACGATGAGAGATGCGTCGGTTTTAGCCGCTTGCCTGTCCCGCCTGGGCTGGTCGCCGGAGCGGCTCGCCCGCGAGATCAACCATGTGTGCGGGCCGGGGACGATCAGCGAGAAGGCGCCGTACAACTGGCTGCGCGGCTCGTGTCCCCGGCGCCAACTCCCCCACGTCGTCGCGAGAATCCTCTCGGCGCGCCTGAGCGAGGGCATCTCGGTGGAGGCGCTCTGGCCCCGGCACTTCTCCTCGGGATCGCGCGCCGCGGGACCGGCGCCCTCCCCACGACCCGGCGGCCGTCCGCGGGAGCCGTCCGTCACGGGCGAGGCCCTGGTGTCGGGCGCGGTCGACTGGCTGGTGGCCGACGAGGTCACCGCTCCCCTGCGGACCCACGGGGAGGAACTCTCGCCCGTGGACGTCGAGATGTTGTCCACCCGCATCCGCCAGCTTCGCCGGATGGACGACGACCGGGGCGGCCGGGTGGTGTTGGACTGGACCGTCCAGGACCTCCGCTGGGCGCAGAGGCTCGCCGGAGAGTACGCGTACGACGCGGGAGTCGGCGTACGCCTGCACGGGGCGATCGCCGAACTCGGCCAGCTCGCGGGCTGGCTGGCCGCGGACGTGGGCCTCGAAGCGGACAGCCGGCGGCACTTCCTGGAGGCGCTGCGGGCGGCCCGGAGCGCGGGCGACCGTGAGCTGGGCGCGTACATCGTGTCCTGCATGAGCTACCGCGCCCTGTGGTCCGGCCAGGGCCACGACGCGCTCCGCCTGATCCGCATGGCCCGCAAAGGAACGGCCGGTGCCCCCGCGGGCATCCGGCAGGCGCTGCTCGCCACCCGCGAGGCGCGCGCCCACGCGGCCGTCGGCGACCAGACGAGCTGTCAGCACCACCTCGAACAGGCGGCGGAACTCAGCCAGGGCGGCGGGGACGACGGCATGCCCTGGGCGTACTGGCTGACACCGGCCGTCATGGTGGCCGACGCGGGGCGCGCCTGGCTCGAGCTGGGCCGGCCCGACCGCGCGGAGTGGCACCTCCAATGCGGACTGGAGATGCTCGGCGGGACCCAGCCGCGCAACCGCCTGCTCCACTCGGCGTCGCTGGCCGACGCGCGGCTCGCGCGCGACGAGCTCGACGGGGCCGCCGAGGCGGTGATGGCCGCACTGGACCTGGCCGAGAACCTCACCTCGCTCCGGGCGAGGGTGCGACTCTCGGGGCTGCGCCGACGCCTGCTGCTCCATCAGGACAGCGCGTCGGCGCGCCAAATCCTCGAGCGCATGGAGTACGTGCTCGGGCCGAGCGGTCTGCGCTGCGCGAGCTGAGCCCTCGGCCCCTGAAGGCCGCGGGGAAATCCGGTGTACTCGGCAGACAAGGAGCACTCGACCGCATGCACGTCACCCATGACGCACCGCTCGCCCCGCTGACGACCCTGGGCCTCGGCGGACCGGCCGCGACGCTGGTCGAACTGACCGATCCCGGGGACTTCACCGAGTTCGTCGCGTTCGTCGAGGCGGGCGCGGAGCGAGGAAGGCCACCGGTGAGTCTCGGCGCGGGCAGCAACGCCCTCGTGCACGACGACGGTTGCTCCGCGCCGGTGCTGCGCATGGCCACGCACGGCATACGTCGCCGCGACCGGTCCGGCGAGGAAAGGGTGCTGCTCGAGGTGCAGGCCGGGCACTCCCTGTCCGATCTGGTCGCGACCACCGTCGGTGAGGGGCTCACCGGCATGGAGATGCTCACCGGAATCCCGGGCACGGTGGGTGCCACGCCGATCCAGAACGTCGGCGCGTACGGCCAGGAGGTCTCCGACACGCTCGTCGCGGTGCGGGCGTGGGACTGGCAGGCCCGCCGACGGGTCACGATCCCGGCGGCCGCGTGCGGACTGGGGCATCGCACGAGCAGGTTCAAGGGAACCAGGCGCTGGACCGTACTCAGCCTGGTCTTCGCCCTGCGGCGCTCCGCGCTGAGCGCACCGATCGGATACCGGCAGGTCGCCGCGGAACTCGACGTGGATCTCGGCGCGCGTGTCCCGCTGGCCGAGGCCGCCCGCGCGGTGCACGCGGTCCGCCGCGGCAAGGGGATGCTGCTGGAGTGCGCGCACCCTGGCGAACGCTCGGTGGGCAGTGTCTTCCTCAGCCCGGCGATCTCCCCGGCCCGGGCCACGGAACTGCGCGCACGCAACGCGCCGGTGAACAGCTTCCCCGACGGCTCGACCCGGGTCAGCGCGAGCTGGCTCATCCGGGAGGCGGGGTTCGGCCCGGGGCGTCCCGTCGCGCCGGGGGTGCGGGTGTCCTCCCTGCACTACACCCTGGTCGCGGAGGAGCCTGTGGGGAGCGCCACGGCCGCCGGTTTCGCGGCGGCCGTGGAGATCGTCCGCAGACGAGTCCACCGCCACACGGGAGTTCAGCTCACCGCCGAGATCGACTACCTCGGTGACTGGGAGCAGCACTCGGCGGGTAAGGAGGCTTCTCTTCCCTTCTCGGACGCCTCGCATGACGGCTCGGTGACCTTGAGAATCAAGGGATGACTTTCGGTACCGCAACGTATACAGAAAATTGCTGTGGCAAAGAACGAGTGCGTCAATGACTGCCGCTGAGTTCCCCGCTCAGCTTCTCGTGGATGCGGGCACTCGGGTCGTTGAGGCCGATGATGCGGACCTTCTTTGCGCGCTCTGCGTACTTGTTCTCGATGGCGTCCAGTGCCGCGACGGAGGAAGCGTCCCAAATATGGGCAGCGCTCAGGTCGATGACGACCTTGTCCGGGTCGGTGGCGTAACTGAATTGGCCGACGAGATCGTTGGAGGAGGCGAAGAAGAGTTCTCCCGTGACGGAGTAGACGACTTCGGTGCCGTCGGGGTCGGTGACCGCGGTGACGTGGGTGAGACGGGCGACCCGCTTGGCGAAGACGACCATGGCGGTGATGGTGCCGACGACCACGCCGATGGCCAGGTTGTGGGTGGCGATCACGACGGCGACGGTGATCGCCATCACGGCGATCTCGCCCGTGGGCATGCGGCGCAGCGTGGCGGGGGCCACGGAGTGCCAGTCGAAGGTCGCGACCGACACCATCACCATCACCGCGACCAGCGCGGCCATCGGGATGTCGGAGACGACCGGGCCGAAGGCGATGCACAGCACCATCAGGAACGCGCCCGCGAGGAAGGTGGACAGGCGGGTCCGCGCCCCGGAGACCCGTACGTTGATCATCGTCTGGCCGATCATGGCGCAGCCGCCCATGCCGCCGAAGAAGCCCGTGACGATGTTGGCGATGCCCTGGCCGATGGACTCGCGGGTCTTGGAGGAGTGGGTGTCGGTGATGTCGTCGACGAGCTTCGCGGTCATCAGGGACTCCATGAGGCCGACCAGCGCCATGGCGAGCGCGTACGGCGCGACGGTGGTGAGCGTCTCCATGGTGAACGGCACGTCCGGGAGGCCCGGCGCGGGCAGTGACGACGGCAGGTCGCCCTTGTCGCCCACGGTCGGCACGGCGATGCCGGCCGCGATCGTCAGCGCGGTCAGGGCGACGATCGAGACGAGCGGGGCCGGGACCACCTTGGTGACCCGGGGGAGGAGCACCATCAGGGCCAGCCCGCCCGCGATCAGGGGATATACGAGCCACGGCACGTCCCGCATCTCCGGCACCTGCGCCATGAAGATCAGGACGGCCAGCGAGTTGACGAAACCGACCATGACGCCGCGCGGCACGAACCGCATCAACGTGGCCACGCCGAGGGCGCCCATGACGATCTGGAAGACACCGGCGAGGATGACCGCCGCAACGAGGTGGCCAAGGCCGTGTTCGCGGTTGAGCGGCGCGATGACCAGGGCGACCGCACCCGTCGCCGCGGAGATCATCGCGGGCCGGCCGCCGACGACCGCGATCGTGACGGCCATCGTGAACGACGCGAACAGACCGATCGCCGGGTCCACCCCGGCGATGATCGAGAACGAGATCGCCTCGGGGATGAGCGCGATCGCGACCACGAGCCCACCGAGGATCTCGGTGCGCCAGACGCGCGGATCGGACAGCCAGTCCGGGCGCAGACCGCGCAGTCGCGCGGTGGGCGAAGCGGCGGAGGGAGGCAGAGAAGAGGCGGAGGGAGACAAAAGAGCCAAGACCTGTCGTGCGGGGGAGCGCTCCGGGGTGTGCCGGGGCGCCGGAGTGGACGCGGAGGCGCAGGATGGCTTCTCGCGTCACGGCGGACAGTCGGCTGCCTCGGGCGTCATGGTCTCGTGCACGCTCCTCTCCTGCAAGAATCGGTGATTCGCTGCGGTCATGGGCCGGGCGTGCCAAAGGAGGGAGCCCGCGGGGCACCCGAACAGGAACAACTCTACCCTAACGTAAGGGTAGAGTTCGACGGGTCGTGCGGACACCGGCCCGCGAGGACGAGAAGGGCCAGGCCAGGGGCGTGGACGACAAGCACATGCAGATCGGCGAGGTCGCCGCGCGCACCGAACTCTCCCTGCGCACCATCCGTCACTACGAGGAGAGCGGACTGGTCGTCCCCTCCGCCCGTTCCCAGGGCGGCTTCCGCCTCTACACCGAGGCGGACGTGGCCCGCCTGATGGTGATCCGCCGGATGAAGCCGCTGGGCTTCACCCTGGAGGAGATGCGGGAACTGCTCGCTGCGACGGACGTCCTCGACTCGGGGGAGGACGTGCCGGATGCGGAGCGCCGACAACTGCTGGAGCGGGTACGCGCCTTCGAGGACGCCGCACAGGAGCGCGTGGTCAATCTGCGGACCCAACTGGCCCGGGCGGAGGAGTTCGCGGGCACGCTGCGGGAGCGGCTCGAACGGTTCGATTCCCTTGGGGCGGACGACGCGTAGTTCCCCGGCCCTGACCGCCCTGGGGGAGTGACCCATCGCCCCGGCCGGGCAGCGCCGTCCTCACGAACCGGGCCGACGCCCGCGGCGTTCGCGCAGCATGTCCTGCCCGGTGCGCGAACCGGCGGACTCCTTCGGGTAGCCGCCGGCCTCGGGGCGATGGACGGAGGTGCCCGAGGCCGTGCGCTGGTGGTAGGTGGTGCGGTCGATGATCTCGAATCCGACGACGGCCCATCCGGCCAGTTCCGCGGACATCCCGTGCTCCTGCCAGAGCCGCAGTGCCGTCGCGCTCGCGCCCCGCAGATCGTGTGCCTCCTCCCAGTAGCGCAGCTCGGCGTGGTCGGCGGCGTACCGGGCCGTGAGAGCGAAGGGGTGGACGTCGGCGAGCCGTTGCAGGGCGCGACGGACGTCCGCCGTCGCCAGCGCGGGGCCTGCCACGGTCAGGGTGACGTGCCAGAGCACGGGGGCACCGGGTGCCTCCGCGCCGGCCTCGTCCGGGAGCTGCGGTGTCGGATCGTCCTCGCGGCGCGGCGTCACATTCTCGGGGGCCGTGAGAGCGGGCACGAAGACCTGAGCTCCGACACCAAGACTCAGGAGCAGCGCGCGCAGCTCGCGCACCGCTTCCCTGCGCTCGTCCCTGCCCGTCCCCTGGCGTGTGATGCGGTCGCGCAGCTCCGCGACCCTTCGGACCGCGCGAGCCGTGCCCGGCGGGGTGCGCTCCCGCAGCCGTCCGGCGCCCTCGGTGCCGAGGGACGACCGCGCCAGCAGCGCGTCGAATGTCTCGTCCCGGTCACCCATGACGCTCCCCCTTTCCCCGTTCGCCGCGCCTGGCTCTCGCCCGCCACCGGTAGAGCAGCCCCTCGATGGCGCGTACGGACGGCGCGCCGAGGATCTGCCGGATCTCGTCCTGCGCATAGCCGTCGAGGGTCAGCGCGACGGCCGCCCGCATGCGCGGGTCGTCGATGTCGGTGAGGTCCTCCAGGACCCGCAGCCTGCCGAGGACCTCGGCAGCGACGCCGGCCACCGCGACCGGCTCGGCCGTGGCCTCGGCCCGGTCCATGCCGCGGCGCCACCGCTCCTCGTCGCCCCGGTGACGCCGGTACTCGTTGGGGAATTCGTACGCGCACGCGCCCATGAAGTACGTGGCGATCCCGGCGCCCCCGTCGGGACGCCAGCCGCCCTCCACCAGCGCCTGGCGGCGGAAGCGGGGCAGGGTGCGGGCCACGGTCATCGACGCCAGCTCCTCCCGCAGGTCACTGTCCCGGGCCAGTTCCGCCAGCTCCCCCTCCCGTGGGCTGAGGCCGAATCCCCGGGCGGCGACGAGCGTGAACACGAATCCGGAGTGCAGCCAGCCGCGCAGCACGGAGATGCCGTATCGGGCGAGTTCCTCCTCGAAGCGTGCGTAACGGGGCCCGGTGAAGCCGTCCGCGCGCAGCACACGTACCAACTCCTGGTCGGCTGCGCACCGTTCGACGTCTTCCTGGAAACGCCGGGCTTCCCGACCGTGCCGGGCGTCCATCGCGTCCAGCGCCCCCGACGAGACGGGCGCGCCGAGCTGGGCCGCGTGCCGTTCACCGGGTTCGGAGCGGGGTGGTCGTGAGGTGTGCGCGGCCGCGGACGCCCCGCCCGTGGTCTCATCCTCACCCCGCATGGCCGTCCCCTCCGCGCGCGATCCCGATGTCCGGCGGCGCCCGGTTCCGGCGCTCTCGCTCGCGCGCATGTCCCCTTGTACGTTCGGCGCGCACGGGGACCCCACGGGTGGATTCCGGATTTCTTCGCGACCGGAGCGGGCGGCTGGGATAGGGGCGTGGGCCGTGGGGTGGGCGGCCGCCGACGACGTATGAGCGGGGCATCACGACCCTCGAAGCGACCTCGAAGCGACGTCGAGACAACCAGGAGAAGAGTCACGTGAGTTCAGGCCCCTTCTTGACGGTGCACAGCGCCGTCGTACTCCTGATGGCCGTGGTCATCGGCCTCGTCGTCGGAGGACTCACGTTCCTCTCGGGCGCTACGGCGGCGGGCGCGGTCCTCGCGGGGCTCACCGCAGGAGCGGTGAGCGTGCCGACGTTGCGCGGACTCATCGGGTGAACGGGCCGTCGCGGGCGCACCGTCGACCGAAGGATTCGAGGCCGTGCGAAGACGGGCGGTCACCGTCCGTACGACTCCTCCCGCGTACTCCGCGACACCAGGTACACCCCGACACCCACGGTGCACGCCGCCGCGAGTCCCGCCAGCGGGACCGCCCAGTGGCCCGCGAACGTGGCCGCCAGGATCAGCGCGGCGCCGGCTGGCAGCACGAGGTGCTGCGCGGTGCCGCGCTTGAAGTGACGGGTGTGCACCAGCCACACCGTGATCATGTAGAGCGCGCTGGGCGCGGTCACCGCGAAGGACGCGGCGAGCGTCGAGATGTGGGCGTGGTGGGTGACCTGTTCGACGGCGACCTCGATGCCCGCGCCGATCGCCGCCGCCGAGCCGAAGATCACGTAGTGGCCGTACCCCCACAGGAACGCCTGCCGGTCCGAGGCCAGGTACTCGTGGATCGGGGTGGCGAAGTAGATCCAGAACGCCGCGAAGACGATGAGCAGCCCGCCGGCCGCGATCGGCAGGAGTTCGTCGAGGACCGCGGACTCGTCCAGGGCCGACTGGACCGCCACGGTGGCGGCGGCGATGGTCTCCCCGAGCATGATGATCGTGAACAGTCCGTACCGCTCGGCGATGTGGTGCGGGTGCCAGGGCGTCTCGTGCACCCGCTCCGCGAAGGCGGGCACCGCCAGCTCGGCGAGGACGAGCGGCACGAGGCCCCACTTCCAGGCGGCGTCCGGCAGGAGGAGCAGCACCACCCAGCCGATCTGCACGACGACGAGGCCGGCCGCGTACCGCAGCGCCGCCTGCCGCGCGGCGCCGGTCTCCCCGCGGGCCGCCCGCAGCCACTGGAGCGTGAGCGCCACGCGCATGATCAGGTAGCCGATGATCGCGACCGTGTAGTCGGCCTGGTCGAACGCGCGCGGGACCCCGGCGGCGAGCACCAGCACACCGGCGATCTGGACCAGCGTGGCCAGCCGGTACGGCACGTCGTCGCAGTCGTACGCGGAGGCGAACCAGGTGAAGTTCACCCAGGCCCACCAGATCGCGAAGAACACGAGCAGATAGCCCGCGACCCCGTGCCCCGGGTCGCCCTCGGCCACGGCGTGCACCAGCCGCGCACCCGCCTGGGCGACCGCCACGACGAAACACAGGTCGAAGAAGAGCTCCAGCGGAGTGGCCGCCCGATGCTCCTCGTCCCGCCGCCGTGCCCGCATCCGCGCCAGCACGCCCGCCCGATGACCGTGCCCCACCTCGTTGCCAGGGACTTCGTCCATCACCGCGCCGGCCCTTCTCCCGATCAGCAGGGAACCTCTTCAGGTTCACCCACATCGGGCCGGCTCGCAGCCCGCGCGGTGCGCGGGGGAGGCGTCAGCGGGCAGGCCTGCCCGGCAGCTCGCCGGGAGCCGCGAAGGACTCGCGCCGCTGCCGTCCCGTGAATCGCCAGAGCACGTGCACGACACGGACTACCGCGAGAACCCCGGCCAGCGAGGCTCCCGCCACGAGCAGCACCTTGTCGACGGCGGGCGGCAGGGACCACACGGCGACGGGCCCGGCGACCGCTCCGAAGACGACCAGGGCAAGGAAGGAGGCGCTGAAGAGCGCGTATCCGATCTCCACCGTGATCTCGTCCCGCTCGGCCTGGCTGCGCCGTCGTGTCGTCATGATCGAATGATCGCATCTCTGTGCGGACGGGTCTGCTGGTTCCGTCCTCCTGCCCCGCGCCCGAGGCGGCGCCTCACCACCGGTGGACGGGATGCCTCACCACCAGTACACGGGATAACGCGCCGCGCCCCGCCGCGCGTACGCGGAGGCGCAGCCGCCGAGGACCAGCAGGGCCGCGGACCCCACGAGCAGAGGGACGAACGTCGCGGGATCGGGCGAGTGCAGCACGATGACGACGGATGTCGCCGCCGCCGGCGAGTGCGCGGTGCGCGCGACGGTCATCACGGCCAGCCCGATCCCGGCGGCCAGCGCGGCCGCCCAGGACGAACTGCCCAGGGCGGCGAGGACGCCGAATCCGACGGCGGCGCACAGCAGGTGACCCGCGATCACGCTGCGCGGCTGGGCCAGCGGGAGCTGGGGCACGCCGTAGATGATCGCGGCGGACGCGGCCAGCGGCGGTATCAGGACGGGCTCGTGGATCAGTGAGCCGATGGCGACGAGAGCCAGCAGCACGGCGGTGGCGACACCGGCGTTGTGCAGGATCGTGCTCGGCCGCGGCGGAGCGGGCGCACTCCCCGCGAGACGGCTGAGGACCCGGGCCCGGGGCCGGGGGCGCGGGCGGGTGCGGACAGGCGCCAGCGGCGCCTCGATGGCTTCGTCGGTGCTCAAGACAGAGGTGTTCCGGTACGGGGCCGCCGGGAGACCCGGACGGCGGTGGCAGGAGGGCAGGAGTCGGTACGGCGTCCCCGCTGTTGGCAAGGCGCTCGCGTACCGGCGGCCGTCCTGGGTCGGGATGTCCGCGTACTCTCTCCCCGATCTTACGAATCGCTGTCGTGTCATCGCAGCTCAGGGTCCCCGAGGTCGCTGACACGGGGCTGACGGCGGACACGGGAGCGACGCCGTTCCCCGGTGCCGCCGAGCCGCTCCGACAGGGCGTTAGGGTGTGGCACAAGCATCACCGTACGAAGTCAAAGCGAGTCAGCGTGTCCACCACCTTCCAGCCGGTCCTGGACCGCATCGCCACCGAGATCGCGGCCACGCCGGGGCGCGGCCGCCCCGCCGACTACATCCCCGCACTCGCCTCCGCGGACCCGAACCGCTTCGCGATGGCCGTCGCGGAACTCGACGGCACGGTGTACGGCGTCGGCGACTGGCAGCACCCCTTCTCCACCCAGTCCATCACCAAGGTCTTCACGCTCGCCCTCGCGCTCTCCCTGGAGGACGACGAACTCTGGGAGCACGTGGGCCGCGAGCCCTCGGGCAACCCCTTCAACTCCCTGGTGCAGCTGGAGTACGAGCACGGCATCCCGCGCAATCCGTTCATCAACGCCGGCGCGCTCGTCGTCACCGACCGGCTCCACACCCTGACCGGCGACGCCTCCGGGGCGCTGCGCGACTTCCTGCGCGCCGAGTCCGGCAATCCGGGCCTCACCTTCGACCAGGAGATCGCCGCCTCCGAGGCCGCCCACGGTGACCGGAACGCCGCGCTCGCCCACTTCATGGCGTCGTACGGCAACATCTCCAACCCGGTGCCCGAACTCCTTGACCAGTACATCCGTCAGTGCTCCGTCGCCGCGTCCTGCGCCGATCTCGCGCTGGCCGCCGGGTTCCTGGCCCGCCACGGGATACGGGCCGACGGCTCCACGCTGCTCACCCGCAGCCGCGCCAAGCAGGTCAACGCGGTGATGCTGACGTGCGGAACCTACGACGCGGCCGGCGACTTCGCCCACCGCGTGGGGCTGCCCGGCAAGAGCGGCGTGGGTGGCGGCATCATCGCGGTCGTCCCCGGCCACTGCACGATCTGCGTCTGGAGCCCCGGCCTCGACCAGCGCGGCAACTCGGTGGCGGGCGTCGCGGCGCTGGACCGCTTCACGACGCACACGGGCCTCTCGATCTTCTGAGGCGCGCGCCGCTCCCCGTGTCGTCGCCTCCCGGACGCCTGGGCGGGGCGCCTCTCGTCGGCCCATGGCACCGCTCTCACCGCGCCTCGCCGCAGCCGTCGACGCCCTGCCGTTGGAGCCGCACCTGCGGGTCCTGGAGATCGGGTGCGGTCCCGGAGCCGCCGCGCGGGCCGTCGCCGCGCGGCTGGTCACCGGGCACGTCCTGGCGATCGACCGGTCCGCCACGGCAGTGGAGCAGGCGTGCCGGACCTGCGCGGCGGAGATCGCGTCCGGGCGGCTGACCGTGCGGCAGTGCGCCGCCGAGGACTTCGTCCCCGAGCCCGGCGAGGGCCCCTTCGACCTCGTCTTCGCGTTCCGGGTCGGCGCGCTCGACGGCCGGCACCCGGAAGCGGGCCGCCGCGTCCTGGCCCGTCTCGCCGCCGCTCTCACGCCGACAGGACGTGTGTTCGTCGACGGGGGAGACCCACTGCGCGAGCTGGCCCGGGAGACGGTCGGGCGGGCGAGCGGGTCATGAGGCCAGGAAGCTCCGCACTCCCCGGGACACTCCGTCGTCCGTCAGCAGGTCGTTGTGGGCGACACAGCCCGCCGGATGGTTCGTCGCGCCGGTGAGCGGGACGCTGTTGTCCGGGTTGATGACCTCGTCGCAGTTCGACCACCACGTCGCGTAGGACACCGAGCCCGGCGTCTCGTCGCCCGCGGCCAGCTGCTTGGCG
Source organism: Streptomyces silaceus (assembly GCF_001419745.1). GTDB lineage: Bacteria > Actinomycetota > Actinomycetes > Streptomycetales > Streptomycetaceae > Streptomyces > Streptomyces silaceus. The sequence continues at coordinate 1,643 of NZ_LIRJ01000059.1, read as the reverse complement.
ACGTACGAGCCGGGTGTCATGTCACGGCACCCCTGGGACCAGGCCGCACACGCCCAGGCCGTCGCGGTGCCGTGGTTGGGCCCGGCGATAGAGGCCAAGTGCGAGACGAAGGGCGCGCCACCGCCGAACTTCACGTACCAGCGCGTGACCAGGCTGCCGAAGGAGTGCGCCACCAGATCGACGCGGTCCGCGCCGGTGCGGGCGCGTACCTCGGCGACGTACGTGGCGAGCTGTCCGGAGAGCGTCTCGTTCACCGACTCGTCGGTGTCGTAGCCCCAGGAGAAGAGCTCGTCGTCGGTGTAGCCGGCGGCCTTCATGTCCGCGCGCAGCGAACCCCACACGCCCGGGTCGGCGTTGTAGCCGTGCACGAAGACGACCGGGGTGTGCGCGGCGCGTGGGGCCGCGGCCGACGGGGTGGGCGCGACGAGCGTCGTCATCGCCGCCACGAGCAGGGACACGAGCAGTCGCGCGCCCACACGGGCACGGGTTGTTGCGGCCATCGACACGGCGGTCACCTCATCCGGCACGGCGCTACGACACTGGGGTTTCGCGCGGGTACGGAGGTGATTGTGAGGGCGGAGGCGGCAGAAGAACAGAGGTGGTGGGGCGGCAACTAGCGCGGGTCCCGCAGCAGCGCGCGCAGGCGCCCCGGAGGGTGGCCGGTCGCGTGGCGGAGAGTGTGGGTCAGGTGGGACTGGTCGCTGAAGCCCAGGTCGTGGGCGAGGCGGGCCAGGTCGCGTTCGCCCTCGGCGAGGCGGTCCAGGGCGCGGGCGAGGCGGAGCCGGTTGCGGTAGCGGGTGAGGGTCGTGCCGGTCTCCGTACGGAAGACGCGGCTGAGGTGGTGCGGCGAGCAGCCGACGGCGAGCGCGAGGGAGTCGAGGCTCTGGGTGGTACCGGTACCGGTACCGAGCGCGGCGCGGGCGTCGTCGACCAGCCGCCGGGCCTTGGCCGCCCGGGGGAGACCGCTCGCGACGCGGGACGGGGCCAGCTGGGCGAGGATGCGGGCGGCGACCGCGGTGGTGCGTTCGGACAGCTCGAAGGCGTCGGCCCCCGTCCGCGCGCGGGCGAGCAACAGGCGGTGGGACAGGGCGAGTTCGGGCGTGGTGAACACCAGCCCCTCGGGGACGGCCGGGTCACCGCCCAGCAGAGCGGCGACCCGCGGCTCGGACAGCACGATCTCCGTGTAGACGTCGTCCCCGCACGGATGCGCGAACTGCTGCTCTCCGCCGAGGCGTTCCACGTACACGCTGGCCGGGTCGAGGACCTGCTCCACCCCCTGGACCCGCCCGCGCACCAGGCCGCGACGCACCATCACCAGGCCGAAGACCGTCGCGGGGCGGACCGGTGTCCAGCCGCGCGGCGCGCCGCCGCACAGGACGTCGGCCAGGAGGAGGTCGTCGGTGCGCAGCAGGGTCCGGCGGTCCACCGGCATGTCCGCCCCCTCCGGGCCGAGTGACTGGTTCGCCGCCTTGCCCTCGGTGATGCGCGATGAGCAAGAACGTACAAGCGGCGCACCGTTGTTGCCCGGCAGTCTCTCGTGCGGATGACCAGTGGAGGAAGGACGAGGAGGACACCGATGAGCGGGCTGGATCGACGGCGTGTGCTGCGGGGTGCGGCGGGGGCCGCCGCACCCCGCAGCACAC
>NZ_LIRJ01000589.1 GCF_001419745.1 Streptomyces silaceus | reverse complement strand
CGGTACGAGCAGGTCGACATCCCCGACCGCACCTGGCCCGACAAGCGGATCACGGTCGCGCCCCGCTGGCTCTCCACCGACCTGCGCGACGGCAACCAGGCGCTGATCGACCCGATGTCCCCGGCCCGCAAGCGCGCCATGTTCGACCTGCTGGTACGCATGGGCTACAAGGAGATCGAGGTCGGCTTCCCCTCCTCGGGCCAGACCGACTTCGACTTCGTGCGGTCGATCATCGAGGACGAGGACGCGATCCCCGAGGACGTGACGATCTCCGTCCTGACCCAGGCGCGCGAGGAGCTCATCGAGCGCACGGTGGAGTCCCTGAAGGGCGCCCGGCGCGCGACGGTCCACCTGTACAACGCGACCGCCCCCGTCTGGCGCGACGTCGTCTTCCGCGGCTCGCGCGACGCCGTGAAGCAGATCGCCGTCGACGGCACGCGCCTGGTCATGGAGTACGCGGACAAGCTGCTGGACGACCGGACGACGTTCGGCTACCAGTACAGCCCCGAGATCTTCACCGACACCGAGCTGGACTTCGCCCTGGAGGTCTGCGAGGGCGTCATGGACGTCTGGCAGCCCGACGCCGAGCGCGAGATCATCCTGAACCTGCCCGCCACCGTGGAGCGCTCGACGCCGTCCACGCACGCGGACCGCTTCGAGTGGATGAGCCGCAACCTCTCCCGGCGCGAGTTCGTCTGCCTGTCCATCCACCCCCACAACGACCGCGGCACCGCCGTCGCCGCCGNNCGGCGGCGACCGCGTCGAGGGCTGCCTGTTCGGCCAGGGCGAGCGCACCGGCAACGTCGACCTGGTGACGCTGGGCATGAACCTGTTCTCGCAGGGCGTGGACCCGCAGATCGACTTCTCGGACATCGACGAGATCCGTCGCACCGCCGAGTACTGCAACCAGATGGAGATCCACCCGCGCCACCCCTACGCGGGCGACCTCGTCTACACCGCCTTCTCCGGCTCCCACCAGGACGCCATCAAGAAGGGCTTCGACGCGATGGAGACCCGGGCCGCGGGCCAGGGCAAGACCGTCGACGACATCGAGTGGGCCGTGCCGTACCTGCCCATCGACCCCAAGGACGTCGGCCGCTCCTACGAGGCCGTCATCCGCGTCAACTCGCAGTCGGGCAAGGGCGGCATCGCGTACGTCCTGCAGAACGACCACAAGCTGGACCTGCCGCGCCGCATGCAGATCGAGTTCTCGAAGATCATCCAGGCCAAGACCGACGCCGAGGGCGGCGAGGTCACGCCGGACGCGATCTGGAGCGTCTTCCAGGACGAGTACCTGCCGAACCCGGCGAACCCCTGGGGTCGGATTCAGGTCAAGAACGGCCAGACGACGACCGACACGGACGGCGTCGACACCCTCACCGTCGAGGCC
>NZ_LIRJ01000588.1:585-9107 GCF_001419745.1 Streptomyces silaceus | reverse complement strand
GCCGTCGAGGAGACCCGTCGAGGAGACCCGCCGCGGAAACCCGTCGAGGAAAAGCGTTGACACCACTTCAGGTGAAGTACTACGTTCTAACCACTCCAAGCGAAGTACAACGAACGACGTGATCCAGAGGAGCTCGATGCGAAACCCGAAGAAGTTCCGCGCCCCGGCCGCCCGGACCGCGCAGCCCCACCGGGCGTTCCCGCAGCCCGCCAAGCCCCGGTCCGTGCCGAGGCCCCGGCCGCTCCCCAAGCCGGGGAACCGCAGCTGAACGACCGTCCCGACGCCCTTCCGACCCGCCACCCTCAAGGAGACCCCATGCGAAAGCTCGTCTACTTCATCGCCGTCAGCCTCGACGGGTTCATCGCCGGGCCCGACGGCTCCGACCCCACCGGCCCCGACGGCTTCTGGCCGGTCGGTCAGGACTACCTCGAGACGCTGGTCGGGCAGTACCCCGAGACCCTGCCGGGGCCGGCCCGCGAGGCGCTCGGCATCACCGCGGAGGGGACCCACTTCGACACGATCCTCGAGGGCCGCAGGACGTACATGATCGGCGTGGACGCCGGAGTCCCCGACTGCTACCCGCACTTGAGGCACATCGTCTTCTCCCGCACCCTCACGGAGGCGCCCGCCCCCGCCGTCGAGCTGGTCGCCACCGACCCGGTCGAGAGGGTGCGCGAGCTGAAGCGCGAGGAGGGCAAGGACATCTGGCTGTGCGGCGGTGGCGAACTCGCCGGGGCGCTGCGCGGCGAGATCGACCGCCTCATCGTCAAGCTGGGCCCGCTGACGCTCGGTTCGGGCACGCCGCTGTTCTCGTCGAAGACCGCCTTCGACCCGGTGACGTACGAGCGGACGGACGCCGTCCTCCTCGACAGCGGCACGGTCTTCCTCACCTATGACAAGCGCGTCGAGGGGGCGGGGAGCGCCGAGTAGTGCCGGTCGGGGGCCGGTGGCCCGGCAGGTGTGAGGGGGTTCGGTCCCTCCAGGTCCGTGGAGGGGGTGCGTACGGACCTGGAGGGACGGCGGTGGTGCCCGAGCGCCGGGCGCGTGGTCAGGGGCGGGTCCAGACCGCGACGTAGTCGACCGCCATGGAGTGGCCCGGCTGCGTCGCGGGTGTGGGGGTCGCGTGGCCCGCCACGCCGTCCGGGAAGCCCCCGCCCATCGCCACGTTCAGGAGAAGGAAGTAGCCGTCGTGCGACGTCATGTCGGCCCAGGTCTTCTCCGAGAAGCGATCCTGGCCGAGCGAGTGGAACTGCTGCCCGTCGACGTACCAGCGCAGCTGGTCGGGCGTCACGGAGCGGTCCCACTCGAAGCGGTACGTGTGGAAGTCCGCCTGGCACGCCGGGCCGGGGCAGGCGCGGCTCGCGCCCAGGCCCTGGGTCTCGTTGCAGTCGCCGCCCGGGTTCACGCCGCAGTGCAGCACGCCCCAGACCGAGTTGACGCCGTTCACGTTCTCCATGACGTCGAACTCGCCGATGGACGGCCAGTTCTGGTAGTTGCCCCGGTAGGGCGAGCCGAGCGCCCAGAAGGCCGGCCAGTAGCCGAGCGCCGCGTCGCCCGTGACGTCCGGCATCCGGATGCGGCCCTCGATCGCCAGGGTGCCGCCCTCGGGGGCCTTGAAGTCGGTGCGCCTGGACTCGATCCGCGCGGAGGTCCACGTGCCCGAGGGGTCGCGGCGGGGCGTGATCCTCAGGTTGCCCGCTCCGTCGACACTCAGGTTGTCCGAGGAGTCCGTGTACTCCTGGATCTCGCCCGTGCCCCAGTTGGCGGGGCCGCCCGGATAGCCGTGGCCGAGGTCGACCTGCCAGTTGTCCGAGGAGGGCGCACTGCCCGCCGGGCCGTTGAAGTCGTCGCTCCACTCCAGCGACCAGCCGGGCGCGGGCGGCGGCACGTCACCGCGTGCCGTGCCCGGCAGCAGCAGCGTGCCGAGCAGGCCGACGGCGGCCAGGCCGGCCAGAAGAGGGGTCCTGCGCAGCCGGGGGAGTGGGGGGATCGTGCTCATCGGGCACCTCCGTGGGGGTGGGAGTGTGGCGGTGAGAGCGCTCTCAGAAGGGTGCTGCTGGTTTTGTAGTTGTGGGTGCGCGTCCCGTCAATGGCTGTGGTGCGTCAACTTCCCGAAGGCGTACGGTGGTTGGGTGAGTTCCTCCGCTGTATCAGCCGCCTCGTCCGCCCCACGGGCGGTGGGCGTCGACTTCTGGTTCGACCCCGTGTGTCCGTACACGTGGATCACCTCGCGCTGGCTCCGTGAGGTGGAGCGGGTGCGGGACGTCGAGGTGCGGTGGCGCGTGATGAGCCTCGCCGTGCTCAACGAAGGTCTCGCCGTGGACCCGGAGGATCCCGAGGGGCTGTACGGGGAGTACATGAAGGCGCACGGCCGGGTGTGCGCGGCGGTCCGCGAGCGGTACGGGAACGAGGCCCTCGGCCGCTACTTCGACGCGCTCGGGAGCCGTGTCCACGAGCGGCAGGACTGGTCGGGGATGACGGCCGCGCTCGTGGAGGCGGGCCTCCCCGCGGAGCTGGAGTCCGTGGCGATGACCTCGGAGTACGACGCCGTGGTGCGGGCCTCGCACGACGCCGGGACCGCCCTGGTCGGCACGGACGTCGGCACGCCCGTGCTCTCCGTCGAGGGCGCCGGGGCGCTCTTCGGCCCCGTCGTGTCACCGGCGCCCCGGGGCGAGGCGGCGGGGCGGCTGTGGGACGGCGTCGTGCTCATGGCCGGGGTGCGGGGCTTCCATGAGTTCCGGCGTTCCTATGGGGAGCCCGACTTCGGCTGACGCCCGCTCACCGTCTCCACCTGGATGCTTACCTCGTGGTGGGTAGCTGACCAAATAGTCGGTACTTGTGGGGAGTCGGGGGTGCGCCAAGCATGGTCGGCATGCCGAATCACTCGTCACACTCCCCTGCCCTCCCCGCCGTCGCCGTCCTCGGTCTCGGAGCCATGGGACAGGCCCTCGCCGGCGCCTTCCTGGCGGCCGGGCACCCCACCACCGTCTGGAACCGTTCCCCGGGCAAGGGCGAGGACCTCGTCGCCCGGGGTGCCACCCGGGCTGCCGCCCCCGCCGACGCGGTCCGCGCCGCCGAGGTCGTCGTCGTGTGCGTCCTCGACTACGACGCCGCACAGGCCGTCCTCGACCAGGCGGCCGGCGAACTGCCGGGCCGCCTCCTGGTGAACCTCACCTCCGACACCCCCGAGCGCGCCCGCGAGGCCGCCGCCTGGGCCGGGGCGCTCGGCGCCGACTACCTGGACGGCGCGGTCATGGTGCCGGTGCCGATGATCGGCACACCGGACGCGCTGATCTTCCACAGCGGCCCGCGGGCCGTGTACGAGAAGTACGAGGCGACGCTCGGCGCCCTCGGCGGGCGCACCGCCCACGTCGGCGAGGACCACGGGCTCGCCGCCGTCCACGACCTGGCCGTCCTGGACTTCTTCTGGACGGCGATGCACGGCCTGGTGCACGGCTTCGCCCTCGCCGCCACGGAGGGTGTGCGGGCGACGGCCGTCGCCCCGTACATGAACGCCCTCGCCGCCCTGCTGTCGAGCGTCGTCGACGGCACGGCGCGGGAGCTGGACGCGGAGGAGTTCCCCGGCGACCTGGACAACCTCACCGTGGAGGCGGCGAACGTGCGGCACATCGTGCGCGCCGCCGAGCGCCGCGGCCTGGACGCGGGCGCGCTGCGCGGTGTCCTCACGGCGGCCGACCGGTCCATCGCGCTCGGGCACGGCGCCGACAACTGGACCTCGATCGTCGAGGGCATCCGCAGGCCCGCCTGACCCGTGCCGGGGAGAAAGGGCTCGCCTTGACGCCCACGTCAAGGATTACGGTCGTGGCATGCGAATCGGCGAGCTCGCGGCGCGCGCGGGGACGACCACGCGGACGCTGCGCTACTACGAGTCCCGCGGGCTGCTCCCCGCGCGGCGCACCGGCAACGGCTACCGCACGTACGACGAGGACGACCTGCGGCTCCTGGAGCAGATCCGGGTCCTGCAGGACTTCGGGTTCGACCTGGAGGAGACACGGCCCTTCGTGGAGTGTCTGCGCTCCGGTCACCCGGAGGGCGACTCGTGCCCCGCGTCGCTCGCCGTGTACCGCCGCAAGCTCACCGAACTCGACGCGCTGATCGGTCAGTTGAACTCGGTGCGCGAGCAGGTCGGCGCGCAGCTGGTGCGCGCCGAGGCGGCGCTGGAAGGCGGCCCGGAGCCGCGGTGCGAACTGACGGGATGAGGAGAGTGGTGACGGTGAAGGCGGCAGGCGTGGCCGAGGTGACGGACGCGGACTTCGCGGGGGAGGTGCTCGGCGAGGCGGACCGTCCGGTCCTGGTGGAGTTCACGGCGGACTGGTGCGGACCGTGCCGGCAGCTCGCCCCGGTGCTCAGCGAGCTGGCGCGCGAGGAGGCGGACCGCGTCAAGATCGTGCAACTGGACGTGGACCGCAGTCCGGAGACCGCGATCGCGTACAAGGTGCTCGCGGCGCCGACCATGATCGTGTTCCGTGGCGGCGAGCCGGTGAAGCAGATGGTGGGCGCGCGGGCCAAGCGCAGGCTCCTGGAGGAGCTGGCCGACGTGCTCTGAGGGGGCCGCACGCGCTGAAGGGCCCGCCCCGAAGGGGCGAGGGACCCGCGCCGAAGGATCAAGGAAAAAAGCCCCGGACGAATTGACGTCCGGGGCTTTTCTCTGCGTATATTGGATTCTTTCGCGGAGCCCTGCCCATTTGAACATGGGGGCATCGCGGAAAGTTTCAACAAGAGCACTGTAACTGGCGAGGGGCTGAATTGTCAACCGAGGAATTGCGGGAAGAGCAGCAATTCGTCTCCGGGCTGTACGCGCGCCTTGACGCGCTGCGCGAGGAGGCCGAGGCCGCCGTACAGGCATCGTTGTCCCAGGTGGGCAGCGGTCTCCAGGCGCGCCTGGAGCGTGATGTGCTGGTGGCGGAGCGGTCCGGGCTGCTCGCCGCCTTCAACGCGGGAGAGAACGGCCTGTGCTTCGGGAGGCTCGAATTCCGCGACGGCCGTGACCACCACATCGGGCGCATCGGAATCCGCGCCTCCGACACCGAACGCACCCCGCTCGTGATCGATTGGCGTGCCGATGTCGCGCGCCCCTTCTATCTCGCGACGGGCCACACGCCGATGGGCCTGCGGCGGCGCCGGCACATCACCACCGAGGGCCGCGAGGTCACCCACCTGCACGACGAGATCCTCGACCTCAGCGACACCACCCGCACCGGCCACGAGGGCGCCGACGCGGACGAGGTGCTGCTCGCCGCCCTCGACTCGGCCCGCACCGGCCGCATGCACGACATCGTGCAGACCATCCAGGCCGAGCAGGACCGGATCATCCGCGCCCCGCACCGCGGCGTCCTCGTCGTCGAGGGCGGCCCCGGCACCGGCAAGACCGTCGTCGCGCTGCACCGCGCCGCGTTCCTCCTGTACGCGCACCGCGAGCTGCTCGCCAAGCGGGCCGTGCTGATCGTCGGGCCGAACCCCGCGTTCCTCGGCTACATCAGCGAGGTGCTGCCCGCGCTCGGCGAGACGGGCGTGCTGCTCTCCACGGTCGGCGAGCTGTTCCCCGGCGTGACCGCGACCGGCACCGACAGCCCCGCCGCGGCCGAGGTCAAGGGCCGCGCGGAGATGGCCGAGGTGCTCGCCGCCGCGGTGCGCGACCGGCAGGCCACCCCCGAGCCGGGCGAGCCGATCGTCATCGCGCACGACGACGGCGACCTGGTCCTGGACTGGACGATCGCCCTCGCCGCCCGGGACGCGGCCCGCGCGGCGGACGTCCCGCACAACCTGGGGCGCCCGCACTTCGCGTTCCGGATCATCGACGCGCTCACCGAGCAGCTCGCCGAGCGCATCGGCGCCGACCCGTACGGCGGGCCCAACTTCCTGGGCCCCGACGACATCGCCCAGCTCGGCAAGGCCATCGCGGCCAGCCCCGAAGTGCACGCGGCCATCGAGGAGTTGTGGCCCACCCTCACCCCGCAGCGCTTCCTCGCCGACTTCCTTCAGGAGCCGACGGGCCTCGCCGAGGCGGACGCGGCGGCGATCCGCAGGCCGCCCGGCGCGGCCTGGACGCCCGGCGACATCCCGCTGCTCGACGAGGCGGCCGAGCTGCTCGGGCACGACGACAGCGCGGCGCGCGCGGCGGCCGAGGCCGAGCGCGCCCGCCAGATCGCCTACGCGCAGGGCGTCCTCGACGTCTCGCGCGCCTCCCGTACGTACGAGTTCGAGGACAAGGACGAGGAGGACGCCGAGGTCCTGCTCGCGCACAACATCATCGACGCCGAGCGGATGGCCGAGCGCCAGGAGGAGCTGGACCACCGCAGCGCCGCCGAGCGCGCGGCCGCCGACCGCACCTGGGCGTTCGGGCACATCATCGTCGACGAGGCGCAGGAGCTCTCGGCGATGGCCTGGCGGCTGCTCATGCGGCGCTGCCCGACCCGCTCCATGACGCTCGTCGGCGACCCGGCGCAGACCGCGGAGGCGGGCGGCTGCGGCTCGTGGGAGAAGATCCTTTCGCCGTACGTCGAGGACCGCTGGGAGTACACCCGGCTCGGCGTCAACTACCGCACGCCCGTGGAGATCATGGACGTGGCGGCCGAGGTGCCGCGCGTCGAGCAGCCCGACTTCCGGCCGCCGAGCTCGGTGCGCTCCACGGGCGTACGGCCCTGGGCGCGCCGCGCCGACGACCTCCCCGCGGCCGTGGCCGACGCGGTCGCCGCCGAGACGCGGGACGAGGGCCGCCTCGCGGTGATCGCCCCGCGCGAGCTCCACGCGGAGCTCGCCGCGCAGCTCCCCGGGGTGACGGCCGGGGAGGCCCCGGACCTGACGCGGCCGGTCGTGCTGATCGACCCGCGTCAGGCGAAGGGCCTGGAGTTCGACACGGTCCTCGTCGTCGAGCCGGCCCGCTACGGCACGAGCGACCTGTACGTGGCCCTGACCCGGGCCACGCAGCGGCTGGGCGTGCTGTACGAAGGCGAGCTGCCGGTGGCGCTCAAACAGGTCGAAGCCACACGGTAGCCAGCGGCGGCAGGGTCAGGCGCAGCGACGCGGGGCGGCCGTGGGACGCCACCGGCTCCGGCTTGAGCGGGTCGGGGTTGGTGACGTCGCCGCCGCCGAAGCGGGCCTCGTCGGTGTTCAGGACCTCCTGCCAGGCGGCGAACTCGTCCGGCACGCCCAGGCGGTAGCCGTGCCGGACGACCGGTGAGAAGTGCGAGACGGCGAGCAGCACGGAGCCGTCCTCGGCGTACCGCAGGAAGGCGAAGACGTTGTCCTCGGCGGCGTCGCCCTCGACCCAGGCGAAGCCCCCGGGGTCGGTGTCGCGCTGCCACAGGGCGGGCTCGCCGCGGTAGACGGTGTTCAGCTCGCGGACCAGGTCGCGCACGCCGCGGTGGTCGGGCTCGGCGCCGTACGCCGGATCCAGCAGCCACCAGTCGGGTCCGTGCCCCTCCGACCACTCGGCGCCCTGCGCGAACTCCTGCCCCATGAAGAGGAGTTGCTTGCCGGGGTGGGCCCACATGAAGCCCAGGTAGGCGCGGTGGTTGGCGCGCTGCTGCCACCAGTCGCCGGGCATCTTGGACACCAGCGACCGCTTGCCGTGCACCACTTCGTCGTGCGAGATGGGCAGGACGTAGTTCTCGCTGTAGGCGTACACCATCGAGAACGTCATCTCGTTGTGGTGGTACTTGCGGTGCACCGGCTCCTTGGTCAGGTAGCCGAGGGAGTCGTGCATCCAGCCCATGTTCCACTTCAGGCCGAAGCCGAGGCCGCCGAAGCCGCCGGGGCCCGTGTGGTGGGTGGCGCGGGTGACACCGTCCCAGGCGGTGGACTCCTCGGCGATGGTGACGACGCCGGGGCTGCGGCGGTAGACGGTCGCGTTCATCTCCTGGAGGAAGGAGACGGCGTCGAGGTTCTCCCGGCCGCCGTGCGCGTTCGGCGTCCACTCGCCGTGCTCGCGCGAGTAGTCGAGGTAGAGCATGGAGGCGACGGCGTCGACGCGCAGGCCGTCTATGTGGAACTCCTCGCACCAATAACTGGCGTTGGCGACCAGGAAGTTGCGTACTTCGCCGCGGCCGTAGTCGAACTCCAGGGTGCCCCAGTCGGGGTGCGCGGCGCGGGCCGGGTCCTCGTGCTCGTACAGGGGCCGCCCGTCGAACTCGGCGAGCGCCCAGTCGTCGCGCGGGAAGTGCGCGGGTACCCAGTCCATCAGGACGCCGATGCCCGCCTGGTGCAGGGCGTCGACCAGGTACTTGAAGTCGTCGGGGGTGCCGAGGCGGGCCGTCGGCGCGTAGAAGCCGGTGACCTGGTAGCCCCAGGAGCCGCCGAAGGGGTGCTCGGCGACGGGCATCAGCTCGACGTGCGTGAAGCCGAGGTCAGCGACGTAGGCGGGCAGCTGCTCGGCTAGTTGACGGTACGTCAGGCCTGGCCGCCAGGACGAGAGATGCACCTCGTACACGGAGAACGGCGCCTCGTGCACCGGAACGTCCGCGCGGCGGGCGAGCCACTCCCGGTCGTGCCACTCGTGGTGC
>NZ_LIRJ01000588.1:194-496 GCF_001419745.1 Streptomyces silaceus | reverse complement strand
AGTTCCCGACGACCCGCACGCCCCGCGCGTTGGGCGCCCACACCGTGAAGCGGGTGCCGGTGGCGCCCTGGTGGTCCATCGGCCGGGCCCCGAGCGCCTCCCAGAGCCGCTCGTGCCGGCCCTCGCCGATCAGGTGCAGGTCGAACTCGCCGAGCGCGGGCAGGAAGCGGTAGGCGTCGTGGACATCCAGCTCCGTGTCCTCGTACGCGACACGGAGGCGGTAGTCGTCCGGCACGGACCGCAGCGGCAGCACCGCGGAGAAGAACCCGTCGCCGTCGTCGCGCAGCTCGGCGCGGAAGTCC
>NZ_LIRJ01000588.1:0-163 GCF_001419745.1 Streptomyces silaceus | reverse complement strand
AGTCCTCGGCGACCACGGCGACGGCCTTGGCGTAGGGCCGCAGCGTGCGGAAGGCCGTCCCTCCGGGCACGGGGTGCGCGCCGAGCACGCCGTGCGGGTCGTGGTGCGTGCCGCTCAGGAGGCGGGCGCGGTCGTCGGCGGGGACGGGGGACTCGGTGACGGG